>NZ_JBBBVQ010000027.1:0-64263 GCF_037199735.1 Oryzifoliimicrobium ureilyticum | reverse complement strand
ATCGAAGACGCTCATCCATGACCGAAGTCTCTCTCCACGGCATCTACACCTCCCGATAAAGTCGGAAAGTGTAACCCATGTCTCCGGTACGATTTGTCACCTATCTCTCAGGTCGCACACCTTAAGTTATTGAAATATATTAGGGTGCGACCGGTCGAGGATGGTGGCAATAACCGGAACGGCTGTTTCGCGGCATTTACCTGTTTAGTGTAAACTTTCACACATGGCAGCTCACGACCCGGTTGCTGACACAAAGTGCTATGGATTATCTTCTGGCTCATGACCAAAGAATACTTGCTGGATGGGTCGAAGATTACGTCGCTTGAGGCATTTTATGATCAAGTAAGTGAAAGGCTCGTTCCAGGTGCAGATTGGGGCCGAAATCTTGATGGCTTCAACGACATTCTGCGTGGAGGCTTCGGCACACCTGAAGGGGGATTTGTCCTTCGCTGGACTCATTCAGAGGTGTCTCGGACAAATCTGGGCCATCCGGAAACTGTGAAGCAGTTAGAGAAACAGCTGAAACGCTGTCACCCTAGCAGTCGAGCGCATGTCCGAGCCAACCTAGCCCGAGCGCGAAAAGGGCAAGGGACCACTGTTTTCGACTGGCTTATTGAAATCATCCAAATTCATAGTGCCGGCGGTGACGAGGCCAGAAATAATGTTAAGCTCGTTTTGGAGTGATTGTCCGCTTTCCGCCGCTCGTCAGCCGTGTTTGCATCAGCTTTCTAGCGGCTCATCGCGGCCCGATATGACGTATGTTTGCGACAGCTCATTCGCAAGGTAAGACTTCTGGTTCGAAATTCCTGAGTGAAATCACCGAGCCTGTTCTTGGTCGCACTTGTCTCTGAGTCATTAGAAACGTTTTATGATGTTGCAACTGCAGGGCCTGCCATATATTTCCTAACTGTCTAATTTAACGTATTTTTTTCGATGTTTCTTCTGCACCTAGCTCAAGGTGCGGGGATGGGATGTTCTCTGTTAGTTTCCTGTCTGCCGTCTCGGCAAGCTTTCTCTTGTCGGCATTCTCTGTATAGAGCGCAGCCTTCGAGTCCCACGACCATCAGAAAAGCGCCTTCAGTTGCGCCTTGCTGCCAACTGCTGGGCGACCATTCTCGGACGCCCTCCAACTTTCCGAATTCACCCTGGATCGTGGCCTTGAGCGCCAGCGCTGGTTTCAGGCGCGCTTAGCACACGCTTTTACCCGAAATTTTTGCTGCTTTATGCGCTTTCAGCGCAGCCGCTCTGCATGCCACCGGAGATGGTCATCCATGAAGGTGGAGATGAAGTTGTAGGAATGGTCGTAGCCCTCGTGCAGGCGCAGTGTCAGGCCAATGTCCGTTCCTTTCACAGCCTCCTCTAGCAGCCAGGGTCTTAGCCCCTTTTCCAGAAAGCTATCTGCTTTTCCTTGATCGACGAGAAATTCAGGAAACCGATAGCCATCTTTAATCAGCAGGCACGCATCGTATTTTCGCCACTCTGCCTTGTCTGGTCCAAGATATTTTTCCAAGGCGGGTGCTGACCAATCCGCTGTGGACGGTTCTACGATCGGAGCAAAGGCCGAGCAGCTTTTGAAGCGGGACGGGTTTTTGAGTACGATCGTCAATGCACCGTGACCGCCCATGGAGTGTCCGAATATACTCTGTCTTGTCAGATCGGCAGGAAATTCTGCTGCAATCAAGGCCGGCAGTTCCTCGGTAAGGTAGGTATACATCCTGTAATGGGCCGACCAAGGCGTTTGCGTTGCATCAAGGTAGAAGCCGGCGCCTTTGCCCATTTGCCAGTTGTCCGGCTCGTCTGGAACGTCGTGTCCACGGGGGCTGGTGTCTGGACAAACGATGATCAGTCCCAATTCCGAGGCAAGACGGCGATACTCACCCTTGTCCATGACATTGGCATGGGTACAGGTCAGGCCTGAGAGAAACCATAAGACCGGGCAGGGTGCGCGATTTGCCTGTGGAGGCACGAAGACCGCGAAGGTCATGTCACAGTCGCAGGTCTCCGAACGGTGACTGTATACACCTTGGCTGCCGCCAAAAGCGAGGGATTGGGATATGATGTTCAACTGTCGTTCCTAACCATCAGATTGCGCTTTCGCGCGACGGCAAAGCCGGTCGAAAACTTCCAGGAATTGCGACCGGTCGCGAGCGCTAAAAGGAGCATTGAAACCGCGGCTTTCACCTGTTTCGCGCAGATGCGCAGACAGATCGCGCATGGCGCTTGCCATTCCGATATTGGCCTCGTCGAAGACCCGGCCAGTCGGTCCGGTGACTTGGGCGCCCGTTGCGACACAACGTTGCGCCAGCGGCACGTCGGCGGTGACCACAAGGTCACCCCGTCCCGCCCGCTCGGCGATCCAATCGTCTGCCGCATCAAAGGCACCTGACACGATAATGTTTTTCACCATCGGGTCGCGCGACGGCCGTAGTCCGGAATTGGCAACAAACGTGACTTCAAGGCCGTGGCGTTCCGCGACCTTGAGAATTTCCTGCTTTACCGGACAGGCATCGGCATCGACATAGATCATGGGCGTCGGCAAGTCGTGATTTGCCTTTCAGTAGAGCACGACCGAGCGGATCGAATCGCCTGAATGCATCAACTCAAAGCCCTTATTGATGTCTTCCAGCGGCATCGTGTGAGTAATCATGGGATCGATCTCAATCTTGCCTTCCATGTACCAGTCGACAATCTTCGGCACATCTGTGCGCCCACGCGCGCCGCCAAAAGCGGTGCCCATCCATGTGCGTCCTGTGACGAGTTGGAACGGCCTGGTTGAAATCTCCTGTCCAGCACCCGCCACGCCGATGATCACGGATTTGCCCCAGCCGCGATGCGAGGCCTCGAGCGCTTGTCGCATGACTTTTGTATTGCCGGTGCAGTCGAACGTGTAGTCAGCCCCGCCGATCTGATCGGCCCCGCGTTTTGTCAGATTGACGAGGTAAGGTACGATGTCCTCGCCGACTTCTTTTGGATTGACGAAATGGGTCATCCCGAAGCGTTCGCCCCAGGCCTTCTTTTCGTTATTGAGGTCAACGCCGATAATCATGTCGGCACCGGCGAGCCGCAGCCCCTGGATCACATTGAGACCGATACCGCCAAGCCCGAAGACGATGGCAGTCGCACCGATTTCGACTTTTGCCGTGTTGATCACCGCGCCGATACCGGTGGTGACGCCGCAGCCGATGTAGCAGATCTTATCAAACGGCGCGTCCGGATTGACCTTGGCGACTGCGATTTCGGGTAGGACCGTGAAGTTCGCAAAGGTGGAGCAGCCCATATAATGATGGATCTTATCCTTGCCGATCGAGAAGCGGCTCGTTCCGTCAGGCATCAGCCCCTGGCCTTGCGTGGAGCGGATGGCAGTGCAGAGATTCGTCTTGCGCGAGAGGCAGGACGGGCATTGCCTGCATTCCGGCGTATAAAGCGGAATGACATGATCGCCCTTCTTTACGGATGTGACGCCTGGGCCGACATCGACAACAATCCCTGCTCCTTCATGTCCGAGAATCGCCGGAAAGAGGCCTTCGGGATCGGCACCGGATAATGTGAAATCGTCCGTATGGCAGATACCAGTCGCTTTCACCTCGACCAGCACTTCTCCAGCCTTGGGGCCTTCCAACTGGACAGTCATGATTTCGAGTGGTTTACCGGCTTGTGTAGCGACCGCGGCACGAACGTCCATTCTGGCGAACTCCCTTTTGATGCGTTTTCGCATTCTTCGCATGTGATCGCCCAAGGCCTCAAGTGAAAAGCCAGAACTGCTTCATTTAATTCCCTTTAGTCTGCTCCGATGGTCGGTGATTCCAAAAATACACATCATCTGGTTGATTGGCAGGTTCCGGAATCTGCTGGCGAAAGGCGCAGCCATGGGCGTCTCGCTCTTTTTCCGGCACTATCAAGTTGATCGAGAAGCTTTTGCCAGGATGGATCGTTCTTGCCGACGCGCGTCAGCGATCCGATCTGGTGGATAATGTTCATCGTTTGATCATTGACTCTGCTCATGCGTTCTCCGCCTCCACGATGAAGGATCCGCAGAACATAGGCTGCGTCGTCTTCGGTGATGTCGGGATAGTCTATCCTTCGCATCTGCCGATAACTGCACTTCATGCCTTCGATCGCACATCGCAGTTGATCGATAGCAAGATTCTGCACATCACCCTGGCTATCTTCGGCAATATCCAGCAGCGCTATGAGAAGTCTGAGCTGCAGTGGAGTTTCAACAACGCCATCATGAGAAAGAATATGGATCAACCAAGCAGTCTTCTCCGGTGAGATGATGCCGCCTCTCTGACAGTGCTTTGTGAAATAGCTTGGCGCTTCAGCCAAAAGAAAATCGTGCCAAGAGGAAATGTGCAGGCCAAGGAGCAGCAGGGTTTCAAAGTCACGTTCGCTGCTAATTTCCCTGGCAAAGAACCTGCGCTGAAGGCGAAAATACTCATTATCGTGCCCGTAGCGTTGGGCGCGAATCCGCTCGTCCATTCTTTATCTCCAGGCTTCATCATGAAGCCGCGGCCCGCATCTAAGCGATCAGGCTTTTACCTTCCGCGAAAGAAATCGTTTAAATTGATCCAATTGACGCTTCCGATATCAACTCGCTGTGCCGTGAGAACCAGGCGGACTGTCTGAGCGTTGTACGAGTCGTAATCGTGCAGATGTTGGAGGCATTCTTGGCAAGCAAGCTACGCTACCGGCGCAATCCGAACGCGCCTAGGCCGTTTCTATCCCGCAGAGTGAGGTTGCCTAGCATCGCGACTGCGCTGGTGGTTGCCATGACCTTTTGGATTATGGGCTCCGCGCCTTCCTCCGCTATGGATAGTCTCGGTGCCTACACGTGGAAAAATAGGGTACTGATTATCGCGGGGCGAGTTGATGATGAGAAGTTACGGCGGCAAATAGTTCTATTGCAATCGCACGGAACTGATCTTGCTGAGCGGGATTTGGTCGTGCTGCAGATCGGCAGAGACGAGCTGAGGACACTTTACGGTGACAAGCGTCGAACAAACCCAAAGGCCGTACGACAGGAAGCGAACATCACTGGTGAGGCTTTCCAGCTAATTCTTATTGGAAAGGATGGTGGCGTGAAGTTGCGACGCGACCAACCCGTTTCAGCGGATGAAATCTTCTCTATCATCGATGTGATGCCGATGCGGCGTGCTGAGAAGACGAAAAGCGACGCAGAGTAGCCGTTTCTGTCGGACAGAGCGGGCGTGGGCATGCTGCCAGCACTCTTTCGACAATAGAAGATGAGAATGGGTAGAGGCGAACCGGGTGCGTTAATGCGAATAGAGCTTCTTTGGTTGCCGCGGCGCAGGAAAACCTGGATTGCTAGATCGAAGCGGCACTCGACGACGCAACGCTTTGCGATTCCTTCGCCTGTAGGCGCTCGCGCCAGATGATAAAGAGACCTGATATCACGATAATAGCGATCCCGAGCCATTTGGATGCGGTGGGAAAATCTCCGAAGAGAAGATAGCCCAAAATCGTTGCTGAAATGATTTCGAAATACTGGAACGGTGCGAGCAGCGATAACGGCGCCATCCTAAATGCCCGCACGACCAAGAGGTGCACGTATCCAGATATCGTTCCCAATGCGAGCAGCAGGAAAAGGCCGAGGAAGGAGGTCGGCAAGGAGGGTTCGAAATCTCGAACTTCCAGGCTGTGGCCAATACAGAGCGCCAGTCCCATAAAAGTGGTACCGCCTACGCCTGCCATGGTCTGCATTGTCAATGGTGAGTCTGATTGGCCGATCGCGCGGTTCATAAAGAGATAGAGCGTAAAGAGGAATGCACAGCATACCGGCAACAGAGCCTTCAGTCCGAAAATCTCGTAGCTCGGCTGTATGATGATCATCGCTCCGCCGAAGCCAACTGCAATCGCCAGCCACCGGCGCCAACCGACTTTATCACCAAGGAATAGAGCGGACATGACCGTAAGCATGAACGGCTCTACAAAATAGATCGCGAAGACATCGGCGAGCGGCATATATTTGACAGCGACGAAGAACAATAGGCTCGCGGCACCGTGAAGAACGCCGCGAAGAATGTTCATCGCAGGGCGCTTTGCCTGATAAGCCTTGCTGCCCATAAAAATGATGAGAAGAGGGAGTGTGCAGACCAATTGGAAAAAGAATCGGTAAAACGTCACCTGGCCAGGCGACATCGCCTCGAAAGTCGCCATGTATTTGGCAATCGCGTCCATCATCGGCAAAACAGCCATCGATGCAGCCATGATCAACATGCCGCGGACAGGATTCTCGGGAGTAGAAGTCTCAGACATGGCACGTCACGCCGCTTACGGCTGCCTCCCGATCATCATATAGATCGCTGTCTAGAGAAGATGGTGCGGTCGAGAAGACTCGAACTTCCACGGGTTGCCCCACAGCGACCTCAACGCTGCGCGTCTACCAATTCCGCCACGACCGCATCGTGGTAGGTGCCGATTTGCGCCGGCAGGGCAGCGTGTAGCAAAAGCATTTCGCCAGCACAAGTGATCTGTGACAGTTTTTTTGAAAAGCATGCCTACTGTTTGATTTGCTTGTGAAAACTCTCCATATACCGGCGCAGGAGCGAGGAACGCTCTATGCGTAAGCTGGAAAAGCACATGCTCAGAACAGAAATTCGACAATCGATGTTCCAAGCCGAGTCAGGCAATCCCGTGCGCTGGCGAACAGAGCCCGGTCTCGTTGACTATGACGAAGCTGTTGCGGTGATGGAGCAGGAAGTGGCGAGGATCGCCGATGGCGCCGACGAACTCGTATGGCTTGTCGAGCACCCACCACTTTACACGGCTGGAACCAGCGCTGATCCCAAGGATCTCGTGGCGCCGGATCGATTCCCGGTTTTCGCGACGGGCAGGGGGGGCGAATATACCTATCATGGCCCGGGACAGCGCGTTGTGTATGTCATGCTTGACCTGAAGCGTCGTCGCCAGGACGTGCGTGCCTTCGTAGCTGCGCTTGAAGACGTTATTATCCGCAGCCTGGATGCCATGAATATTCGAGGGGAGCGGCGTGAGGATAGGGTCGGGGTATGGGTTAAACGACCTGACAAGCAGCCGATGCCTGATGGTTCAGCAACCGAAGACAAAATTGCCGCGATCGGAATTCGCCTTCGAAAATGGGTCACGTTTCATGGCTTTTCGATCAACGTTGAGCCTGATTTGGATCATTTCAGCGGAATTGTACCCTGTGGTATATCTCAATACGGCGTAACAAGCCTTGTCGATCTCGGTCTTCCCGTTACGATGGACGATGTGGATATCGTGCTGCGTCAGTCCTTCGAACAGGTGTTCGGACCTACAGCGATAGAAAAGCCTTACTCATAATTAAAAAGAAGAAGGGCAGCGGATCCTCCTCGCTGCCCTTTTTCGAAGAATGCTAGTGGGTAGCACGGCAAGCGTCTGTTTCGCTGGCACCGCTGTCCCCACCTGCTGTGTGTATTGTGTCTCTCTTGTAAAGCATGCTCTGGCAGTCAGGCAGCGCCCGCGTGCTTGCGGTTGCCATCTTGTCTACCTTTTGGCGTTCAATCCGAACGGGGACAGTATCATTGCTGTCGGCAATGCTTTCGTCCGAATATTCCATCTGTCTGCTATTCTTGTAGGTGACATGCTTCATCGGTTCTACCTTCTGTGGAACCGTATCGTTGCTGTCGGCAATGCTCTCGTCGGAATAGCCCGGCTGGGCGTAAGCCGCGCCGGAAAACAGAGCTGCTGCAATGAAGGTCAAAGCTAGTGGGGCGGCACGCATGTGATATCTCCTCATTCACAAATTCCCCTGGCGCCTGCCTAATGCACGCCCGAATTGAGGCGACAATCTGGCAGAAACGCGTCGCCCCAGTCTCGTTTGTTCACAGTTTGATCACGCTCGCGTTAGCCGGCCAACAATTAATCTTCGTTAGGAATGTGAGCGTCTACCCCGATTGTCTCAAGGCGGTTTCGAACGTGCTTTACTCCCTTTGTTCCGAGCGCTACAAGTTCGGCTTTGCGCGATATGGCCAATGTATCGACAGATCCTTCAAGGGTAATGGTATGGCCGTCCGCGTGAACATCGATACTGTCGATGTCCAGATCCTCTACCTCTTCCAGCCGCTCTGTCACACGGGCCTCAAGGTCGTCCGCGTCTTCTCGATTTATCGCCTCGGGGGTCAGCGAATCGCGCAAACCTGGTTCACGGCCTTGTTCATCGACGGTTTCCGTTCTAAATCCCGGATTGGACTCCGCATCGAAATTAACGCCGTTTCCATAGGGTTTGTTATTGGCTGAGCCGTCTCGCGATGTGCCCTCGTCTGCATAGGGCCATCCTTCCGAAACATCCCGCTCTTCATAATCACGATAGTCTTCTTCACGCGTCGTTTTGCCGTTCATCATTTTAATCTCCCTGCGTTTCGAGTTTCTAACGTCCGGGAGGAAGATTGGTTCGAAGCGGTTAGCGGTGAGACTTCTCCCACTTGCGGATGAGCCTTTCGCGTTTCAAGCGAGAAAGACGTTGAAGCCAGAATATTCCGTCAAGTTGATCGATTTCGTGCTGAAGGCATGTCGCGAGAAAGCCGTCGGCGTCAGATTCGTGGTGCGTACCATCGAGATCGTAATAAGCAACGCGGATTGATCTTGGTCGTGAAATCTCTTCCACCGCACCCGGCATAGATACGCTGCCTTCTTCATGGACTGCGATCTCGGGAGATGCGGATAACACCTTCGGATTGACGTAGAATTGCGGCTCCTTCTGTCGATCCAACTCGATGACGACAATACGTTTGGGGACGCCGACATGTGCAGCGGTCATGCCAACGCCGGGTGCGGCCCGCATGGTTTCCAGCAAGTCTTCCGCTAAACGCTTCAAACGCGCATCGAATTCCGTCACGGGCTCGGATGGCAGTTTCAGGCGTGGGTCGGGGAAGCGGAGAATGGAAAGAAGAGGCATCTGTTTCCCCTGAGTGACAGCTGCCTGCATTTAAAGACGCCTAAGGTTTTTGTCATCATCTCCTCTCGGCGTTTCGCTTTAACCTGTGTCTACGTGGCCCTTTGACGCCCATTTCGGCATTTTCGGATGTCAGAGCTTTTATTGCCTTTAAGATTGCCGCTTCTAAATCTTCAAGGGCGGTCAATGGGGTAGGGAGCATAATGGTGACGACGCAAACGAGGCGCACTTTCGAGAGGTCGTCTTCAGAGAATTTCGCCATCTACGATCAGGACGGCAACATTCGCAGCGACTTTATGGCGCTGGTTTTGGACGCGGTCGAAGGCAAGGATCAGCATCTCGTCCAATCGCGTGTCGCTAGCCTTCATGAAACCGAACTCGGGCATCTCCTCGAGTCCATTGAGCCAGCTCAGCGCTCCCCCTTGATTGAACTCCTCGGCGATCAGTTCGATATGACCGCTTTAACGCACATCGATGACGCGATCCGCCGTGAAATCATCGAGGTCATGCCTAACCGCCAGATCGCTGCGGGAATTGGCCGCCTTGAATCGGATGATGCGGTTTACATTCTCGAGGATCTGCGTCGTGAGGACAGAGACGATATCTTATCGCAGCTCCCCTTCACAGAGCGTGTCAGGCTCCGGCGGTCGCTGGAATATCCTGAAAGCTCCGCAGGTCGGCGGATGCAGACCGAGTTCGTTGCGGTGCCGCCGTTTTGGACCGTGGGGCAAACCATCGACTATATTCAGGAAGATGACAGGCTGCCTGACAGCTTTACCCAGGTGTTCGTTGTCGATCCGACGTTCAAACTTCTCGGCAGCGTCGACCTCGATCAGATTCTACGTGCCAAGCGCCCGCTCAAGATCCAGGAGATTATGCGCGATACCGCCCACCCGATCCCAGCACAAATGGACCAGGAGGAAGCAGCGCATCTCTTTGAGCAATATGACCTTCTATCTGCCGCCGTGCTGGACGAGAACGGTCGCCTTGTCGGCGTGCTGACGATCGACGATGTCGTCGATGTCATTAACGAGGAGGCTGATGAGGACATCAAGCGGCTCGGCGGCGTGGGCAATGAAGAACTGTCCGACAACATCTTTTCAACGGTGCGCTCTCGTATCCTTTGGCTCCTGGTCAACTTGGGAACTGCCTTGATATCGGCCAATGTCATCAGGCTATTCGACCAATCGATCGAAAAGATGATTGCGCTTGCCGTCCTGATGCCGATCGTAGCGTCCATGGGCGGAAATGCGGGAACGCAGACTATGACCGTTACGGTGCGCGCTTTAGCAACCGGGGATCTCGATATCTATAATGCGGCCAGAATCATCCGGCGCGAAGCTGGTGTCGGCATTATCAATGGCGGGCTTCTCGCCGTTGTAATGGGAGCAATCGCCAGCGTCTGGTTCGGAGACCCGCAACTCGGTTATCTGATCGGGGCTGCAATGATCATCAATCTCTTTGCGGCTGCGCTCGCTGGTATTCTTCTGCCGCTATCGCTCGACAAGTTGGGGGCAGATCCAGCGATTGCCTCGTCTGTCTTTGTCACGACGGTTACTGATTGTGTCGGCTTCTTCGCCTTTCTTGGTCTGGCGACTTGGTGGTTCAATCTGTGAAATCGCTAATAATTGACTTTTACGTAAAAGTTCTTCACAGTGCTGGCGGATGGAGATGCCATGCAGGTGAATAAATTTTACACGATTACGGAGCTAACGCGCGAGTTCGGGGTATCGACCAGAACACTGCGCTTCTACGAAGATGAGGGCCTCATTCATCCTGAGCGCCGCGGCAGGACAAGGCTCTTCCGCCCTGCAGATAGACGGCTCATCCAGGAAATCCTGCGCGGTCGAAGAATCGGCTTCACGATCGCGGAAATCCGGGAAATCATACAGGTTTACAAAGAGCCGCCAGGCGAGATGGGACAGTTGAAGCTTCTGATGAAGCGCGTCGATGAAAAGCGCGAGGAATTGCGTCGCAAGCGCAAGGACATCGACGATACGCTCATCGAACTTGATAATGTTGAGGAAGCGTGCCTTGGGCGCCTTGCAGACCTTGGCGTTGGAACGTGATCTCACCTTACTATCTGTTTCAAATTCACTTCGGCAGACTTCTCGCCAACTCATAGAGATAGCAAAACGGGCAACACGCTTTTGCTTTGACAGCGGCGCCTGATCAGGGGTCCGGCAAGCTTCGTGCCGGGACTTCAATCATGGATTGTCATTGCCGAGACGCGGCACTGCATTCTCCCGCAAGTGATAAAATTCGTTCGTCATCCTGCTTGATCGCGCCCGACTGGAAAGGTGTGAACAGGTTCTGCCCCTGAAGCTTGTCCAGAGTGCATTGGCAAAAGCTGCGGCATAGCGCTTCGCCTTCCTGCGCCCTGCAGGAAACGTTGCAGCTGTTTAAGTAGGATTGGATAGGATCGGCTTTAGGTGGCGGTAAGACGAAAGTCATGCTCCAGGCGATCGCAATCAGGATCGGCTGATGTAAAAGGTAAAAGATCAAACTGTGCCGACCCAGCCGCGCAAGCAGGCTGGTGCCTGTTCCAACTGCCGCCAGCTTTTCTGCCAATCTGCGTTTCAGTCCGATCCGGGCGAGCGTCAGGCCGATAAGAAACGGCAGAAGCCAAGGAAACAGAGGAACGAAATCGTTCGAACGAACGGGCGCTTCGGCTAGGCCCGTCCAAGCCAGATAGCGTGGATCGAAAACGTCCGAACGCCATAAGTGCCAGTCTGTAAAGGTATCTGCGCTCCACACGCCAAGAAACGCGAGCGTTATTAAAATCGTGAGCGCGAGCGGAAGTCGTAGGAAGACAAGGCCCACCAATGTAGCAGCCGCAATGCAATGCAGGATGCCGAAGAATATCCACTCACCCGGCGTGAAGAAGAAGGTCGCAACGGAGATCAGCATGGCTGAACCGGCAACCAGCGCCAACCGCTTCCAATAAGCGTTCCAGCGCGGCGCAGGTGTGCTCGCCAGAACGAGGCTCACGCCGACCAGAAACAGGAACGTCGACGCGATCGCACGCGCATAGAGCTTCAGCAACCCCGTTTCGGCCGTTCCAGGGGCAAGATAGCCCATGAACTCGAGATCCCAGGAGAAGTGGTAGCTTGCCATCGCAATCAGCGCGACACCGCGCAAGGTGTCGATCAGGCCAATACGCGGCGGTCTCGTAGACAAGTCGTTCTGAGCCGAAACGGCCATTTACAGATCCTTCGTGAGGTCGTTTGCCGATGTCGGCAGGATGGGACGCTGGCCCGAGCGATTGCCGGGCGTGGGCGCGGACGCATCCATGATGGCAAGGCGAGCCGATGAGAAAAACTGTCGCCGTGTCAAAACTGCGATGACAATGGTGGTGGTCAACATGAAGACATAAGGATTGACGAACCAGCCGAGATAGCCGATCGACAAAAATATTGCGCGCAGCCCCTCGTTGAAGTGACTGCCAGCAATGACATTCATCCTAATCACACGTTCGGCGGCTCGTTCGGCGGCGTAAGGATCCTCACTTGCGTCGCCTGTCATTGGAATGGCGCCGAACAAGATCGTGCAGTAGTTGAAAAGCCTGTAAGACCATCCGAACTTGAAAAAGGCATAGCCGAACAACACCGCAAGCCCACCGACTTTGAGCTCGAAGCCTGCGTGTCCGCCGTAAAAGATGAAGGGTAAATCCGCAAAGACCGCGTTGACCTTTTCTGTTGCTCCTAAAAGCGCAAAACAGCTTCCCATGGCAAACATTGACGTCGAGGCGAAAAACGCAGTGCCATTTTGAAGCCCGGACATAATCTGTGTGTCGATCATCTTTAGATCGCGCCGCAATGAATTATATATCCATTCACGCCGACGCTCGATCATCGCGTGGGTCAAGCTTGTCCTGCCGAAGAAACTTGCGCCGGACAACAAGCGGCTGTAACCAAACCACAGAAGGCCGAAGAAACACAGAGCGATATAGTCGGTCGTTGTCATGATGGATTACTGATTCAGCTCCTTGCTTGGCGGCGTCACTCTACAGATGGAGAAAACAGCTGCAATGATTGTCTCGTCAATCTCTTGCGGTTTTCCCATGTCGCTAGCGCGAAAGGCGATGTCGGGCGGTCGACTCATCTTGTCGTTCTCTTCACGTAGCCTTGGATGATCTATTTTTGAGGGAGCTCTGATGTTTCTGTCCGTCTTCGACGTTTTCAAAATCGGCGTGGGCCCGTCGAGCTCCCATACGATGGGTCCGATGTCAGCTGCCAACCGGTTTCTTGACCTCATTTTGTCCGATGAGTGGCCAAGACCCGCGGTCGGGGCTCAGATCACTACGATCCGCGTCAGCCTCCACGGCTCTTTGGCCCACACCGGAATTGGGCACGGAACGGGCAGGGCGGTGATCTTGGGTCTCATGGGGGAAAATCCGGATCAGGTCGATCCCGATTTGATGGACACCATCATCGCCAAGGTCGAGCGTTCGCAGCGTATTACGCCTGCTGGCCACCCCGCCTATAATTTCAATCCTGTCACCGATCTCGTTTTCGATAAGCAACATCCTCTTCCGGGTCATGCCAACGGAATGATTTTCACGGCCCTTGACCGCGACGAGCGCATCCTCCTCAAACGCGTCTACTATTCCGTCGGCGGCGGTTTCGTTGTGACCGATACCGAACTTGATCAGATGCGTGCCTACAAGAAAACTGCTGCCGCTGCGGTGAAAGTTCCCTATCCATTTTCAACGGCAAAACAAATGTTGGAAATGGCGGCGCGCTCGGGGCTCTCGATCGCGCAAATGAAACGTGTCAACGAAGAAGCCCACATGTCGCCTGAGGCGTTGAATGAAGGGCTTGATCGGATCTGGGACGCCATGCGTGCCTGCATAGAGCGGGGGCTCAAAGTCGAAGGTATCATGCCGGGCGGATTGAAAGTTCGCCGGCGCGCCAAGCAGATACACGAGAAGCTCGAGGCAGAATGGCGCAGCAACAGACCCAACCCTCTCTTGGCGAATGACTGGCTGAGCGTCTACGCTATGGCGGTCAACGAGGAGAACGCCGCAGGCGGGCGCGTCGTCACCGCGCCCACCAATGGCGCTGCCGGCGTTATTCCCGCGACAATTCGCTACTACGAACATTTTCATGAGGATTGGGATCAGGAAGGCATCCGGACCTATCTTCTGACGGCGGCCGCCATTGGCGGAATTATAAAATTCAATGCTTCGATATCGGGCGCTGAAGTCGGATGCCAGGGTGAAGTCGGTTCGGCCGCCGCGATGGCCGCCGCCGGACTTGCGGCCGTGATGGGCGGTTCGCCGGAGCAAATTGAAAATGCTGCGGAAATAGCGCTCGAACATCATCTCGGGATGACGTGCGACCCCGTCGCAGGGCTTGTGCAGGTCCCCTGCATCGAGCGCAATGCCCTCGGCGCCGTCAAGGCTGTTACGGCCGCATCCCTTGCGGTGAAAGGGGATGGCAGTCATTTCGTACCGCTCGATGCCTGTATCGAGACCATGCGACAGACGGGCTACGACATGAGCGAAAAATATAAGGAAACATCGACGGGGGGCCTAGCTGTCAACGTCGTCGAGTGCTGATCGGCCTGTTTTCGGTTTCCGCTCTTGACGCTTTTGTGGAAAAGGATTTCAAGAGCAGCATGCCTCTACACATGATCAAATTGTGCGTTGGTGCCGATTCTGTCGATGATCTTCGCGAGTGGGTTGCCGAGCGCTGTTTTCAGGCCATCGGTGCCGGTTTGGAGCCACACTCCTACCACATCACTCGGATGGTGCCGAAGCGCGTCGATGAGTTGCTCGATGGCGGCTCACTCTATTGGGTCATCAAAGGGCAGGTGCAAGCAAGACAAAAGTTGCTCGGCATCGAGACATTCACAGACAACGAAGGGATTTCGCGCTGTAAGCTGCTTTTAGCGCCGGAGGTTGTCGAGACAGTCGTGCAGCCAAAGCGTGCTTTTCAAGGATGGCGTTACTATCCCCAGGAAGATGTTCCGCGCGACCTTTCGTCTCTTGATGCTGGAATTGCCGAAATGCCCGCAGACCTTCGCCGCGAGCTTGCCGAACTCGGATTGCTGTAAGACCTCCTTCTTCAGCGAATGCGAAGGACAACAGGTGCTGGCTTGCCGGAGCAGGTCACGTGCAGGTGGATATCGACTTGCGGTTGAGAATAACGCCAAGCGCGCGCGCCGTGGCAGAGCAGCAACCCAATGAGATCTTTGGTTTTGGCGGTGCCCGCTTTTTGCCGTTGCAGACCGATTTCTGCGATGCGCATGGCCGCCTCATGCAGCGGGTGCAATGCCCCCAACGGCCTTCTGGCCTGTTTCTGCCGGTCGACCGGAAAGGTCGGGCTATTTTCGTTGTTTCCCATCTTCGTCTCCTACGCACTACAAATTACGAGACTGCTTGGTGATGGCCGCATCAAAGCGGCCTTTGACGCGCACATGCATCTAAGATGCAAAAAAGAACGCGCTAACTTTCGAATGTCCTCAGCTCCATCACCATCCGCTATTGAGCCGAAGCCCAGCATTTGATCCCGGAGCGCTTAAGCGCCTTACACGCGGTTGATGCCTCACGTTCGCCAGCAAAGCCGCCGAAACGGGCCCGATAGCTCCCGGAATAGGCAACCGCGAAAGGTTTGGCGGAAGCAAGCGCGCTGCCGCCCTTGACGCGCGCTGCGTTCAGCATCTCCATCGCTGCGTCATGATTTGCGGCAACGCCGATCTGCACAACCCAACCTTTTGGCTCGTCCGCGGATTTGGTCGACGCGGTAGTCAAATCGTCGATGTTCGAATCGCGCTCGGCCACGGCGGTTGGCTCGGGAGATGCGGCAGGTTTTACGATTTGCGCCTTCACTCTCGTCGGAGCGGGTAGGGGCTGGCTGAGAAGCGGGTTGTCAGAAGAGGTCGAACCTGTTTCAGCAAAAGCGGTGGTTGCAGAGGCGGTTTCCAGCCGGGGCTCAGGTTGAGGTGCGCTAGCCGGCAGACTGACCTTCGCAGTTGCCTGGGNTCGTCGGAGCGGGTAGGGGCTGGCTGAGAAGCGGGTTGTCAGAAGAGGTCGAACCTGTTTCAGCAAAAGCGGTGGTTGCAGAGGCGGTTTCCAGCCGGGGCTCAGGTTGAGGTGCGCTAGCCGGCAGACTGACCTTCGCAGTTGCCTGGGGAGCAGGAAGTTCCTGCACGGGCGCCGGGACCGAGGGCCGGCGCGGGGTGACATTCTGGGCTATGAGGTCATCTTTGCCGGCGCGCGATGCTTTGGGAAGATAGGCTGCAATCAGCTTGCGCATCTGCAGATCACGCGCAGGCGTTGACGCAGCACCAAGTACGACGCCGACAATCGAGCGCCCTTCAATATGCACGGACGTCGCCAGATTGTATCCAGCGGCGCGGGTGTAACCGGTCTTGATTCCATCGACGCCAGGAACCGATCCGATCAAGCGGTTGTGCCCATTGATGGTGCGGTTCCCGAGCTTGTAGCTCGTCTGGGAGAAGAAGCCGTAATATTCGGGGAAATGCTGACGCAGAGCAATGCCAAGCCGAGCCTGATCACGCGCCGTGGTCATCTGGGCCGTATTGGGCAAGCCATTTGCATTGCGATAAGTGGTTCGAGTCATGCCTAGCGCATGCGCCTTGGCGGTCATCATCTGAGCAAAGCGCTCCTCGCTTCCGCCGATCAGTTCTGCGAGCGCCGTAGCGGCGTCATTCGCTGACAAGGTGACCAGGCCGAGCATGGCGTCGTGGACGGTGACCTGGCCGCCTGGGCGGATCCCAAGTTTCGTGGGCGGCTGCGACGACGCGTGCTGCGAAAAGGGCACGGGCGTGTCCAACGTAATGCGACCCTTCTCCAACGCTTCGAACGTCAGATAGAGCGTCATCATTTTCGTCAGTGATGCTGGATACTGCAGCCGATCGGCATTTTCGCTGTAGAGTACGTTGCCGGTCTGCGCATCAACGACGATGCCAGCATAACGTGGATTGTTCGCGTGGGCAGGATTGACCGCGCTTGCAGCGATGATGATCGCAAAGGAAAGGGCTGCACTTACTCTAGCCAGAAAATTGGCGGCATAGGATGGCGAAAGGTGGGAGACGGACGTTGACACTATCTAACTCTTCGCTTGCATTTCAATTTTAAGGTCGATTTCTGCGCGCCCTAACTCGCAGAGGCCGTTGATGCGCATCTTAGTCAGACGGGGTTACCAATCCGTTTATGCTTAATCATTTGTTTCACCTCACGGGAGGTTTTTAGCGGCTTGTTACGGTATAAGGCGTTTCGAAACATAAGTCGTGACGGCCTCGTCGATCTTCCGCCAGTCGTTGAGGTGCAGACTCGAGAAGCGGTACAGAACGCTCATTCCCTTGCCGATCGCGACATCGCGCTGGCAATCGGCGCTCGTCGATTTCTCTAGCGATTCAGGCAAAGTGCAACGCACGACATAATCGGGTTGACCGGGCCGCGAGGCTGTCAGGAGCACTTCGTCTTGATAGCCCGCTTCTTTCTTTAGGGTGTGGAGTGTGAGACCCGCTACGAATAGCTTGGAAGGGCCTTCCGTGACATGCTTGTAAATTGGCTCAAGCCGCCCGGACATGTCGCGAGACATGATGGCCTGGGATAATTGAACGAAGATGAGACCGGTGGACTGCCGCATGTCATCAAAGCGGAGGCGATTTTCTTGCGAATAACCTGCCATCTCCGGCCATGTCAGGCCAAGGTTGATTCGGTCTGCAGATCCCGCTTTGCGTTGCGTTGGAAATCTAATGCTGTTTGCCGGAAGGAGCATCTTGTCCTGGCCGATCGCTATCAGGAAGGGCTTCGGGCTGTCACTATTACCTGCAAGGGCAATACGCCCGCCAAGCCAGCGCCCGCCAATACAGATCGAGAGTGTGAGCGTAGCAAGGATTGCCATGCCAAGCAGCAAGCGGGTGACGACAGCCGCATCGATAAGCGGCCTTCCTTCAACTGATGGAGAGGATACGGAATGCACGGGATCGATCTTTCCGATTTGGACCGCCGCTGGAAGAACATGAGTCGCCGGTGTACGCGTCGGCAGGATCGTGCAGGGATGGTTAATAATTAGTTGATTGAGTTCAATCTGGGCTGTAACGGCACCACGATCTCTTCCCCTCTTGAGTTGCTCGATCTTACGTTCAACAGTGACATCTAGTTTTCTGCAGGAGGAGCGTTGCACTTATGGCCTATCCACTCGATCACCTTGTGCTTCCGGTCGCGAATCTGAGTCAGGCGCGCGATCGCCTAAGCTGCCTCGGCTTTACGGTGGCTGCCGGGGGTCAGCATCCTTTTGGCACTGCAAATGCCTGCGTATTCCTCGCCGACGGCACATATCTTGAACCGTTGGCCGTTTTCGATCCATCGCTGTATGAGGAGGCGATGAAAGCTTTGAATAGCTTTATTCGCCGTGATGAGAGCTACCGGACAAGATGTGGCGAGGACGGTTTTTCGGCAGTGGTGCTCGCGACTGACAATGCTCTAGAGGATCACGAAAACTTCGAGATGCTGGGTTTGAGTGGTGGTCGGCCGGTGGAATTTTCAAGGCCCATCGTCTTACCGGACGGACGTCATGTTCAGGGCGCGTTCCGTCTGGCATTTGCTGCCGATCTTCGCTCACCGGAAATATTCTTTTTTACCTGCCAAAGGCTCGTCGCCTTTCCGTCAGACCGGCGATCGCTGGAAACCCATCTCAATGGGGTGATAGGCATGAGAACAGTTGTCTTATGTTCGCAGACGCCTAAAAGCTTCGCTCCAGTCTTGTCGGCCGCGACAAACATTTCCTCGACGCGTCGAACCGCTTTTGGGCTTTCCATCAATTTACCCAATGTGGAGTTGGCCGTGATGACGCCGGATGGAGTGGAGGGACTATTCGATTATGCGCCAGCGGTGCCGAAAGGGGCTTTGCAAGCGGTTGCGATCGTCTTCCGCTCGTCCAATCTGGCCGTGACAGAGTCGCATTTGGCTGCTAACGGGATCACATATACGCGAAAGCAAGAGCGCATTTTGGTAAAGCCAGCGCCAGGACAGGGCGCCGTCTTTGCCTTCGAGGAGACGGAATGAGTCATACGAATTCGGAAATCGTCGTTGGAGAAGGAACTGCCAAGGTTACTTTCTCGAACAAGGGGCGGCTGGCTCTTATCGCGGGCCCTTGTCAGATGGAAAGCCGAGACCACGCATTTATGATGGCCGGCGCTCTGAAAGAGCTGACAGACAAGTTGAAGATCGACCTTGTCTATAAATCGTCGTTCGATAAGGCCAATCGTACATCCTTGTCCGGTCAGCGTGGCATGGGCCTCGAAAAGTCGATGGAAGTATTCGCCGACCTCAAGAAAGAGTTTGGCTTCCCGGTTCTGACCGATATCCATACGGAAGAGCAATGCGCAACGGTCGCAGAGGTCGTTGACGTTCTTCAAATTCCGGCATTCCTCAGCCGGCAAACCGATCTTCTGGTGGCGGCAGCTAAGACCGGACGGGTGATCAATGTCAAAAAGGGCCAGTTTCTGGCACCTTGGGACATGAAGAATGTTCTTGCCAAGCTCAACGATAGCGGCAATGCGAACATTCTGCTGTGCGAGCGCGGTGCGTCCTTCGGCTACAATACTCTCGTCTCGGACATGCGCTCGCTACCCATCATGGCAGGCATGGGCGCCCCCGTTATCTTTGATGCGACCCATTCGGTTCAGCAGCCTGGAGGGCAGGGCGGCTCGACCGGCGGTCAGCGTGAATTTGTGGAAACGCTGGCGCGCGCTGCCGTCGCGGTAGGGGTAGCAGGCGTTTTCATTGAGACTCACGAAGATCCCGATCACGCACCGTCTGACGGTCCGAATATGGTGCATCTGAAAGATATGCCGCGGCTTCTCGAAAAGCTATTGGCTTTCGATGCGATTGCGAAAGGCTGACATCAAGTTGTCATGACCGAAAAACAATAAGGGACGAAGCTTTGCTGCGACGGGTGGTTTGGTGAAAAAGATCCTTACGCCGATCACCATCATGCTCTAAAGAATTAAACCGATTTAATTCACGTGGAATGGAGAACTCATGACTGTCATTACCGATATCATTGCCCGCGAAATTTTGGACAGCCGCGGCAATCCGACCGTCGAGGTAGACGTTTATCTCGAAGACGGTAGCATGGGCCGTGCGGCTGTTCCATCGGGCGCTTCGACCGGTGCACATGAAGCTGTCGAGCTTCGCGACGGCGGCAAGCGCTATCTCGGTAAGGGCGTTGAAAAGGCCGTGGAAGCGGCAAATACAGAGATCTTTGACGCGATCGGCGGCATAGATGCTGAAAACCAGATCCAGATCGATAATCTTCTGATCGAGTTGGACGGTACGCCCAACAAGTCGCGCCTTGGCGCGAACGCGATCCTTGGCGTGTCGCTGGCTGTGGCAAAGGCGGCGGCAGAGGCTGCGGGCCTTCCTCTTTACCGCTATGTCGGCGGCGCTGGCGCTCACCTTTTGCCAGTCCCGATGATGAATATTATCAACGGTGGCGCACACGCCGATAACCCGATCGACTTCCAGGAATTCATGATTCTGCCCGTCGGTGCCGAGTCGATCCGTGACGCCGTGCGCATGGGCTCCGAAATCTTCCATACGCTGAAGAAGGAACTTGGCGCACAAGGTCACAACACCAATGTTGGTGACGAGGGCGGATTTGCGCCAGGCCTCAAGAGTGCGCCTGAGGCACTCGACTTCATTATGAAGTCTGTTGAAAAGGCCGGCTTCAAAACAGGCGAAGACATCTATCTCGGTCTTGACTGCGCATCGACCGAATTCTTCAAAGACGGCAAATACGTCATGGAAGGCGAAGGCCGCACGCTCGAATCGGAAGCCATGGCCGAATATCTTGCACAGCTTGCTGCAAAATATCCGATCATCTCGATTGAAGACGGCATGGCCGAGGATGATTGGGAAGGCTGGAAGATCCTCACCGACAAGATTGGCAAGACATGCCAGCTGGTAGGTGACGACCTTTTCGTGACCAATTCTGCTCGCTTGCGCGATGGCATCAAGATGGGCGTTGCCAACTCGATCCTCGTCAAGGTCAATCAGATCGGTTCGCTCACCGAAACGCTCGATGCTGTGAACACGGCGCACAAGGCTGCCTACACGGCGGTCATGTCCCACCGTTCCGGCGAAACCGAAGATTCCACAATTGCCGATCTTGCCGTCGCAACCAATTGCGGTCAGATCAAAACCGGATCCCTGTCCCGTTCGGACCGGTTGGCCAAGTACAATCAGTTGATCCGTATCGAAGAAGGCTTGGGTCCTCAGGCGCGCTATGCAGGTCGCTCGATCCTGAAGATCTAATCGGTCTTTAAAACTTGAGTATTGAAGGGCCCGCGCCGGAAATGGCGTGGGCTTTTTCGTTGCCGATACGACATAGTCAACGGACGGTTAATCTCTCGGCGCTAGTGTCAGTTCATATGATTTTATGCGTGACCGAGTGAGCATATGTGGACCAAGTATCATCGCGAACGAAAAATTGGGCGGCTCGTACTTCCCGCGATGACGGTCGCTTTTCTCTCCTATTTCGGTTATCATGCGATCCACGGTGATTACGGTCTGCGTGCGACGGAAAAATTTGAGCGCCAGCGCATTGTGCGTTTGAAAGAACTGGCGCTCCTCAAGTCAAAGCGCGAGCAGCTTGAGCGGCAGGTGTCCCTCTTAAGCGATGGATCGCTCGATAAAGATATGCTGGACGAGAAAGCCCGCTTCCAGCTTAACTTTTCGCGGCCAGATGAAATCGTAATTTACAATTCCGCTAAAATTAACTGAAATCAGGTTAATCGGCAAAAGCCATTTGAAATCAGATAATTAGGTGGTAATATGAGCCATGCAATTATAGCATTGCTGCATAGGCCTTTCTTCCCTATGGTACGCGCCAATCGAAAGACCGACAACTTACAGGGAGGGTTGAATGGCGCCGCGCAAAAACGCAGCTCTTTCCAGCCGTAAAACAGCCGGTAAAAGCACCGGAAAGCCTACGAATGGTGGTGCAATCGCTGATTTCGATCGCGATACCGAGCTAAAAGCCTATCGTGAAATGCTTCTCATTCGCCGTTTCGAAGAAAAGGCCGGCCAGCTTTATGGCATGGGCTTCATCGGCGGCTTCTGTCACCTTTACATCGGCCAGGAGGCTGTCGTCGTCGGCATGCAAATGGCTTTGAAGGATGGCGACCAGGTCATCACCGGCTATCGTGATCACGGCCACATGCTTGCAACCGGCATGACGGCACGCGGTGTTATGGCGGAGCTGACGGGGCGTCGCGGCGGCTATTCCAAGGGGAAGGGCGGCTCGATGCACATGTTCTCGAAGGAAAAGAACTTCTATGGCGGCCACGGCATTGTTGGCGCCCAGGTTTCCCTCGGAACAGGCCTTGCCTTCGCAAACCGCTATCGCGGTAATGATGCGGTGTCGCTCGCCTATTTCGGCGACGGAGCCGCCAATCAGGGGCAGGTCTACGAAAGCTTCAATATGGCTCAGCTGTGGAAGCTGCCGGTCATCTACGTCATCGAAAACAATCGCTACGCCATGGGTACGTCAACGGCGCGCGCTACGGCACAGGGCGACTTTTCGCAGCGCGGCGCGTCCTTCGGTATTCCCGGCATGCAGGTTGATGGGATGGATGTTCGTGCCGTCAAGGCAGCCGCTGACGAGGCGGTCGCTTATTGCCGGGCCGGCAAGGGGCCGATGATTCTTGAGATGCTGACCTATCGCTATCGCGGTCACTCCATGTCCGACCCAGCGAAGTATCGCACGAAGGATGAAGTGCAGAAAATGCGCTCGGAGCATGATCCGATCGAGCAGGTCCGCCTTCGTCTCGTTGAGAAAGGCTGGGCTTCCGAAGACGATCTGAAGTCCATCGATAAGGATGTGCGCGACATCGTTGCCGACAGCGCCGATTTTGCACAGTCCGATCCGGAGCCGGATCTATCCGAGCTCTACACAGACATTCTGCTCTAATCGGGGAGGGAAACAATGCCAGTAGATATCCTTATGCCCGCCCTCTCTCCGACGATGGAAGAAGGTACGCTTTCCAAGTGGCTGAAGAAGGAAGGTGACAAGGTCACCTCCGGCGACATTATTGCCGAAATCGAGACCGACAAGGCGACCATGGAAGTGGAAGCCGTCGATGAAGGCGTTATCGGCAAGCTGCTCGTTCCGGCCGGCACTGAAAACGTCAAGGTAAATGCGAAGATCGCTGTCCTCCTGCAGGACGGCGAAAGCATGGATGATGTTTCCGCCTCGAAGGAAGCAGCGCCTGATGACAATGCGTCGAGTTCTTCTGCACCAAAAATTCCTGAAGGCGAACGTCCAACGGAAGCAAAGTCTGCCAGCGCGCCGGTAGCAGCTGCGCCAAAGGTCGATGTTGCCTCTGATCCCGATATTCCATCGGGAACTGAAATGGTCTCGACGACCGTTCGCGAAGCGCTTCGCGATGCCATGGCCGAAGAAATGCGCCGAGACGAAACGGTATTCGTCATGGGCGAGGAAGTTGCGGAATATCAGGGCGCCTACAAAGTAACGCAGGGGCTCCTTCAGGAGTTCGGCGCTCGCCGCGTTGTCGATACGCCGATCACCGAGCATGGCTTTGCCGGACTTGGTGTCGGTGCTGCGATGGCTGGTCTGCGTCCAATCGTCGAATTCATGACCTTCAACTTCGCAATGCAGGCGATCGATCAGATTATCAACTCGGCTGCCAAGACGCTCTATATGTCCGGCGGGCAGATGGGTGCACCAATGGTATTCCGTGGTCCGAACGGTGCAGCTGCCCGCGTGGCGGCTCAGCACAGTCAGGATTATGCGGCATGGTATAGCAGCATCCCCGGTCTGAAGGTTGTGATGCCTTACACGGCGGCAGACGCCAAAGGTCTTCTCAAGGCGGCAATTCGCGATCCGAACCCGGTCATCTTTCTTGAAAACGAGATCTTGTACGGTCAGCACTTCGATGTGCCGAAGCTCGACGACTTCGTTCTGCCGATCGGTAAGGCTCGAATCCACCGTAAGGGCAAGGATGTGACGCTTGTATCCTTTGGCATCGGGATGACCTATGCGACCAAGGCGGCGGCTGAACTTGAGAGTGCTGGTATCGATGTTGAAGTGATCGATCTACGCACGATTCGTCCCATGGATCTGCCGACGGTGATCGAGTCCGTGAAGAAGACGGGTCGTCTCGTGACCGTTGAGGAGGGATATCCTCAGTCATCGGTCGGTGACTTCATCGCAAACCGTGTTCAGCAGGAAGCGTTCGATTATCTTGACGCGCCGATCATTACGATCGCTGGGAAAGATGTGCCGATGCCCTATGCGGCGAACCTCGAAAAGCTCGCTCTGCCGAATGTCGGCGAAGTTGTCCAGGCGGTCAAAGCCGTCTGCTACAAGTAATCTGAGGGAGGCTTTCGATGCCTATTAACATCACGATGCCTGCCCTGTCTCCGACGATGGAGGAAGGCACGCTTTCCAAGTGGTTGGTTAAGGAAGGTGATGCCGTCAAGTCTGGCGACGTCATCGCTGAAATCGAAACCGATAAGGCGACCATGGAAGTGGAAGCCGTCGATGAAGGCACTGTCGCGCAGATTTTGGTGGCCGCTGGCACCGAAGGCGTCAAGGTCAATGCGGTGATTGCCGTACTGGCTGGCGAGGGCGAAGATGTGTCCGCTGCTTCCAAGGCAAGCCAAGAGGCCGCGCCAGCAGCCTCGAAGTCAAGTGAACGAGCCGAGCAAAACATTAAAGCCGACGATGTCGTAACAGGCGAAGCTGCAAATTCGCAGCAGAGAGTGGCGGAGGAAAAGGCGGCCTCTGCGCCTGCAGCCGCGACCAAATCGGCATCGACGCCGTCTGGCGATCGTGTGTTTTCGTCACCGCTTGCACGTCGTCTTGCAAAGGAAGCAGGTCTCGACCTGTCGTCGGTAAAGGGAACCGGACCGCACGGGCGTATCGTTAAGAGCGACGTGGAAGCTGCCGCTGCTGGTGGTGCAAAATCACCCGCTGCCCCTGCTGCACAGGCCGGCGCGACAGCTCCCGCATCGTCTCTCGCCAAGCCCGCATCGGACGATGCGGTTCTGAAACTGTTCGACGAAGGCTCTTACGAGCTCGTGCCGCATGACAACATGCGCAAGACGATTGCTCGTCGACTGGTCGAGTCGAAGCAGACGATCCCGCACTTCTACGTCAGCGTCGATTGCAACCTCGATGCGCTTCTGGCACTTCGCAGCCAGCTGAACGACGCAGCACCGAAGTCGAAAGACGGTGCTCCGGCATACAAGCTCTCCGTCAATGACATGGTCATCAAGGCCATGGCGCTGGCTTTGCGTGACGTGCCGGACGCTAATGTTTCCTGGACGGAAAGCGCTATGGTGCGGCATAAGCACGCCGATGTTGGCGTCGCAGTCTCAATTCCTGGTGGCTTGATTACCCCGATCGTGCGAAAGGCCGAGCAGAAGACCCTTTCCGTTATCTCGAACGAGATGAAGGATTTGGGTAAGCGCGCCAAAGAGCGCAAGCTCAAGCCCGAGGAGTACCAGGGCGGTACGACATCGGTGTCCAATATGGGCATGATGGGTGTGAAGCAGTTTGCTGCCGTGATCAATCCGCCGCATGCGACGATTTTGGCTGTTGGTGCTGGTGAGCAACGTCCCATCGTCAAGAACGGCGAGTTGGCGGTGGCCACGGTCATGACTGTGACATTGTCAACGGATCATCGCTGCGTTGATGGTGCTTTGGGTGCAGAACTGATTGCTGCCTTCAAGGGTTACATCGAAAATCCGATGGGCATGCTGGTCTAAAATGGAGAAGGGGTGGGGAATGCCTCACGCGTTCCCCAAACTTCCCGAAGCGGAGGCTGAGACCGATATGACGAAGACGATCCTTTGCTACGGCGATTCGCTGACATGGGGTTACGATGCCGTCACAATCGGTCGACATCCCTTCGAAGATCGATGGCCGAGTGTTTTGCAGGAGGCTCTTACTGGCGAAGCGCGCGTCATTGCCGAGGGCTTGAACGGAAGGACAACGGCATTCGACGATCACCTTGCAGATTGTGATCGAAATGGCGCAAGGGTCCTGCCAACGATCCTCCAGACCCATGCGCCTGTCGATCTCGTCATTCTGCTTCTCGGCACAAATGACATGAAGCCGGTTGTTTGCGGTTCTGCTTTTGCCGCATGCCAGGGCATTGCGCGCCTTGTCCGTTTGATCCGCAGCCATGCTTGGCCGTTCGATTTCGACGTTCCGGACATTTTGATTGTTTCCCCACCGGCGATCTGCGCCACTGCAAATGCAGCCTTTGCGGCAGCCTTTCCTGGCGGAATTGAAGAATCGCGGAAGCTTCCAACGCTTTATCGCGATCTGGCTGACGAACTTGGGTGTGGTTTCTTCGACGCCAATTCGGTGGCTAAGACGACGCCGATCGATGGCATCCATCTCGATGCGGCCAATACGCGCGCCTTGGGCCAGGGGCTGGAACCAGTCGCGCGTATGATGTTGGGGATTTAAGATGTCCGGCTTCGTCACGTTGCGCGCTGCCTCGCGTGACGATGCCGCAGAGCTTGCCATCCTTTGCGATATCGCCGCGCATGGGTTGACAAGCTTCATCTGGCTGGCGGATGCCCGTCGCGAGGGTTTCGATACTCCGATGGAGTGCGGACGGATGCGGATGCGTCTTGATCACGCCAGAGGTGGTTGGCGGAGCGCTGTGGTTGCCGAAGCTTACGGCGAGGTAGCAGGCGTAGCGGTTGGATATCAGCTGGACGAAAATCTGGATGACGTCTCGCTTTCACATCCATCGCTCTTGCCGGTCATGGAATTGCAAAAGATGGCGGCGGCGCACTGGTTCATTGCGAGCCTCGGCGTCTACCATCATATGCGCGGTATCGGAATTGGAAGGCGTCTTTTGGATGATCAGATCCAGAAAGCGGGAACAAGGCCGGTCAGCCTGGTGACTGCGAGCGACAATGATGTCGCCCTGAGGCTGTATCGGGAAAGAGGTTTTTCGGAACGGGCGCGACGTGATGCCGCCCGGCTTTTCGAAACGAGTAAAGATTACGCCTGGGTCTTGTTGACTCGGCAAGAGAAAGAACAAAGGCAGGAAACGCATGGCTGAATCCTACGACGTCATCATCATTGGTTCTGGTCCGGGTGGCTATGTTGCTGCCATTAGAGCAGCGCAGTTAGGCCTCAAGACAGCCGTGGTGGAGCGCGAACATTTGGGCGGCATTTGCCTGAACTGGGGCTGCATTCCGACCAAGGCCTTGCTTCGTTCTGCTGACGTCCTGGATAATGCCAATCATATGAAGGATTACGGTCTTGTGCTCGAGGGCACTGTCAAGCCGGATGCGAAGGCGGTCGTTGCACGTTCACGCGCCGTCTCACAGCGCCTGAATATGGGTGTTGGCTTCCTCATGAAGAAAAACAAGATCGACGTGATCTGGGGTGAAGCGAAAGTCACCAAATCCCCTAAAGCGGGTGCGCCTGGCGAAATTGTAGTAGGTAAGTCCAGCAAGCCGGTCGTCCAGCCTCAACCGCCGCAACCTAAAAATGCGCTTGGGGAAGGCACTTACAAGGCAAAGCATATTGTTGTCGCAACTGGCGCACGCCCGCGTGCATTGCCTGGGATCGAGCCCGACGGCAAGCTGATTTGGACGTATTTTGAAGCCATGAAGCCGGAGGCTCTGCCAAAATCGCTACTCGTCATGGGCTCCGGTGCGATCGGGATCGAATTTGCAAGCTTCTATCGCTCGATGGGCGTCGATGTAACTGTGGTCGAGGTCATGCCGACAATCATGCCGGTCGAAGATGCCGAGATCTCCGGCATTGCGCGCAAGCAGCTTGAAAAGCGTGGTCTGAAGATCATGACCAAAGCGAAGATCAGCAAGGTTGAAAAAGGCTCCGACAGCGTCACCGCGCATGTGGAAACCGAAGACGGTAAAGTTCAGAAGATCACGGCCGATCGGATGATTTCTGCCGTTGGCGTGCAGGGCAATATCGAAAATCTCGGGCTTGAAGCACTGGGTGTAAAGACCGACCGCGGCTGCGTCGTCGCGGACGGGTACGGCAGGAGCAGTGTCGATGGCATTTACGCCATTGGCGACGTTGCAGGGCCACCGATGCTTGCGCACAAAGCCGAGCACGAAGGGGTTATCTGCGTCGAAAAAATTGCAGGCGTGCCGAACGTACATGCCATCGACAAGAGCAAAGTGCCTGGATGCACCTATTGCAATCCGCAGGTGGCATCGATTGGCCTGACCGAGGCGAAAGCCAAGGAAATGGGCCGCGACATACGTGTCGGACGCTTCCCATTTTCCGCGAACGGCAAAGCCATCGCACTTGGCGAGGATCAAGGTCTCTGCAAGGTCATCTTCGATAAGAAGACCGGAGAACTGATTGGCGCGCATCTGGTTGGTGCTGAAGTCACAGAGCTGATCCAAGGCTTCGTCGTTGCTATGAACCTTGAAACCACCGAAGAAGAACTGATGCATACGATCTTCCCGCATCCGACAGTGTCGGAAACGATGAAGGAAGCCGTTCTCGATGCTTATGGCCGCGTATTGAACGCTTGATAATCGTCCTGGCCGCTCTTCATTCACAAGTGGAAAACAGGAAAGGAAATCCATACATGGAAACGCAGGCACTAGTCGTCTTTCTGCTTATCGGCCTCGTGGCCGGCTTTCTGGCAAGCCTTGTCGTTGGAGGCGGCGGATTGATCCGGTGCCTGCTGTCGGGCGTCATCGGTGCCTTTGTCGGAGGGTTTCTCTTCAGGGCGCTCGGCATTTCGCTCGGGATAGACAATGCGCTGATCGTGCAGATCATCCATGCAACGGTGGGCGCTATCATCGTCGTTCTGATTGCACGAGCGATTGCTTAGCGCTCAGGGTCACGCTAACGACAGTTGAAAATGCGGTGGATTTTGAAGATCTGCTGAAATCACTCTTAGAAAGGCTGAGCCGGATTGACTTGCTCAGCCTTCAAAACGAAACGAAAGTCGTCGGATATGCCGACGCGGCTGCAGGGTGCGGCGAAAGGCTGATGGGCAATGGTTACCATTCTCGACACGATCAATCCGGATGCAAAGCGGGTACGCCATCCCGAAAAGGCGCATCGTCCAGATACGGAAGTTCTGCGTAAGCCAGATTGGATCCGCGTCAAGGCGCCGACGTCGAAGGGCTATGCAGAGACACGCGCAATCGTCCGCGAGCATAAGCTTGTTACCGTTTGTGAAGAGGCTGGCTGCCCGAACATTGGCGAGTGCTGGGACAAGAAGCACGCGACCTTCATGATCATGGGTGAGATCTGCACGCGCGCCTGCGCCTTCTGCAATGTATCGACCGGACGCCCCAATGCCCTTGATATGGCCGAACCAGAAAATGTGGCGCGGGCAGTGAAGGAGATGGGATTGACCCATGTGGTCATTACCTCCGTCGACCGCGACGATCTTGATGACGGCGGTGCCGAGCATTTTGAAAAGGTCATCTGGGCTATCCGCGCAGCATCACCATCCAC
This sequence comes from Oryzifoliimicrobium ureilyticum, assembly GCF_037199735.1. Lineage (NCBI taxonomy): Bacteria > Pseudomonadati > Pseudomonadota > Alphaproteobacteria > Hyphomicrobiales > Rhizobiaceae > Oryzifoliimicrobium > Oryzifoliimicrobium ureilyticum. Next base: position 34,863 of record NZ_JBBBVQ010000027.1, on the reverse strand, counting down.
GACCATTGAAATTCTGACACCAGACTTCTTACGCAAGCCAGGTGCACTTGAACGCGTGGTGGCCGCCAAGCCCGATGTGTTCAACCACAATCTTGAGACGGTGGCATCGAACTATCTGACGGTACGTCCAGGCGCTCGCTACTTCCATTCGATCCGGCTTCTGCAACAGGTAAAGGAACTCGACCCTTCGATCTTCACGAAGTCGGGCATCATGGTCGGTTTGGGCGAAGAACGAAATGAAGTGTTGCAATTGATGGACGATCTCAGAACAGCTGATGTCGACTTCCTGACCATCGGGCAATACCTGCAGCCGACCCGCAAGCACCACAAAGTCGAACGTTTTGTGACGCCTGAAGAATTCAAATCCTACGAGACAGTCGCTTACACCAAGGGTTTTTTGATGGTATCGGCCAGTCCCTTGACACGTTCATCTCATCACGCAGGCGACGACTTTGCGCGCTTGCGCGCTGCGCGTGAAAAGAAGCTCCTGACTGAACAGCTTGCCTTGACAGCCTGAAATTTGTGATATGGAAAACGGGCGCGCTTGAATCCTTCCCGGATACACCGCGCTTGTTTTTGAACATGTGCAGCGCCTTGAGGGAGGGGACAGTGACCTCATTACAGGCGGCCGCTCGGATGTTGAAAAACGCTGAGCGCGTCATGGTGATCGGCTGTTCAGGTGGTGGCAAGACCACGCTGTCAATGCGTCTATCTGATTTGCTTGCGCTCCCTTATATCTCGATGGACCGGGAGTTCTTCTGGCTTTCCGGCTGGCAAAAGCGAGGCAAGGCCGAAGAGCTTTCTCTCATTGCGCGCGCCGTCGGTCGCGAACGCTGGCTGATGGACGGAAACGGACCGTCGAGCTTCCACCTCAGGTTACCGAGAGCTGATCTTGTCATCTGGGTGAGGATGTCGCGTTTAGTTTGTGTTAAAGGCGCCCTTTTAAGAGCCATAACCCATCTTGGCCGGACACGGCAGGAAATGGCGCCAGGATGCAAAGAGCGAATCGATTTCGAATTTCTTCGTTTCATCTGGAACTTCGAGCGCAGGTCCGTCCCGGTCGTCGAGCAGAAGCTTGCGGAATTCGGCGGCCATGTTCCGGTTTTTCAGGTAAAAAGCCGAGACGAAATGAAGCAGCTCCTTGATCTTGTCGCGACATGATCTTAACTGCCGATCATGCCGCAATTTCAAACTCAACGCACCGTCGCGCATTCCCCCGATCAGATGTTCGAGCTTGTCGCTGACGTGGAACGATATCCAGAGTTCCTACCGCTTTGTGACGCCCTCACGATCCGCAGCCGTAAGGAGCGGGATGGCAAGACACTGCTCGTGGCCGATATGACCGTCGGCTATAAGGCGATCCGTGAGACCTTCACGACGCAGGTTCTTCTCAACAAAGCCGAACATGCCATCGATGTGAAATACATCGACGGACCCTTTCGCTACCTGGATAATCGCTGGCGATTTACGCCGGGCGATAACGGGGGATGTGTCGTCGATTTCTTTATCGATTATGAGTTCAAGAGTCGCATATTGGGTGCTGTCATGGGCTCGATGTTTGATCGAGCGTTTCGCATGTTCACCGACGCGTTCGAAACGCGCGCCAACAAGATTTACGCATGATATAGCGCTGACACCGTGAGGCCGGTGTCTTTTAGGCTAAATCCAAGATCATGTCCAAAGCGGTTGCGACTGTCGCCATTCTGACCTTATCGCGGCCGATATCGCCATAAAGCATTTCTCTATGGGCGAGGCGCCCGTCTTGCGACGCAACTGCAAGATGAACAAGCCCAACGGGCTTTTCGGCAGAGCCGCCACCCGGGCCGGCTATTCCGGTGACTGCGATTGCGATCTGCGCTTTTGAGTGGGAAAGTGCGCCTTTTGCCATTTCACAGGCGGTCTGCTCCGACACGGCTCCGAAACGTTTTAGCGTCTCAGCCTGCACCCCCAGCATGTCCATTTTCGCGTCGTTGCTGTAGGTCACGAAACCACGGTCAACCACGGCCGAGGATCCTGAAACCTCGGTCAGCGCAGCGGCAATAAGGCCTCCGGTGCAGGATTCGGCGGTAGCCGTCATCATTTCCTTTTTGATGAGGAGGCGGATCACCCATTCCGCTTTGTCGATGACTTCCTGTGGGAAGAGGTTCATAGCGATGTCCTTTCGTAAACCACAGTCGCCGTCGCAATTGCTGCGATGCCTTCCCGTCGACCGATAAATCCAATTTTTTCATTGGTGGTTGCTTTGACGGAGCAGCGCTCAAGGCTGATTCCAAGAAACTTCGATAGTTTCTGGCGCATTGCTTCCCGATGCGGCCCGACTTTCGGTGCTTCTGCAATCAGCGACACGTCTGCATTCATGATTGTTCCGCCATGGCCGCGAACGATCGAAGCTGCGTGCTCGATGAAAATACGGGATGCGGCGCCCTTCCACTGCGGATCGGATGGCGGGAAGTGATCGCCAATATCGCCGGCGCCACAGGTCGCCAGCAATGCGTCGGTCAAGGCGTGCAATGCCACGTCCGCATCAGAGTGACCTTTAAGCTTTTGATCGTGAGGAATGAAGATTCCGCACAACGTCACGCCGTCGCCAGGTTCAAGCTGGTGAACATCATATCCGTTCCCGGTGCGCACGTCGGGCAGCGCATTCGTAAAACGCTGTTGCGCCATGTTGATATCCTCTGGAAGAGTGAGTTTCACATTGCCGACAGAGCCTTCGACCATCTTGACTTTTATCCCTTTCCATTCCGCAATCGACGCGTCATCCGTGAAGGCAAAGAGCCCGCTGATGGCCGCTTCTTCATGGCATCGAAGGATTGTGTCGAGGCTGAAGGCCTGCGGCGTTTGCGCGGCGAAAAGCCCGCTTCGCGATATGGTTTCGTCGACGATGCCGCTTTCATGCGAGCGCTTGAGCGTGTCCGCAACAGGAACGGTTGGCAGCACGGCTTGCTCACCCCGTTCTAAAGCAGCTGCGAGGCGATTAAGAAGAGCATGATCAAAAAAAGGTCGAACAGCGTCGTGGATCAAAACATGCTCTATGCCTTTTTCCTTGAAATAACGAAGACCCGCCAAAACCGACTCTTGTCGCGTTTTTCCGCCGTGGATCTTTGCGACAGGCCAAGTCCCGCTAGTCTGAGCTACCGCGTCGGCAAACAGTTGCTCGTCGTCGGGGTGGATAACGCAGAGAAGAGCGGGATGCGCTGGCCATGTCATGAAATGTTCGAGCGTGCGCGTTATGACCGCCTTGCCACCCAAAGAGCGATACTGTTTAGGACCGTTTTCGGGATTGCCAGCTCTTTCTCCGCGGCCGGCAGCAACCACGACAACACCAATGGATAAAGGTTGCTTTAAATGCATAGGCAGAATAAATCCCTCGCGTGCCGAAAAGGAGCTGTTCGGCAGTTCAACCAAATATCGCTAATATATCCGGCTGTTGAAAGCTCTAACTGTTGCTTTCCTGGGCGGTTTAGCGGCTCGAGACATGCCTTTCCAGTATTTGCCTATAAAATGTCAATTCTAGCATTGCCCTCTTGGCAAAGAGGTTGAGTTATGGCTAAAAATAATGCATTCGCAGCGTGTGCCCGAAAGATAATCAGTTGACCCAGGTGGATCTCGCCTCATCTCTCGCCGTCGGACCGCAATTGCTGCGAAACCGTGTTGTTCTGGCTCCCATGTCAGGCGTAACAGATATGCCCTTCCGGCAATTGGCATGGAAGTTTGGAGCTGGATTAGTGGTAACGGAAATGGTGGCAAGCCGCGAGCTTGTCGCCAACACCGCCGAATCATGGTCTCGCCTGAAGGGCGCGGGTTTCCGACCACATATGGTTCAATTGGCCGGTCGAGATCCCAGCTGGATGGCGCAAGCCGCGAAGATCTCCCGTGACAACGGAGCGGACATCATTGACATCAACATGGGATGCCCGGCCAAAAAGGTCATCGGTGGCTATGCAGGATCGGCTTTGATGCGCGAGCCTGACCATGCCCTGCGCATCATCGAAGCTACGGTTGCTGCTGTTGATGTTCCCGTTACGGTCAAGATGCGGCTTGGGTGGGATGAAAACTCCATCAATGCACCCATGATGGCCAAGCGTGCACAGGATGCTGGCGTTCGGATGATCACAGTGCACGGGCGCACGCGCATGCAGTTTTATGAAGGGCGGGCGGATTGGGACGCCATCAAAGCGGTCCGAGAGTCCATTACCATCCCACTTGTCGCCAACGGCGATGTTGAGACTGTCGATGATGCACATGAGATCCTCTCAAGATCTGGTGCCGATGCCGTGATGATCGGCCGATCCAGTCAAGGCAGGCCATGGCATGCAGGCGTGATTGCAGGTGCTGCAGAGCCTTCCGGGCCAGAAATCGCCAAGATCGCCGTCGAGCATTATCGGATGATGATCGATTTTTATGGAGAGCACGTGGGCGTTCGCCACGCGCGGAAACATCTTGCTTGGTACCTGGAGCGTTTTGCTCCAAGTCTTTGTGCCATCGAACGCAGTTCAATTCTCACCGCCAAGAATGCCGCAGAAGTAACCGCACGGTTTTCGGATGCCATGGACAGCGGCTTGAAGCGCTTTGGTACGCTGGAGGCGGCATGACAAATCAGAACGAAACCGGTTTGGAGATCGGCAATGCCATGGCCATGTCGGTTCTGAATGCTATTCAAAACCCTGTGGTGATGGTCGATGAAGAAGGATATGTGGCCTTTGCGAACTGGGAGGCGGAATCGTTCTTCGGAGCTAGCGCTTCGCATTTGGCCCGGCACAAGATTGCGAGCTTGATTCCGTTTGGGAGCCCGCTTCTAGCGCTGATCGACCAAGTGCGTGAGCGCCGGGCGGCCGTCAACGAATATCGCGTCGATCTGTCTTCCCCACGCCTCGGTCAGGAAAAGCTCGTCGATATCTACGTTGCTCCCGTTATCAATACGACGGGTTCCGTTGTGATCGTGATCCAAGAGCGATCCATGGCGGACAAGATCGACCGGCAATTGACACATCGTGCTGCGGCACGCTCGGTGACGGGCCTTGCCGCAATGCTGGCTCATGAAATCAAAAATCCTCTCTCGGGTATTCGAGGCGCCGCTCAGCTTTTGGAGCAATCCGCCGTCGATGAAGACCGTGCCCTGACGCGGTTGATCTGCGACGAGACGGACAGGATCGTATCGCTCGTTGACCGAATGGAAGTTTTCTCCGACGAGCGGCCTGTCGACCGCACGCCTGTGAATATTCATTCCGTGCTCGACCACGTGAAAGCGGTCGCCAAGGCCGGCTTTGCACGCCATATCAGGATTGGCGAAAACTACGATCCTTCACTGCCGGCGGTTTATGCAAACCGCGACCAGCTGGTTCAGGTTTTCCTTAATCTGGTCAAGAATGCTGCGGAAGCCATTGGCGAAAGAAGCGATGGGGAGATCCTTCTCACCACGGCTTATCGTCCCGGTATGCGGCTTTCGATCGCCGGCACGCGAGAAAAGATCTCGCTGCCGTTGGAGTTCTGCGTTCAGGACAACGGCCCCGGCGTTCCCGCGGATATTCTTCCGCATCTTTTCGACCCTTTTATCACGACCAAGACCAATGGCAGCGGCCTTGGTCTTGCGCTCGTTGCGAAGATCATCGGCGATCACGGCGGCATAATCGAATGCGACAGCCAATCGAACCGCACTACATTTCGTGTTCTCATGCCTGCTTCCAAGGATGCGTCCAGTGAAGATGCGTCTATCAATCCCACAGGAAAGACCATATGACAGCCACGATCCTCGTTGCGGATGACGATGCGGCTATCCGCACCGTGCTCAACCAGGCACTCAGCCGCGCCGGCTATGATGTGCGTATCACCTCTAACGCGGCCACCCTATGGCGTTGGGTTTCTGCGGGTGAGGGCGACCTGGTGGTGACCGATGTCGTGATGCCTGATGAAAATGCGTTCGATCTTCTGCCGAGAATAAAGAAGGCCCGTCCGGATCTGCCAGTTTTGGTCATGAGCGCTCAGAACACGTTCATGACCGCAATCAAAGCCTCGGAGAAGGGCGCTTATGATTACCTGCCGAAACCGTTCGACCTGACTGAGCTCATCGGCATTATCGGCCGCGCGCTCGCCGAACCGAAAAAGAAGGCTGCGCGGCTCGATGATGACATGCAAGACGGCATGCCGCTTGTCGGCCGATCGGCCGCCATGCAGGAAATTTATCGCGTGCTCGCGCGCCTCATGCAAACCGATCTGACCCTGATGATCACGGGCGAGTCTGGCACCGGCAAAGAACTGGTAGCGCGTGCCTTGCATGACTACGGCAAGCGGCGCAACGGCCCGTTCGTGGCGATCAATATGGCGGCCATTCCACGCGATCTTATCGAATCGGAGCTGTTCGGACACGAGAAGGGCGCTTTCACGGGCGCGCAGACGCGCTCTACCGGTCGGTTCGAGCAGGCCGAAGGTGGAACGCTGTTCCTGGATGAAATCGGCGATATGCCGATGGACGCTCAAACGCGCCTGCTTCGTGTTCTTCAACAGGGCGAATATACCACCGTCGGCGGCCGCACGCCGATCCGCACGGATGTTCGCATCGTTGCTGCCACCAACAAGGACTTGAAGCAAGCCATTAATCAGGGTCTTTTCCGTGAAGATCTTTATTACCGCTTGAACGTCGTGCCGCTGCGCCTACCGCCTTTGCGCGATCGCGCCGAAGACATTCCAGATCTCGTTCGCCATTTTGTTCAACAGGCGGAAAAAGAAGGTCTTGGCACGAAGCGTTTCGATCACGATGCGCTCGACGTGATGAAGTCCTATGCCTGGCCTGGCAACGTTCGCGAACTTGAAAATGTCGTACGAAGGTTGATGGCGCTATATCCCCAGGATGTCATCACACGCGAAATCATTGATGCTGAATTGAGATCGGACGTTCCCGACAGTCCGATCGAAAAAGGCCCGATGCGCACGGGAACGATGTCCATTTCACAAGCGGTGGAAGAAAACATGCGAACCTACTTCGCAAGCTTCGGTGATAATCTGCCACCGCCGGGGCTCTATGACCGTGTCCTGACGGAAATGGAATATCCTCTGATTCTCGCAGCTTTGACCGCTACACGCGGCAACCAGATCAAGGCGGCGGATCTCCTCGGTCTCAACCGCAATACCCTGCGGAAAAAGATCCGGGAACTTGGCGTGTCGGTGTATCGCAGTTCGCGAAATGCTTGACATCCGCATCGTGGCCGTTGCATTTTCGCCACAATGCACCGCATAAGCTCGCGCAAGGGAGTCGCATTGTCGTTGGTCGCGGACGCTGCACGTCTGCGGCCGATTTGTTTTTACCCCGACGACTTTGTGCCGGCCGGATTGAGGGGTTGAATGTTATTCGCGCGAAAGACGGACCGCGTCGTCGAGTTGGAGCGATCTGCTTATCCTGAGGATGAGTCTGTCGTCACGGTGACGGAGCGTTCCGCACTTTTTGTCGTTGGCGTTATCATCGCGATTGCCGCGTTGATCTGCGCCACGGTGACTCTCGTCATTCTTCTCGGTCTCACGAGCGTCGCACCGACACCCGATGTTATCGAGACGATGGCGGTGATCAACACGCCGTTTGTCGTTGCGTTGCTGGCGCTTGTCGGACACGAGGTTTGGCGGCTGTTGAAGGCCCGGCGGCGCGGTCGTGCCGCAGCCAGACTGCATATTCGCATCGTCGGTTTCTTTTCGATCGTTGCCATCACGCCCGCTGTCGTCGTCGCTGTCCTGGCCGGATTTTCTCTCAATGTCGGCCTTGATCACTGGTTTGCGACGCGCACTCAGGAAATCATCAGTTCCTCCACCAACATCGCTCGAGCGTACATCAAGGAAAATGCCAGCTATCTGATGGGGCAGACGATCCAGATGGCGAGCGACTTGGAGCGAAATCGCGCTCTGTTCAGTCTCGACCGAACTGGATTCGAGGAGCTTATGACGCGTCAGGCTCGCGGACGAGGGCTGCTCGGCGCGTTCCTTGTCGAAAGCAACGGCTCGACCATTGCGCAAGCCGACGTCAAGACAGATAAACCTTTGCCGGCCATTCCCAAGGATGCTCTTGAAAGGGCTGCTGCTGGTCAGCCGAACCTCAGCCAGCCGGGCGACTCGAACCTTGTGGCTGCGATCATCAAACTGAACGGCATCCCAGGCAGCTTTCTCTATACCGTGCGCCCCGTCGATCCCAACGTGTTGAGCACGATGGCCTTGATGGAGCAGAATTCCGATCAGTACAGGTCGATGGAGGCCGGCCGGCTTCCGCTTCGTATTGCGTTGGCCCTCGTATACTTGGGGTTCACGCTTGTCGTTCTTCTTGCCGCTATCTGGGCGGCCATCGCTCTTGCAGACCGCATCGTCCGCCCGATCCGCGTTCTCATTACGGCCGCCGACCAGGTTGCGTCAGGAAACATGAACGTGCTCGTGCCCGTCCACTCGGTCGATGGCGACGTCGGTCGTCTCTCCCGAACGTTCAACAAGATGATTTCGGAAATTCGCACGCAGCGTGATGTCATCCTGGAAGCCAAAGACGAGGTAGACGTTCGTCGTCGTTTTATCGAGGCAGTTCTTTCAGGCGTTTCGGCATCGGTAATCGGCGTCGACACAGACCGTCGCATCACCATAGCGAACAGTTCGACTGAGGCTCTGCTTGGTATGTATCACGATGCGATGTTGGGCAAACAGCTGTCCGAGATCGCGCCGGAGATCGATCATGTTCTGAGCGAGGCGGTAAGCCGTCATCGCGGCGAATTCCGCAAGGAAATTGCCCTGATGCGCAACGGCACTGTCAAAACCTTGAGCGTTCAGGTGACCCGGGAAAATACGCGCGACGCACGCGAATCCTATGTGGTCACGCTCGACGATATTACCGATCTCGTCATTGCCCAGCGATCCACGGCCTGGGGCGACGTTGCAAGACGTATTGCGCACGAAATCAAGAACCCGCTGACGCCAATTCAGCTTTCTGCAGAGCGCATACAGCGCCGCTACGGCAAGCAGATCGATCCCTCCGATCGCAGTGTTTTTGATCAATGCACGGAAACAATCATCCGCCAGGTTGGCGATATCGGCCGCATGGTTGATGAATTCTCTGCATTTGCGCGCATGCCAAAGCCTACCAAGGAAAAAAGCGACCTCAGACAAATCCTGCGCGACGCGATGTTCCTACGCGAAATGGGTAATTCTCACGTCAACTTCATTCAGGAACTTGGAGACAAACCTCTCGAAGGGTCTTTCGATGCTCGCATGTTGGGACAGGCCTTTGGCAATCTCATCAAAAATGCCGTTGAAGCGATCGAAGCTGTGCCGAGTGAGGAACGTGAAGAGCGCAAGGTCAAGATCCACGCAGTGTTCGATGAGGCGCGGGATCGGTTCACGGTCGACGTCATTGACAATGGCCGAGGGCTGCCCGTGGAAAATCGCCACAGCATACTGGAGCCTTATATGACGATGCGCGAGAAGGGCACGGGACTGGGCCTGGCGATCGTCAAGAAGATTATTGAAGAACATGGCGGGCAGCTTGAACTGCACGATGCGCCAGCTGATTTCGACCGAGGCAACGGCGCGATGATCCGCGTGCATCTGCCTCGTCTTGAAATGCTTCCGGCTGCCCCAGCCTATAATGACAGGGAAAGTGTACATGGCCTCTGATATTCTTGTCGTCGATGATGAGCATGACATTCGCGAAATCGTTTCCGGCATTCTTTCGGACGAAGGCCACGAAACGCGAACCGCTCATGATAGCGACAGCGCATTGGCAGCAATCTCCGATCGCGTTCCCAAGCTGATCTTTCTCGATATCTGGATGCAGGGCAGCAAGCTGGACGGCTTGTCGCTGCTTGACGAAATCAAGGCCAGACATGCCGATGTGCCTGTTGTCATGATTTCCGGCCATGGAAATATCGAGACGGCCGTATCCGCGATAAAGCGTGGCGCGTTCGATTTCATCGAAAAGCCATTTAAGGCCGACCGTTTGATCTTGATTGCAGAACGCGCTCTCGAGACATCGAAGTTGAAGCGCGAGGTGACCGAACTGAAGCGCAAGGCAGGCGATCCCGTCGAGCTGATAGGAACGTCCGTCGCGGTATCTCAACTTCGCCAGACAATCGAAAAAGTGGCTCCGACGAACAGCCGCGTGATGATTTTAGGCGCATCCGGCACCGGCAAAGAGCTTGTCGCGCGGATGATTCATAAGAAGTCGACACGCGCCCACGGACCTTTCGTTGCGCTCAATGCTGCCAATATCACGCCAGACCGCATGGAAGTTGCGCTCTTTGGCACAGAAGGCTCGCCAGGCCAGGCACGCAAGATCGGGGCGCTTGAGGAGGCCCATCGTGGCATACTCTACCTTGATGAGGTGGGTGAAATGCCGCGTGAAACGCAGAACAAGATCCTGCGCGTACTGGTCGATCAGCAATTCGAACGCGTGGGCGGTTCCAAGCGCGTCAAGGTGGACGTTCGCATTCTGTCTTCCACCGCTTACAATCTGGAAAGCAGAATAGCCGAGGGCTGGTTCCGCGAGGACCTCTTTCACAGGCTTGCGGTGGTTCCTGTCCGCGTTCCGCCGCTTTCGGAACGTCGTGAAGATATTCCGTTTCTGGTCGATCAGTTGATGCGTCAAATTTCTGAACAGGCCGGCATTCGTCCGCGCCGGATCGGCGACGATGCCATGGCGGTCCTGCAAGCGCATGATTGGCCAGGCAATATCCGACAACTGAGGAATAACATCGAGCGGCTCATGATCGTGGCACGCTCGGACAGTCCAGATACGCCGATCACAGCGGAAATGTTGCCCACCGATATTGGCGACATGCTGCCGAAGGTATCGGCGAAGAACGATTACCACATCATGACTTTGCCGTTGCGCGAGGCTCGTGAGATGTTTGAAAAAGACTACCTCGTCGCCCAGATCAATCGTTTCGGCGGCAATATTTCCCGCACAGCCGAATTTGTCGGCATGGAGCGCTCTGCATTGCATCGGAAGCTGAAGTCGCTGGGTGTTTAAACGCCGCTAAGCTGGGCGCTCCTCGTGGCTATGATGGTGCCGCTCATGATGCAGATCTTCCTAGCTCGCTTTTCCTGAGCGTTAGTGTGGCACGCAGCCAGCTTGCAGGCGGCTAGTACAGGGGTACTAACGTCGCGGCGTTCGCTGATGTTCATCCTATGTCCCGAAACGCAGGCGATTTTGGATTTGTCCTTTGTCATCTAATTTCCGCCTGATCTTGGTCAGTAACCTTGCCGTTTTCCACATTGCGGAGAACAACTTGATTTGATACCAAACCTGTCTGGGCGAAGGGGGACATGCTTTCGTCTTGAGGAGAATCCCATTCACCGGCAGAAGGCCGGCAATAAAGAAAGAAGCGGCGCTATGGCGGAACGTTCTCAGAACCTGCAAGACCTATTTCTCAATACAGTTCGCAAACAGAAAATTTCCCTGACGATTTTTCTCATCAACGGCGTCAAGCTGACCGGCGTTGTGACATCCTTCGACAATTTTTGCGTGCTCCTGCGACGTGACGGACATTCGCAGCTAGTGTATAAGCACGCGATTTCGACCATCATGCCGGGACAGCCGATGCAGATGTTCGAAACCGAAGAGAACGCATCCTAACGGGATTAGACGTCATATCGACTCGCGATACAAAAAACGAATCACTTGTTCCCGAAGCGACTAAACTTCGCGACGACATGAGAGCCACCGTGATCGTGCCTGTCCTCAAGCAGGCACGAGCGCGCGGTTCGCAAGACGGATCTATAACAACGAGCCGTCCTCCTGAGAGCCGGTTGGAAGAGGCCGTAGGTCTCGCGCAGGCAATCGATCTTGAGGTAGTGAGCGGCCTTACTGTTCCGGTTGGCGATCCTCGCCCGGCGACATTGATCGGCACTGGTAAGATCGAGGAAATCAAGTCTCTTCTCGATGAGAAGGACTCAGGTTTGGTGATCGTCGATCATCCGCTGACGCCTGTTCAGCAGCGCAATCTCGAAAAGGAATGGAATGCAAAGGTCATAGACCGAACCGGTCTGATCCTTGAAATTTTCGGGCGTCGTGCGTCGACGAAAGAAGGAGCGCTTCAGGTTGATCTGGCGCATCTGAACTATCAGAAGGGCCGTCTTGTGCGCAGTTGGACCCACCTTGAACGCCAGCGCGGCGGCGGTGGTTTCATGGGGGGCCCGGGTGAAACCCAGATCGAAGCCGACCGTCGGCTCCTGCAGGACAGAATTGTGCGGTTGGAGCGTGAACTGGAGCAGGTCGTTCGTACCCGGCAGTTGCACCGCGCCAAACGCAAGAAGGTGCCGCATCCTATTGTCGCGCTTGTGGGATACACCAACGCGGGTAAGTCGACGCTGTTCAATCGCATCACCGGCGCGGGCGTGTTAGCTGAGGACATGCTTTTCGCCACGCTTGATCCGACATTGCGTCGTATGAAGCTGCCGCACGGCAGAACCGTAATCCTGTCAGATACCGTCGGTTTCATCTCCGACCTGCCAACCCATCTCGTAGCGGCTTTTCGCGCGACTCTGGAAGAGGTTCTTGAAGCCGATCTGATCTTGCATGTCCGCGACATGTCTGATCCTGATCACCAGGCACAAAGCAGCGATGTCATGCGCATTTTGTCTGACCTTGGAATTGATGAGGCGGAAGCCGCTCGGCGCATCGTTGAAGTCTGGAACAAGATCGACCGACTTGAGCCTGAAAATCATGACGCCATCAGACACAAGGCGTTGACCGCCGAAAACGTTGTCGCTGTATCGGCCGTCACGGGTGAGGGCGTCGATGATCTGATGGACGAGATCAGCCGGCGCCTGTCGGGCGTTCTCGTCGAGACCGTGATCACTTTGCCTGTCGACAAGCTTGCTTTGCTTCCGTGGCTTTACGGCCACTCGGTCATTGAAAGCCGCGACGATAATGAAGACGGTAGTGTCACGCTTGAGATTAAGATCGCGGAATCTGAGGCTGAAGAATTAGAGCGGAAGCTTGGACAAGGTCCAAAGCCTGTGAAGGAAGATTGGGAAACCTGATGCGTTCCATGCTCAAAGCGACCGGTTTGAGCATGGCACACGGAAACCAAGACCTGTGGCTGAGTGGTAATACCCAGAGAGTGCGATCCGCTTTTGGCCGTCATAGAGCCAAGAAGACTTAAATCAAGCGCCACCTGCTTTAGTGTCGGATCAGGTATCGCGGTAACCTAACTTTAGTTTTGATGGGTGTCCGTTAGTCCGATTCGCCGAAGCGGATCAAGAAGTTCGCCTGTTACCAGATGGCTGACAAGCTGCCTGACGCCCGGCAAAGCCGTCACAGGGCCGATAGCGATGTCTCGCATAAATGGAAGAAGGCGGCTGTCCGACTGATAAAATGGAGTGAGCAAGAGGCTGAGCATCTGGTAAAGCGTGATGTGAGGCCGGCGCTGCGCCAGATGCGCTGCGAGTGCATCGGCAATGGAAGCCTCCCGCTTCAAAGCAAGAATAAGCGACATCGCGTCCAGAAGCGCCATGTTCGCGCCTTGTCCGAGCTGAGGACTTGTCGCGTGCCAGGCATCTCCGATTTTTATCGCGTGCTGGCCCAGGGTGGCTGAGCGTGTGTGATGGCGGTAGTGTGCATGAACAGGTTCGGCACTTTCAGCAAATTGGGCTGCCTCGGGCCAGATCTCGGAGACTTCTTCAATCCAGCGTGTGCGGCCGTCAGCGCACCACCTCTGGAAATCGCGGTTGCGTAAGCTCCAGAAGAACGTTGCCTTCGGCGGAGCGCCATCGGCCACGGTTCCGACTGGCAGAACCCCGGCCATACGGCTCGCGCGCTGATAGCGCTGCTCAAGATGTTCGGGATGAAAAGGTCCGCCTTCCGGCCAGGCAACAGTCGCCCATAAGGCCCCGTAGTTCAATTCGGTGCGCCCAGATGCGCCAACTGTTGAGCTGGCGCCCATGGCGTCGATAACCAAATCGGCAGGCGGCAGCGCTACTCCTGCCGCACTTAACAAGCGAGGTTTTGTCTGAGGTTCGATGGCAGTAATGCGAGAGGATGTTTCGAATTGCACACCGCATCTCACAGCTTCGGAAAACAGAAGGTTGAAGAGAGCGGCTCGTTGAACGGCCAGACCGTGCCTGCCTTTGTCGTAGCTGATCGATAGGACGGTACGCTTGGACTTCGACAGCCGGCCATACATATTGGTGATCCTGGCGCCGCGCTCTTGAATATGTTTTTTCAGCCCCATGGCGGCGAGAACCGCAAGGCCCGTGGGCTGCAGCACGAAGCCGGAACCGACTGGCTTGGGTGCGGTCATCTGATCATAGACGACGACTTTCGCATTCTCTTTGGCGAGTAGGATGCTGAGGGCGAGACCGCCGATACCTGCGCCAGCAATCGCGACCTCAAGGGTTGAACATTTCATCAGGACACCTTCTCAGATGGTTTGGTCCGGTCAGCGTTCGTTCTTTTTGGACGCCTGCCAGATCTCTTCCATCCGCTCTAGAGAAGCCTCAGCGAGATCTTCACCATTTTTTTGAAGAGTGTCTTCTATATATTTGAAACGGCGCCTGAATTTCGCATTGGTTCCGCGCAGCGCCTGCTCAGGATCTGTCTTGACGTGACGTCCGATATTGACGACCGCAAAAATCAGGTCACCAAGCTCATCCTGCACCTTTGCTTGATTGCCGCTGCGTAGGGCTTCGCGCAATTCCCCGATCTCCTCCTCGATTTTGTCGAGAATAGGCTCGGCATTTTGCCAATCAAAGCCAACTTTGGCAGCGCGTTCCTGAAGCTTGAGCGCTTCGGTCAAGGCTGGGAAGTTTCGACCGACGCTTCCAAGATAGCATTGCTTGAAGTCGTCGGTAATACCGCGCTTTGCTCGTCTTTCTGCGCGCTCGCGCTTTTCGATCTGCTTTATGTCGTCCCACTGGCGTTTCACGGCCTCTGGCGTGTCGGCGTCAGAACGCGCGAAGACATGCGGATGACGGCGTATCATCTTGTGCGTGATAGCTTCGACGACATCTCCAAATGAAAATTCACCCAGTTCTTCGGCCATGCGCGAATGGAACACGACCTGCAATAGAAGATCGCCCAACTCTTCTCGCAAGTCGTCGAGGTCGTTCCGCTCGATAGCATCCGCCACCTCGTACGCTTCCTCCAAGGTGTAGGGGGCTATCGTTCCGAAATCCTGTTCGATATCCCACGGACAACCCGTGTTCGGATCCCGCAGAGCGGCCATAATCTCAATCAGCCGTTTGATGTCTTTGGAAGGAAGCATCTGGACCTCAATTCAGCGGAATATGGTTTTGGCCTTTGGATGCCTGATAGTTCTCCGAGAGCATGTCGTAGCGTAATCGGATCTCCCGCGCTTGTTCTTTCAATTTCGCCTGCTCCGCCTCTTGCTCGATAAGGTCCATAATCGCAAAGCTGTTCCAGAATGCATTTTGGCGGCGGTAGCCGCCAGCTTCGAGACCGAAAACTTCCCGTAAAATTTTCAAGTCATGCGGAATGGAAAAGCTATCGCGTGAATCTTCATGACTGAAGAAATAGTAGAAGTTATCAAAGCCTGCCCAGGTGATCGCGGACATGCACATTGTGCAGGGCTCGTGCGTTGATAGAAAAATGAGATCTTTGGTGACGGGCGGCTGTGAAAGTTCATAAAAGCGCTTTAGCGCGTGAACTTCACCATGCCAGAGGGGGTTCTCCAGTTCGTTATTCGTTTCAGCAACAACGAGCGAGAGATCCGATTTGCGGAGGATCGCCGCCCCGAACACTTTGTTGCCCATCGCAACCCCACGTTCCGTCATTGGTAGAATGTCTTGTTCGATTACGTCCAAAAGACGATGGACCATAGTCTCTGACGGCATGAGCGAGCCTCCTTTTTTGTAGCAGTCTAGCGTGCTATGCCAAGAAATGAAGTTTTGAAAACGCCGCAGGCTCGGCTGGTATTAGCTTCGGCCTCCGGGCGTCTATTCTTCTATTGGGGATGAGCCTGCAAAAGAATACGCAAGGCGTGCGTGCTTTCGAATTTATCTTTCTTCACCTGACCTGTACGAAGATGCATAGTGTCGCGACTTCGAATTGGAATGCTAATGCTCAGCGATCAAGATAAGCTTTCTGTTTTCCCCGCCTTCTTCCGGGTCGACGGTAAGGTCACGGCTGTTTTCGGCGACGGTGACGAAGCCTACGCGAAAACCCGTCTCTTGATGAATACCAAGGCAAAGATCATCGCTTATGTCGAAAGACCGGAGGCGGACTATTACGCCCATCTTCTTTCGCACGGTATCGAGGTGAAAAAGGGAGGTTTTTCTCCTGACCAGGTCGAAGGGGCTGCGCTCGTTTTTGCCGCAACAGGGGAAACGGGTAAAGATCAAACGATCGTTGCGGCCGCTCGTGCCGCTGGAGTTCCCGTCAATGCCGTCGATCAGCCAGATTTTTGCGACTTTTACACACCCGCGCTCGTCAATCGGGCGCCTCTTGCGGTGGCGATTGGAACCGAAGGCGCCGGGCCGGTTCTTGCGCAACTGATACGCTCTCAGGTTGACCGTCTTTTGTCTCCTTCGCTGGGGCGGCTTGCCTCTTTGGCTGTTGCTTATCGTGGGGCTGTGGATGAGCGCATACCGCGTGGCGCGGCGCGTCGTGTTTTTTGGCGACGTTTCTTTTCGGGTCCGGTTGCCGATGCAATGGCGTCCGGTAACGTGGCCGAGGCAAAGGCTGCTGCGGATGGTCTGCTTCACTCTGCGGGCAAAGTCGAGGGCCGCGTCTGGCTTGTTGGCGCAGGACCAGGCGCTGAAGACCTTCTGACCTTGCGCGCGCAGCGCGTCATGATGGAAGCCGATGCGATCGTCTATGATGCACTTGTGCCCCAGGCGGTTGTGGATATGGGCCGACGCGATGCCGAGCGACTGTCTGTCGGAAAGCGCAAAGGTTGCCACTCGAAATCGCAGGAGGAGATCAACGACCTTCTTGTCTATCTAGGTCGGCAAGGAAAACGCGTCGTTCGTCTCAAGTCCGGTGATCCCTTGATCTATGGAAGGGCGGGTGAAGAAATGGCTGCGCTGCGGGCTGCCGGCATCGATTATGAGATCGTCCCAGGCATAACCTCAGCCTTTGCTGCTGCTGCTGACTTCGAGCTGCCTTTGACGTTGCGCGGCGTGGCATCCTCTCTTGTCTTTACGACAGGTCACGATCTCGCCGGTGAAGTTCTACCGGATTGGGCGAGATTGGCGCTTTCGGGCGCCACCATTGCCGTCTATATGGGGCGCAGTGTTGCGGCGTCAGTTTCAGAGCGTCTCATTGCGGCGGGTCTTCCCAAAGAAACGCCTGTCGCCGTGGTTGAAAACGCAAGCCGTTCCGACAAACGGTTGCTGCATGGCGTTATCGCGGACCTTGCCGGCTTGGAAGGACGTGATGAATTGAGTGGCCCGGTGATGGTCATTATTGGCGAAGCGGTTGCTGGCGCCTCTTTTGACAAATCAGAGCCGCTTGTCGAAGCGGTGCGAAATCGCGATCTTGCAAGGAGCATGTGATGGTGGACAAAGTTCTGACTGCCAATCGATTGACAGATGGCGTCGCTGTTTGGCTGAATGCCAACGGTGAGTGGGTGACATCCTTGCAGGATGCATTGATCGCACGTCATGCTGAAGCGGTGACGGCACTTGAAGAGATTGGCAAAGCGGCTTTTGCCGACAATAAGGTCGTCGATGTTAACGTCATTGAGGTTAAGGAAACCGACGGCGTGATTTGGCCGTTACGCCTTCGCGAACGTATACGCGCGCAAGGCCCCACAATGGAATATGCCCCGGGTTATCAGCCGGCTGATCCCGCATTTATTGCAGTCTGAGGTTACGATGTATCGCTACGACGAATTTGATCATGCTTTTGTCGCCGAACGCGTCGCGCAGTTTCGCGACCAGGTCGAGCGGCGTCTTGCCGGCGAACTCTCCGAAGACGCGTTCAAGCCGCTACGCTTGATGAATGGCGTATATCTGCAGCTTCACGCCTACATGCTGCGTATTGCAATTCCCTATGGCACGCTGTCCTCGCGGCAACTGCGAAAGCTCGCGCATATCGCGCGGACGTATGACCGTGGCTATGGCCACTTTACAACGCGGCAAAACCTTCAGTTCAACTGGCCAAAGCTTGCGGATATGCCGGCTGTCATGGAGGAGCTTGCAACAGTCGAAATGCATGCGATCCAGACCTCGGGCAATTGCATCCGTAATGTGACGGCAGATCACTTTGCCGGGGCTGCCGCCGATGAGGTTGCGGACCCGCGCCCTTACGCGGAAATCCTTCGCCAATGGTCTTCCGTCCACCCCGAATTTTCGTTCCTGCCTCGCAAGTTCAAGATTGCCGTGACGGGCGCAGAACGCGATCGCGCCGCCATCCAGGTGCATGACATCGGGTTGCATCTCAAGAAGAACGAAGAGGGCAAGCTTGGCTTTGCCGTCTATGTGGGCGGCGGCCAGGGCCGAACGCCGATGATCGCAAAGATGATCCGGGATTTTCTTCCGGAAGAAGACTTGCTTTCTTACACCACAGCCATCATGCGCGTGTATAACCTCTACGGTCGCCGCGACAACAAATACAAAGCGCGGATAAAAATTCTCGTTCATGAAACGGGTGTGGAAGAGCTTGCGCGTCAGGTCGAGGCCGAATTTGCGCAGTTGAAAGATACGGAACTGAAGCTGCCCGAGGCAGACGTCGAGGCCATCCGCTCCTATTTCTCATTGCCGACCTTGCCGCAGCGTCCGGAAGGCTGGGAAAGCCTTGCGCGCTGGAAAAAGGCAGATCCTAATTTCGCGCGCTGGGTACAACAGAATGTCGCGCCGCATAAAAATCCGGATTACGGCATGGTGACGATCTCACTGAAGCCGATCGGTGGCATTCCAGGAGACGCAAGCGACGTCCAGATGGATGCTATCGCCGACATCGCCGAAGAATATGCGTTCGACGAAATTCGCGTCAGTCATGAGCAGAACCTAATCCTGCCGCATGTCGCCCTTGCTGATCTCGAGACCGTTTATCGTGCTCTTGCAGCTATTGGATTGGCAGAAGGCAATGCCGGCCTCATAACCGATATTATCGCCTGTCCTGGATTGGACTATTGTGCGCTGGCAAATGCACGATCCATTCCGCTTGCCCAGGAAATTTCGCAGCGTTTTGGCAATTCGGAACGTCAGGCGGAAATCGGCGAGTTGAAGATCAAGATTTCAGGCTGCATCAATGCTTGCGGGCACCATCACGTGGGCCATATCGGTCTTCTTGGTGTCGAGAAAAAGGGAGCTGAACTCTATCAGATCACCCTTGGCGGCTCCGGGGATGAACACACGTCGATCGGTGAAATCATTGGGCGCGGCTTCGAGCCTGAAAAAGTCACGGACGCTGTGGAAACGATCGTGAACACCTATCTGTCGATCCGCACGGATGCGTCCGAAAAGTTTCTTGATACCTATCGACGCGTTGGACCCCAGCCATTCAAAGAGGCGCTTTACGGCTCCGCGGCAGAGGCGGCTTAGGAAGAGATCATGACCAAGATTTGGAGAGAAACCGGGTTCGTCGAAAACGATCCTTGGGTTGTTGAGACGGAAGAGTTGAAAGCCAGTGAGGGGCAAAAGCCTTTGCTTGATTTGGAGACTCTGATTGCTCAAGCCGAAGAAAGCAACGAAGTTGGGTTCGGTGTTTTGATCAAGCCCGCAGACGACGTTCGCCGCCTGGAGCCATATCTTTATCGCCTTGAACTGGTCGCGCTCGCGTTTCCTGCCTTTAACGACGGGCGTGCGTTCAGTCACGCGTCTCTGCTGCGTGAGAGGCTGAACTATACGAATGAAATCCGCGCTGTCGGCGACGTCTTGATCGACCAGATCCCGCTGATGCTGCGGGTTGGCATCGACAGTTTTGCTGTGACCAACGAAACAGCCTTAAGGCGGCTATCGGAAAATCGTCTTCCGGGTATTCCTCATCATTATCAACCTTCTGCGCGTGACGCGGAGCCTGTCAAAGGCTATAGTTGGCGACGGCAGACGAAGCCGGCAGCCTGAGTTTCAATTGGATGCTGCTCGCTGCGCGATCAAACCGGAGCGATGAAATGGACCATTTCGAAGTTGCAGTTGTTGGCGGAGGTCTTGCCGGACATATAGCGGCAATATCGCTGGCTCGCGGTGGTCGCTCAGTCGCACTTATCGCGCCGACAGCGCCGGTTCCAGATCGGCGCACGACAGCCTTGATGGATCAGTCGGTCCGTTTTCTGGACCGTCTTTCTCTGTGGAAAGATCTGCGGCCCTCGACTGCACCCTTAGCAGCGATGCGCATCATCGACGGTACCGACCGCTTGCTGCGTGCGCCGACGACTGTTTTCCGATCTGCCGAAGTCGGCCTGGAAGCTTTTGGCTATAACTTTCCAAACGCTGTTCTTCTGGACCAGATCAGGCTTGCTGTCACGGGCGAGGGCCGCGTCTCATATTTCGATACTAGCCTCGATACGGTGGTCCTCGACGAGAGCAGGGCGACGCTGCTGCTTGCGAGCGGAACAACTGTAACGGCCGATTTCGTGGTCGGTGCTGACGGGCGCAAATCGAAGTTGCGCGAAGCAGCATTAATCGATGTACGATCCTGGTCTTATCCCCAGTCCGGGCTGGTCCTGAATTTTTCTCATAAGCGCCCGCACGAAAACATTTCGACTGAATTTCACACGGAGTATGGACCATTTACGCAGGTACCGCTTCCGGGCAATCGCTCCAGCTTAGTATGGGTTCAAAAGCCTGCCGATGCTGAACCTCGTTCCAAACTTTCATTAGCGGAACTGTCTGCTCTTGTTGAAGAGCGCATGCATTCCATTCTTGGCGCTGTCGAAGTTGAAGAGACTCCGCAGATATGGCCGTTGTCAGGGATGGTTGCACATCGATTCGGACAGGGACGCATGGCCTTGATAGGCGAAGCTGCTCATGTATTTCCGCCAATCGGTGCGCAGGGCCTCAATCTTGGCCTTCGCGATATCATGTCTCTAAGTTCGGTGCTGTGCGAAGACATCGAAAAACCCATCGCAGCAGATGCCGGCAGCAGGTTCGACCGGAAACGCCGCGCCGACGTCCTGTCTCGAACAGCGAGCGTCGATTTGTTGAATCGCTCGCTTTTGACAGATTTTCTGCCGGTTCAGATGGCGCGGGCAGCAGGTCTTCAGCTTCTTTCCGTTTTTCCGCCGCTACGCAGCATGGTGATGCGGGAGGGTGTCGAACCTGGTCGTGGTTTGCGCGCAATCCCTGAAGCATTTCGCGACCGGATCATGCGCAAAAAAGCCTGATCCTGGA
Source organism: Oryzifoliimicrobium ureilyticum (assembly GCF_037199735.1). NCBI lineage: Bacteria > Pseudomonadati > Pseudomonadota > Alphaproteobacteria > Hyphomicrobiales > Rhizobiaceae > Oryzifoliimicrobium > Oryzifoliimicrobium ureilyticum. The sequence goes on along the minus strand of NZ_JBBBVQ010000027.1, from coordinate 13,608 downwards.
ACCCAAACTGCACTCTGGGATCTCGTCCCCGGGTCGATTAGTTCATTTCGATCGGCATAACACATTCACGAAGCCCTGTGCCTCAGCTTGCTCGCCCGGGGCTTGCAACCGCATGCTCAGCCAATTTTCATCAGAATGGGGAAGGTTTGCTGGAACCAGATGGCGGCGTCGCTGACGAAGCCGAAAATGAAAGCAAGCCCCGTCAGCACAAGGAAAACGCCCAGCAGTTTCTCCATCAAGCCGAGATGGTGCCGGAAGCGCGACAGAAACGACATGAAAGCACCCGAAAAGCCGGCTGCGATCCAGAACGGAATGGCAAGCCCCAAGGAATAGATTGCAAGCAACGACGCGCCTGAACCAACGGTTTCGCGCGAGGCCGCAACTCCTAGAATAGCGCCGAGCACGGGTCCGATGCACGGCGTCCAGCCAAAGGCAAAAGCGAGCCCCATGATATAAGCGCCGGTGAGAGTAGCCGGTTTTCCACCCGTTTGGAATCGCGCTTCACGCGATAGAATTCCGATGCGGAAAACGCCAAGAAAGTTCAGTCCCATGATCAGGACGACCAATCCGCCAATCTTTGCCAAGATATCGAGATGCTGGCGCAAGATAATACCGATGCTTGAGGCGCCTGCACCAAGCGCGACGAAAACGGTAGAAAAGCCGAGGGTAAACAGCAAGGCCGAGAGCATGACGTTTCGACGCAGCCCAGGGATGACAGCTGTGGTGGAACCACCGCGGAACTGTTCGACCGAGATTCCGGCCATATAGCAGAGATAGGGTGGCACAAGCGGCAAAACGCACGGCGACAAAAAGGAGAGCGTTCCGGCGATAAGGGCGGTGAGCAGGGATATGTCAGCAATCGACACGGAGGTCTCCGGTTGCAGTCATGCATGCCGGAAAGAAGCAACACCGTCCGTAAGCTTGCATGCTAAATACCAAATCACGCCAACGACGACGCAGAAGAACACAGCGCGGGCGGGCGATCTTTCTCTACAGCATCGCCGAAAGAAGCGGAATCAATTTTCGGGCATCGTGCGATGGAACGATTGAGCCCGCCGGCGTTGTTTCGATACGCGCTTCTAAAGCATGCCATCCGGTGCAGGCGGCCTCGCTCCCAATTCGTCATTGTCGAGCGGCAGCCGCACCGCCATGCCGTATTCGCAACGACCGCTGCTCGACGTCATGCCGCTTTAGCCAAGTTCCAGCTCTCCAGCATCGCCTCCAGTTCGGCGCGATCCGCGGTCGAAAGCCTTGCAAGTCCCGGCGCGCGAACAGGACCTACCTTCAGCCCAAGAAGCTCGACTGCCTCTTTGACAACGGTCACATTAGCTCCATTGCGGAACTTGGTCCGCATTCTTTCGAAGGGTTCGATCATGGCAACCACTTTGCGCGCTCTTTCAAAATCACCTGCGGAAAGTGCTGCTGAAACTTCAAGAGAGAAGCTGGGTGCGACGTTCACGAGCCCTGATGTAAAGCCTTTCGCCCCGACAGCTGCAAAGGCTGGCGCCCAGCTTTCAGCGAGACCGCAAACATAAAGCGCGCCCTTCGGATCGGAAGCGCCAATTGCTCTCGATAAGAGCATCACATCGGTGATGGCAAATTTTATCGCGACGATGTTCGGGTGTTCCGCCAGCCGCACAAGATCGTCCACACTATAGCCGACAGATCTGACATAGGCGATGAGCGGAAGTTCACTGGCTTCCGCCAAGCCACAGAAATAGTCGATTTCGCACTGAGGCGCGGCAAATGGATCGACGGGCTGATGGGACATAACCGCGCTGGCTCCAAGGGATTTTGCAGCACGCGCCATGGCTATGGCTTCTCGTTGTGAACGGCCAATTGCCGCCGTCACCGGCGCCTGTGCATCGACGCCCTTCAAAGCCGCCTCATAAACCTTCAGAATTTCATCAGGTGTCAGGGCATAGAATTCGCCCGTATTGCCAGCAGCAACGATGTTGTGGATGCCGGCCTTTGCTACACGAGCGTATACTTCCGCAGTGCTGCGGGTGTTTACCTCACCTTGCTCGTCGTAAGCGGTGACTGGGACGCCCGAAATTCCATGCAGCCGTTGGCGAAGATCCTGAAATATCATTGCGTTCTCCTGAACAAGCGAAGCGGCGAGCGGCCGATCAAAGGGCAAAGCGGGATATGGGAGCGCCAGCAACTGGCGCATCGAAAGCCATCAACGTGCCAGGCTCGGGTCCATCATGCCGATCAAGCGCAAGGCTGGTGACATAGAGCGTCTTCAGGTCGGGGCCGCCGAAACAGGGCATGCTATTGCCCCGAACCGGCATCATGTACACTTCAACGATCTCGCCGTCGGGCGACATCCGGTTAAGGCGTCCCGAACGCACGCCACAGCTCCAATAGAATCCTTCTGCGTCCACGGCCGCACCGTCGGGTCTTCCTTCTTCCGGTCCAAAGTCGTGTAACCGTTGTGCAGGTCCGATTTCACCTGTGAATTTATCAAAATCGAATGCCTGCAGGTAAAGCCCGCTGCTGTCCGAATGATACATGCGTTTATCGTCTGGCGACCAGGCGAGGCCGTTTGAGGTCAAGAGGCCGCTGAGAATCGTTTTGAAGCTGCCATCTGGAGCCACCCGGTACAGAAACCCATTGCCCGTCTGCGGAACGGCTTCATCGCGCGTGCCGACCCAAAAATGTCCGTCAGGGCCGACCTTTCCGTCATTGAGGCGGCTATCGGCGCGACCCCCGTCCGGATCACACAAAAGGTCCAAAGCGCCGGTCGTCGGATCGAAGATGTGAACGCCTGTCTGCAGGCCGGCAAGTAATTTACCGTTCTCGCAAAGACCAAGGCAGCCAACTGCGGCCGGCATGTCGAATTTTCTCAAACTGCCAGCCGGCGTAAGGCAGAAGATGGTAGGTGCGGAAATATCGACAAACCAGAGATCGCCAGTACGATCGTCCCAGACTGGAGACTCGCCGATTGCGAGCGGTACGTCGATAAGACGCTTCACAGTTGGAGTATAGAAGCTGGGAGCAGTCATCTGTTCCTCTTGTTTTGTATGGTCATGTTCATCGGCGCCTCTTCAAGAAGCTGCCGAGTTATGGATTGCGTGGTCTCAGTCAGGGCTCAACCCCCTGAAACATTCTTGCACGTGCATTCAGCACATGCGTTTTCATAAAGTCGTAAGCCGCCTTCTCATTTCGATTGAAGATTGCTTCGACGATGGCGCGATGCTCTTCCTGAACATCGCGCAGATGTTGTGGTGTACGACGAAGGCTCAGACTGCGCGTAACGGATTGTCCGATCGAAAAGTGTGGTTTGAACCAGTTGCGGACGATCGTGTGAAATTGATTGCCGGAGGCATAGGCAATTGCTTCGTGAAGAAGGAAGTCTTCTTCAGCTCCAAGATCGCCACGAACGAGACACTGTTCCAAGGCATCGAGTGCCTCTTGGATCAGTTGTCTGTCCGCCTGCTGCCAATTTCTTGCCGCAAGCTCTGCGGCAGCGGATTCCAGACCAGCGCGAAATTCGAAGAAACGCTGAACGTCAGCCAGTGAGCCTACCGGAACCTGCTGCAGCATCGAAGAGTCGGGTCTCTGGCGCACATAAGAGCCAGATCCCTTACGAGAGACGATGAGCTGATCTTGCCGCAGCCGCTCCAGTGCCTCGCGGACCACCGGGCGGGATGCTCCGAAAAGAACTGCCAGGTTCTGCTCGGAAGGCAACCGCTCATTGACGGGAAATCTGCCTTCCGCAATCATGCCAACGATCTTTTCGTAGATGATATCGCTGAAGCGTGTTTCGCTTCTTGCCAACGCGACGCTCTGACTCCCGCCGATCATTTCGTCACCTTTGATTATCGGGCATTCTCCCCCAACCCACGCATCAAGACATGCCGTTTGGGCACTATTTAGCCGTTGCGCAGTCGACTAGATATATGCAGCCTTAGAAAACCTGTAATAATCTGTCAATACTTGTAATCATCTGCAAAGCTGCCTATGGTGCCGCCATCCGCTTGGGAGGAGACCAGCGGTGGGCCGGGGTAAAGCTAAGATGCTCTGCCGGCCCAGGAAGCTGATGATCGGGAGGAGACTTCATGAGCGAGGGGCATCAATTTTCGCCGGAACTGACACGGCGCGGCTTTTTGGCCGGAGTGGGCGGAGCTGCTGCATTATCGCTGACAGGCGGTGTTGCCTTTGCAGATAATGATAAGGAAGCGCCGCAACTGGCGGCTCTGGTGAAAGACGGGAAGCTTCCGCCGCTTGCGCAGCGGCTGCCTGAAAACCCTCTCGTCGTCACGCCGCTTCAAAGAGTCGGAAAATATGGTGGCTCGCTTCGCCGTGGGCTGCGCGGGTCGTCGGACCATAACGGCATTTTGCGCATGGTCGGCAACCAAAGCCTCGTACGCTGGAATCTTGAATTTACCGCTGTCATGCCGAACCTAGCGGAAAAGTGGGATGTGAACGATTATGCGTCGGAATTCACGTTTCATCTGCGACGCGGCATTAAATGGTCTGATGGCCATCCCTTCACTGCAGATGATATTGTCTTTGCAATAGAAGACTGCGTGAAAAACACGGAGCTCTACAGCGCCACGCCAGCGCAGCTGTCTGTCGCCGGCAAAGCCGTGACGGTCAGCAAGGTTGACGATTATACAGTCAAATTTAAATTTGCCGCGGCCAACGCTCTTTATCTCGAAAATCTTGCGACGCCGCTGGGGCAGCATCCGACGCTCTTTCCCAAGCACTACTGCAGCCAGTTCATTCCAAAGTATAACAGCAATCTTGCCGCCGATGTGAAAGCGGCCGGCGTGACGAGTTGGACCGAGCTATTCCGTGCGAAATGCGGCGATATCGAAATACCGACGCGCTGGGGCAATCCCGATAAGCCTGTGCTCGATCCGTGGGTTATCAAGGAGCCCTATACGGGAGGGGCCACCAAGGTCGTCATGGTGCGCAATCCCTACTTCTGGCAGGTCGACACCGAGGGTCATCAGCTCCCCTATATCGATGAGCTGAATTTCGGGATCTCCCAGGATGTCGAATCCCTGATGCTGAATGTCATCTCGGGCAAGATCGACATTCAGGAACGCCATATCAACGTCCTCGCCAATAAGCCGACGCTTTCGCAAAACACCAAGAAGGGCGATTATCGTCTTTTGACTCTCATTCCGTCCGCGTCGCAGCAATGCCAGATCTACCTCAACATCACGCATAAAGATCCGGCAATGCGCAAGATGTTCGCCGATAAGTCATTCCGGCAAGCGCTCTCGCTTGGACTGAACCGCCAGGAAATAATCGACATTGTCTATTTCGGACAAAGCGAAGGTTATCAGGCTGGACCGCGCCCTTCGCATCCATGGTATCATGAAAAATTGGCGCGGCAGTTCACAGACTTTGATGCCGACAAGGCCAATGCGATGCTCGATGCTGCCGGCTATGACAAGAAGAACCCGCAGGGCATGCGCCTGCGTCCTGACGGCCAACCTGTCTTCTTCGCGATTGATGTCATTCCCACTCTTTATCCCGACCTCGTTGATACGCTTGAACTGGTGAAGTCGCAGTGGGCGCAGATCGGCATCGATATCAAAGTCAACACCATTGAGCGGGCGCTCTACTACACACGCGGCGATGACAACGCGCATGATGCGCAAGTTTGGCCTGGTCCGGGCGGCCTCGATCCGATGCTCGATCCCCGCGATTTCTTCGCCTTCCATCCGCAAGGCTCGCGTTATGCCATTCCCTGGGCCTTCTGGTACACATCCAACGGGCAAAAAGGCGAGGAGCCACCTGAGAGCCAGAAGAAACGCTTCAAGTTGTTCGACGAGGCAAGATCAACGGCCGACCTTGATAAGCGCGGCGCTCTGATGAAGCAGATTTTCGATATCTGCGCGGACGAGTTTGAAACAATCGGCGTCTGCCTTGCCGTCGGCACCTTTGGGATTGTTCGCAACAATCTGCAAAATGTGCCGGAAAAGGAGCCAGACAGCTGGTCCTGGCCCAATCCCGGCCCTGCCATGCCGCAGCAATTCTTCTTCAGCACTTGAGACAATGATCGTGCGTCGGCGAGCCGCCGGCGCACTTTTCAGTTTTCTGACTGACGTCCGCCACAGTGGCCGGTCTGGACGCACGGCGTGGCTATTGGAGAATATTGATGCTGTCTTTTATCGCCAAACGTCTTTTATGGATGATACCCTCGCTGTTTGCTGTCAGCTTTCTCGCGTTTGTGCTGATCCAGCTTCCGCCAGGCGACTACGTCACCACGTATGTTGCCACGCTCGCATCCTCCAATGAGATCGTCGATCAGAATACGGCCGCCCAGCTCCGTGAGCGTTTCGGTCTCGATCAACCGATGATCGTTCAATATCTGAAATGGATATGGGGCATCATTTCGCGCGGCGATTTTGGGATCTCCTTCGAATGGCAGCAGTCTGTGTCGGGGCTCATCTGGGAGAGAATGGCGCTGACGCTGGTGCTGGCGCTTGCAAGCCTCATCATGACCTGGGCCATCGCGCTGCCTATCGGAGTTTACTCTGCCGTGCGCAAGTACTCCATCGGCGACTATGCCTTCACAGCCTTCAGTTTCCTTGGCCTTTCAATCCCGTCCTTCTTGCTCGCCCTCGTGCTGATGTATGTTGCCGCGGTCGAGTTTGGCCAGGACGTGGGCGGTCTCTTTTCTTCGCAGTACGAGAATGCTCCGTGGAGCTTCGCCAAGATGGTGGATCTGCTGCAGCATCTTTGGTTACCGGTCATCATTCTGGCTGTCTCGTCAACAGCAAGCCTCATCCGCGTCATGCGCGCTAATATGCTTGATGAATTGCCGAAGCCCTATGTTACGACGGCAAGAGCAAAGGGGTTGTCAGAATTTCGGCTTTTGACCAAGTATCCGCTGCGCATCGCGCTCAATCCGTTCATATCGACCATTGCTTGGTTGTTGCCAAACCTGATCTCAGGGTCTGTTGTAGTCGCCATCGTCCTCAACTTGCCGACCGCTGCGCCGATGCTGCTCCAATCGCTTATGGCCCAGGACATGTACCTCGCCGGCGCGTTCGTTCTGCTGATTTGCGCGCTCACGCTCATCGGCTCTTTGATCAGCGACGTGCTTTTGGCGCTCGTCGATCCCCGTATCCGGCTCGAGTAGGAGGGCGTCATGACCGATTTAGCTATAGCAGTGCCCGTCCGCGCCGAGCGCGCCGCCGTCGCCTCACAATGGCAGCTGATCTGGTGGGCTTTCAAGCGACATCGTCTGGCGATGGTTGCTCTTTTCGTCACCATCGCCATGTACGTCGTTGCGCTGGTTCCCGGCTTCTTCGCCATCAACGATCCGGTTCAGCAGAATGCCCGCGCGACATTCTATCCGCCACAACGCGTTCACATCTATGACCCGAAAAGCGGAGAGTTGGGGCTCCACTATTATCCGTTGAAGTTATCACGCGATCCTGAAACGTTGGCTGCGGTCTACACGGAAGATTTGAGCCGCAAGATCCCGATCAACTTATTCGGACGCGGTTACGAATATTCGGTACTCGGCCTGTTCAGCAGCGATATCCATCTCCTTGCCCCCGGCGATAAAACGCGTCCGCTCTTCCTATTTGGCGCGGACCGCCTGGGCCGCGATGTTTTCAGCCGCGTCGTCCAGGGCGCGCAGGTGTCACTATCGATTGGCCTCGTTGGCGTGTTCATATCGCTGCTTCTAGGTGTCGTCCTCGGCGGTATCTCCGGATATTACGGCGGGCGACTCGATTTCGTCATGCAGCGCATCATCGACTTCGTGCTCTCTCTTCCGACCATCCCGATCTGGCTCGCAATGGCCGCAGCCTTACCGCAGAATTGGCCGGCCACCATGCAATATATGATGATCACGATCATCCTTTCCTTGACGGGTTGGGCACAGCTCGCACGCGTCGTCAGGGGACGTTTCCTGTCGCTGAGAACCGAAGAGTTTGTGTCCGCCGCCCGTCTCGACGGCGCAAGCGAAGGACGCATCATCTTTCGCCACATGCTGCCGAGTTTTTCGAGCCATATCATTGCGTCTGTGACCCTTGCGGTGCCGGCAATGATATTGGCTGAGACCTCGCTGTCGTTCCTGGGGCTCGGACTGCAGCCCCCGACAATTTCCTGGGGCGTTCTTCTGCGCGAGGCTCAAAACATCAGATCGATCGCGACAGCGCCGTGGCTTTTCTTCCCTGGCCTTGCCGTTGTCATCTCCGTGATGGCGCTCAATCTGCTGGGTGATGGTCTGCGTGACGCAGCCGATCCATACAATAAGTGAGGGCTTGATGTCAGACGTAGTTTCTTTGAGCCCACGCAGGCCGTTGTTGGAAGTCAAAAACCTGGTGACGGAATTTCCTTTGCGTACCGGGATCTTTAAGGCGGTCGACGATATCTCGTTTTCCATAGAAGCCGGCAAGACGCTCTGCGTCGTGGGGGAAAGTGGTTCGGGAAAGTCGGTGACGGCGCGCTCAATCCTGCAGATCATTGATACGCCAGGACGCATTGCGTCGGGCTCCATTCTGTTATCGCAGCCTGATGGCTCGACAATCGATCTGGCAAAACTCAATCCACGTGGAAAGGCGATCAGAGCGGTCCGTGGCGCAGATATCGCTATGATCTTTCAAGAGCCGATGTCATCGCTTTCGCCAGTGCACACGGTCGGCGACCAGATCATCGAGGCGCTCCAACTGCATTTGAAAATCAGCAAGAAAGAGGCGCGCAAAGAAGCGATCGATTTGCTTCGCCAAGTCGAAATTGCCGATCCTGAAAAAGCGATAGACCGGTACACGTTCCAATATTCCGGCGGTATGCGCCAGCGCGTGATGATAGCGATGGCGCTGGCGTGCAAGCCACGTCTCCTCATCGCCGACGAACCTACCACTGCGCTCGATGTCACGACGCAGGCAGAAATTCTTGACCTGATTGCGCGGCTTCAGAAATCGCATGGGATGGCGGTTCTGTTTATCACGCATGATATGGGCGTTGTCGCTCAGATTGCTGACGATGTGCTTGTGATGCACCGCGGCGTTGTGAAGGAATACGGCAGCGTCGAACAGATTTTCCATCAGCCAAAAGATGCCTATACCCGCATGCTGATCGGCTCCGTGCTGAAGCTTGAGCAGAAGGCGGAGATCCGATTGAAAAGGCCGCCGCTCGATACCAGCGCTGCTCCTATTATCGAGGTTCGCAACCTCTCCATGCAGTTTGGTACGGTCAAAGCCCTCGATGAGGTGTCTATCAAATTGCTTCCCGGCGAGACCCTCGGGATCGTTGGTGAAAGCGGCTCGGGCAAAACCACGATGGGCCGCTCTATCATGCGACTTTATGATCCAAGCGGCGGAGAAATGCTCTATCGCCGCGCCGACGGCAATGTGATCGATCTTGCGAAGATTGGAGGGCGGGAGTTAAAGGCTGCGCGGCGTGAGTTGCGGATGGTCTTTCAAGATCCCTTCGGCTCGCTCAATCCGCGAATGACGGTAGCGCAGGTCATTGGTGAGCCTCTGCTCGTCAATGGAATAGCGAAGGGCAGGGAGCTTGACGATCGCGTCTGCCACCTCATGGAACAGGTCGGTCTCGATCCTGCCGGCCGCGAGCGCTATCCCCACGCCTTTTCCGGCGGCCAGCGGCAACGCATTGGCATCGCGCGTGCGATCACCTTGAACCCGCGTATCATCGTGGCCGATGAGGCGACATCGGCGCTCGATGTTTCGGTCCGCTTTCAGGTCCTTGACCTGCTCATGCGCATCCAGGACGAACTGGGACTCTCCTATATTTTCATCAGCCATGACATCGGCGTCATTCGCTACATGTGCGACCGCGTCGGTGTGATGTATCGCGGAAGATTAGTGGAGGTCGGTGATGCCGATAAGGTCTGCAACGCGCCAGATCATCCGTACACCCAGGCCCTCTTATCTGCCATCCCGCGGCCCGATCCGCGTGACAGGGATCGCTCGCGCCGGTTCCGATACACCGAACCCAACATTGCCAAGAATGAAAGTGCAGTAAGATGAAAATCGATCGCATGCGCGTCTTCGTGACGCGCGACAAGGATCGTCCACGTGTTATCGTTGCTCTCGACACGGATGACGGCCTGACCGGATGGGGCGAATGCTACAATCATGGTCCGGATCTCGCACTACCCCCCATCCTCGACTATCTCTATGGTTTCCTGTCCGGACAGGATCCGACCCGCGTCGACTTTCTCGTCAATTTGATGATCCAACAAAGCCGCTTTCCTCCAGGAGCCATGGGCCTTTCTGCCATTTCGGGGCTTGACCATTGCCTTTGGGATCTTGCTGCAAAAGCAGCCGGCGTTCCCGTTTATAAGCTCCTCGGGGGGGAGGTACGCGATAGGATCAAGGTCTACGCCGGCGTTTATACCGCGCCGGATGTGCCCGCAGCCAAGGAAGAACTTGATCGGCTGAATGAGGAATGGGGTTTTCGTGCCTTTAAACTGAGCCCGTGGCGCATCGATATCCATGCCAACCGCTGGGGCGAAATCGTGCGCACCTCTGCGGAATATTTCCGTTCGCTGCGCGAGACGGTCCGTTCCGAATATGAAATTGCCTTTGATGCACATGCAAAGATTTTCGAGCCGAGCGCCGCCCGTCAGCTCGGGAACGCGCTCGCACCTTACGATCCTCTCTTCTATGAGGAGCCGTTGAGACCCGAAAATATCGAAATGTGGGGCGATCTAAAACAGGGGCTTCACTGCACACTGGCAACGGGAGAGTCGCTTTACAACAGGAACGAATTCCTGCGCCTTCTTCAGATAAAGGGTGCCGATCTCATACAGCCTGATATTTGTGTCGTGGGGGGTATTTCGGAAATGCGCCGTATTGCCACCCTCGCAGAGGCATATTTCGTCGGCGTTGCTCCGCATAATCCGATGGGTCCGCTTGCAACGGCGGTCAATGTGCATTTCTCGGCAGCGCAGCAGAATTTCAAAATTCTGGAGTATCGTTTGCCGGTTGGCCAATGTTACGTCTATGGCGGAACTGAGGTGGAAAAGCGCGAAGACACGACCCGTTATGTGGTCGACCCCTATCTGCCGAAGGACGGTTATCTGGAGCTCAGGCCTGACCGGCCAGGCTGGGGCGTGGAAATGGACGAGAAGGCCATGGCCGAGGATGGCTATGTTCACTGGCAACGGAGGGTGCCGAAGCGTCCTGACGGGTCATATGCCTATGCCTGACATAGCGGAGATCGCGAGCGGGCCTCTTTTGGCCCGTTTTGCGCCGACAATGGGCGGACGTATTGTCGAATTTCGTCATCGCGACGCTGGGCATATTGTCATTCCCATCCAATCGGCAACGTTCGATCCTCTGGCTTGGCCGCGAGGCGGCGCTTACCCTCTATTCCCGTATCACAATCGCCTTGTCGGAGCGGCCTTCAAGTTTCAGGGCACCCAATATCAGGTGCGCGCGCATCCGGCGCTTTCGGGTGATGCCATGCATGGTCCCACGCATCGTAAGGCATGGAACGTTGTTCGACATGAGCCGGAGCGACTTGTCATGGCGATAGACTACGACGCGGATGAAGATTGGCCATTTTCATTTCGCGCCGAGCAGGATTTTACCATTACACAACACGGTTTGCAGGTTGGTCTACGTTTAGCTAATCGCGATAAGAAGCCAATGCCAGGCGGTCTCGGTTGGCACCCCTATTTTGCCGCGAGTATTTCGCAGCCAGCACGAACAGATGCACGGTCGGCTTTTGCACTGGACGCGCGTGATCTGCCACGAAGTGAGGCTGCAGAACCGCGGACCGGCGAACAATTGCCAGCGAGAGAGGGATATACGATCCATCTTTCCGATTGGACGACGGCTGAAACATCGCTCGATTGCGGCTTGACGCTGCGCATGCGCTCTGGTGCACCGTTGCACCACCTCGCCGTGCATCGTATGGCAAATTATCTTTGTCTGGAGCCGGTCTCAAGCGCTGCAAGCGCGCTTGCTCACCGGGACGACATCAAGATTGAGATGGGACTTGAGTTCCTGCAGCCCGGACAGGCCCTGGAAGGGCAGGTCCATGTATCTGTAGGATGAAGATCTTCGTTATCACAATGCCAAGGTTTGAAAGGAAGCGCCGATGAAACGTCTTTTGATTACAGGAGCGGCAGGAGGCCTTGGAAAGGTGATGCGCGAGCGTCTTCGCCCGTTGGCGGAAATTATTCGCGTGTCGGATATTGCTCCTCTGGGTGATGCGGGTGAGCATGAAGAGTGTGTCCAATGTGATCTTGCCGATGGTGATGCCGTTCATCAGATGGTGGAGGGCTGTGATGGCATCCTTCATCTCGGTGGCATCTCTGTCGAGCGCCCCTTCGAGCAAATTCTCGGCGGTAACATCATCGGAATGTACAATCTCTACGAGGCAGCGAGGGCGCATGGCCATCCCCGCATTATCTTTGCGAGTTCGAATCATACGATCGGCTTCTACCCAAAAACGCAACGTTTGACGCCTGATATGCCGACGCGGCCCGATGGCCTTTACGGGGTTTCCAAATGTTTTGGTGAAGCCTTGGCACGCATGTATTTCGAGAAGTTCGGGCAGGAGACGGCAAGCGTCCGTATTGGCTCCTGCATGGCGGCGCCCAGCAATTATCGGATGCTGTCGACATGGCTGTCTTACGACGATTTTGCGTTGTTGATAGAGCGCATTTTCGCAGCCCCTTTCATCGATTGCCCGATCATCTGGGGCGTATCGGCCAATGATGCGTCGACCTGGGATAACAGTCACATCTCCTGGCTGGGGTGGCAACCGCGCGATAACGCCGAGACTTACCGCCGTGAAATCGAGGAAAAGGGAGTTCCCGACGGAGGCGACGCTTTGGTACGCTACCAAGGTGGGGTTTTTGTCAATGATCCCATCTACAAATGAGAAGGACCGGTGTCGCGAGACACCGGCCCATTATTGTCTAACTTTGATTGAGGTTACTTACTGCTGACCATTGCCAGTTGCCGGAGCGGCAGGGGCTGCTGGGGCAGGCGTTGAAGGTGCGGCCTGTGTGTTGGCATTACCGGCCGGAGCAGCTGGCGTCATAGGAGCCGGCTCTGATTTGGTAGTCGATGCCGTAGGCTGCGGATCAGTGTTGGGAGCTCCCGTCCACTGATAAATTGCAAAGGCAGCGATTGCGAGTACGGCGATCGTTGCCACCCATCCTACCCATGAGCGAGACTTTTCCGTATGCACGTGGGCAGTGCTCATTGATGAATTGCGAAGCTCCGCATCACGATCGATTGGGCGATTTGGGTCGTTGTTCAGATCAAAAGACATTGTATCCTCCTCTATTCGATAGCAATAAAATGAAGAACGAAGGTCTTTGTTCCAATTCCTGGACTGTGGACGAAATGCGACATGCCTTCACATCCGATCCAGATGCCATCTTGAAGTGTCGACTACTTGCGCAACGAAGGGGAAGATCATCCGATAAAGCCGCCAGAGGCTTTTCATTTGATGCTTCGGACAAGAGAGCAGAAGGTTGAGCCTAGACGCATCTTCTGTGACGCCAGCACCAATCTCGAGAATTTTGTGCGACCTGAGAGATAGGTGACAAATCGTACCGGAGACATGGGTTACACTTTCCGACTTTATCGGGAGGTGTAGATGCCGTGGAGAGAGACTTCGGTCATGGATGAGCGTCTTCGA
>NZ_JBBBVQ010000026.1:0-77269 GCF_037199735.1 Oryzifoliimicrobium ureilyticum | reverse complement strand
ATCGTAACATTGGAGACTATCTTCGAAGCGACAACCGCTCGGCCGAGCTATTGTTCAACGCTCTGGACAGGCTCGGGATCGAGAAAAAGCTCACGCCAATGCGCGGAGGAACCGACGGGGCGGCCCTGTCGGCCAGAGGTCTGCCGACCCCGAACTTCTTCACCGGCGCCTCTCATTTCCATTCGCGCTTTGAATTCTTGCCGGTCCCGGCCTTCGAGAAATCCTACGAGACGGCTCTCATGCTCTGCACGCTTGCAGCCGAAGGCGGTGCGGACAACAGATTGGAACGAACGAACTTTGGAACAGTTTCAGATCCACCCAGTCACAAAAAGGGCAGGGTGGATCGGTTAGGAGATCTATGAGAAAGCTCACTTCGCTAGATTCGGGGGATGTCCATGCGCTGGTGCCAAAACGCGTAGGACATGCCGGGTGCAATCTTCGACCCGTCCGCGATCGAGGACGAGCGGTCGGGAGCGGACCGCAGACTAAAATTGGGAGGATCAATAATGAGTTTCAGTGACGCAACGGGCTCGGATACGAGCGAACTGCGCCCAGTGATCGGACTGACACGGGGTCTCAACACAGAAGAACTCGAGATTTTGACGGTCAACGCCATACGCCTGCACAGGCAGCTCGTGGAAAAGGCTGACCGGCTGTTCCAGGCATTGCCGGAAGACTACAAAACCGCAAAGGCCGCAGGTGGTAAGCAGCATCTCGAATACGTGGAAGCGATGATCGCGATGCATGCGCAGATGAGCGCCCTCAATACGCTGACAAGGATCCTGGGCTATATCCCGAACGTATCCGTCAATTGATGCCGTCGATCAGATGAGCCCTGCCCGAATGGCCAGAGCAACGAGGTGCGGCATGGTATGAATCTGAAACCGCTTCCTGGCCTCTTCGAGCTTGCTTTTAACCGAGTTGTATTTGACGCCCTCCAGTGCGGCAGCCTCCTCCATGGTTTTACCGACGGCGATCCAGTTAAGATAGGCAGCCTCCTTCGGGTCGAGCCAGACAGGGTTTTGATCAGTCGGTCTCATAGGCAAGAACGACATGCGGATGTGAAGCTGGCCGACGGCGGCCGCCGCATCGACGGGATCGATATCGCGTTGGAGTTCAAGTGCAGATTTATCGGAAGCAAGCGTGAACATCGACATCGATCCATGGGCAGCCTTGACGGGGATGGTGATCCCGGAGCGGATCCCGAAATCAGCAGCCCGGTCAAAGAACCTTCGCTCTTCCTTCGTCAGGCGCCGCCTCTCTGCCTCACCGCTCCACGTAAACACCCGCTTCAGCGACTTTGCGCGGTTTACGATCGGGTCGATCGCCTCGAATTTCCGTTTGAAATAGAGCGAGCGCCATTCGGCATGGTAATTCGATGAGGCAATGGTATGACCTGGTCGGATGAACAGATATGCGTAGCCAGAAAATCCCGCTTCGTTCGCCAGATGGGCCAGAGCATCTTTGAAGACATCTTCGTCACCCCGAAGCGCGGCAAGATCGGTCAACTTGTCCAGCAAACGTTGCATATGTCACTCCGTAAATTGTCAGGGGGGACAGGTCACGAGCTAGTCCTCAATAAAGCCGCTTGAGTAAAAATGCAATCAAAGATTGTACACAGGTATTCCCGTTTCTGTGCTGCCGGGGTTGAGGCGTTCAGCGCGCAGAAAGGGTGGCTGGCTAACGTTTTTTGCTGGGACATTGTTGCGGTTAAATGGCACCACTAACTAGAATGTGTCGAAGTTCACCGATGAAGGAGGGACAATGACGGTTTCCTGCATCGCCCGACATCACGCAAAAGACCAGGTTAATAGGCTCCTTTCTGCTTTGGACGCGAACGCGCAAATTCGCTTCCTGGTAGCCGACCGCTTTCGGCTTGAGCTTTGAGAAACCAGGATCCTAGTCTCCTTGGCTAGCCGCACCAGCTTATATTGACACCATAAGTGACTGATGATTAGAGTTCTAATCAGACGCGGCACTTAAGCAGATCAATCGTACTATTCATCTAATTTTTTCATTGCTCTCTTTAATTTTCTGAGCGCAATCCATACGTCATCTACCGTTATGTCTATCAAGGCAACACCCATGTGAGATCTCTCACGACCGCGTCCCTCAGTGGGGACTGAAGACGTGCGGTCATTTTTAATTGCTTCAGCCCCATAGCTTCGACAAATTTCTCGTGAGTGGGCCGTGTGGGCGTGCAACCTCCCCGTTTAATTAATGAACACCAACCGGGCGGCTGTCGAGTGGACGAACCCGTGCGCCCTTAGGATAGAAGAAATGGACGCTCTCAACAATCTCAGTCCGATGGTATGGCGGACTATTGAAATCGCCTTGCCCATCATCATCGTGGCGGTGCTTTTTCGATGGAGTGGCGTGGTCCGCTATATTCCCAACGACAGACTTGGCATCCTCGAAAAGCTTTGGAGTTTCCGCGGTTCGGTCAAGAATGGCTTCATCGCGCTCAACGGAGAGGCTGGTTTCCAGCCTGAAGTCGTCCGCGGCGGCCTACATTTTTTTATGCCATTTCAATATGCGATGCATCGCGCCAACCTCGTCACCATTCCGCAGGGCCAGATCGGGTATGTGTTTGCGCGTGATGGCAAAGCGCTGCCACCAACTCAGACACTTGCCTCAAACGTAGAGGCCGATGATTTTCAGGATGCACGCGGCTTTCTGATGAAAGGCGGAGAAAAAGGCCCGCAGCGCAAAATCCTGCGCGAAGGCACCTATGCCATCAATCTTGCGCAGTTTGTTGTTCTCACCGCGCAGGCTACCCATGCTGTGAACCTCAGTTCCTCCGAGCAGAACTTGTTTGCGGATATGTCGACACTGATCGCGGAACGTAATGGTTTTGCGCCTGTCGTTATCCATAATTCAGAGGACTTGATCGGTATCGTGACCATTCATGATGGTCCCGCCCTGCCTGAGGGCGAGATCATTGCGCCGACGGTTGCCAATGATCCGAAGGATCCCAACTTCCATAACAATTTTCAGGATCCTGAGAAATTCCTCAACGCTGGCGGCTATCGCGGCCGGCAATTGCAGGTACTCGCCGACGGCAGCTACTTCCTGAACCGCATTTTCGCAACCGTCGAGCTGGTCGATAAGACGATCATCAGTGTCGGCACGGTGGGTGTCGTCGTGTCCTATACCGGTCAGCGCGGCGCTGATCTTTCCGGTCAGTCCTACCGCCATGGCGAGCTTGTCGAGACGGGCGCCCGTGGTGTCTGGTCGACGCCACTTTTGCCTGGCAAATATGCGTTCAACACCTATGCCGGCAGTATTACCATCGTTCCAACCACGAACTTCGTTCTCAAATGGACCAAGGAACAATTTGGCGAACACAGGCTCGATGAAAACCTGTCGGAAGTCTCATTGATCACCAAGGATGCGTTCGAACCGATGCTGCCGCTATCGGTTGTCGTGCATATCGATTATATGAAAGCACCGCTTGTCGTACAGCGCTTCGGTGACATCAAGCGGCTGGTTGAACAGACGCTCGATCCTATGGTCTCGGCTTATTTCAAAAACATTGCCCAGACAAAGACTTTGATCGAACTCCTTCAGCAACGCAGTGAGATCCAGCGCCGGTCCGGGGATGAAATGCGTGAAAAATTTGCCTCCTACAGTCTCGAATTGCAGGAAGTGCTCATCGGCACGCCACGCGCCAATAACGGTCAGAATAGTATCGAGCAGATCCTGATTCAGCTGCGCGAGCGCCAGATCGCGGTCGAAAAGGTCGAGACCTATAAGCTGCAAGAGGCGGCTGCAATCCAGGAGCGTACATTGCGCGAGAAGGAAGCCCTCGCCGAACAACAGGCGAAGATCACGACCTCTGCGCTCACCATCGAGATCAGTGAGAACGAAGGCAAGGCGCAGCTTGCCCGCACTCGCCAACAGGCAGAAACCATTCAGGTTACCGCGAAGGCCGAGGCGGAGAAGGTACGCCTTGCGGGCCTTGGTGAAGCCGACCGTATCAAGGCCGTCGCGCTTGCCGATGCGCAGCGCATCAAGGCGACGGGCTTTGCCGATGCCGAAAAGACGCGCGCCGTGGGACTGGCGGAAGCGGAAGCCACCGAAAAGAAAGTGGCAGCCTTCGGAGGCCCAGACTACCAGCTCAATTCGCAAGTCCTTATGCGGTTTGCCGAAGCGATCGAAAACGGCAGGCTGCCGCTCGTGCCGCAGATTCAGGTTGGCGGCGGGACAGGTGAGAAGGGAGCAGCGAATGGTCTTGTGGAGATGATGCTATCGATGCTGGTCGCCGACCGCATTGGACAGAAAGGCTCTATAGCCAGCGCGCCGCCATCGGTCGAGTAGCTTTGAATTCGAAATGGACCGGTTATGCCGGCCCATTTCAAATCAGCTTTACAAATGTGTCACCACTCGTTCCGTGAGTTGAGCGAGACGATCAATTCTTATGTTCGTCGGCCGAAGTACTGCCAAGCCTCGTGCACAGGGGAGGCGCCGCCGTTCTTGGTGGATTCGCACTTGCTTTCGGATCGGCAGCGATGTTTCCCGATCTAAAATGGATTTTATTCGCTTCGATCGTCATTACAGGCGTTCTTTCGAGGGCGAAATCTGGACCATACTGGTCCATGCCGGCCATCATTTTCTCCCGGCATAGCGCGAGGCGCGCCGTTCCCTCAAAACCCGGACACCTTCCAAAGGTCGGTAAACGCCACTCGCCGGTTTTAGTCCGGTACTGTAGCGAAACGCAGACCGGGTCCCGCAACGATCGTTTCGTCAAGTCATGTAGACGCCGCCAGTCACGTTGATCCCCTGGCCGGTCATGAAGCGGGCGCTGTTCGAGCAAAGGAAGACGACGACATCTGCCACGTCCTCCGGCGTCTCGATGCGCCCGAGTGGCGTCTGGCCCACATATTCATTAAAGACTTGTTCAGGACTGATGCCACGTAAGCTCGCTTCCCACTCGATCTCGCGACTCTGCATGCCCGTCTTGACGAAGCCGGGGCAAACAGCATTGACGCGAATACCGGACGGCGCAAGCTCACGAGCTAAAGCTTGGGTCCAGCCCAGGACGGCAAACTTACTTGCTGAATAATGAGCGAGTAGTGGTGCGCCTACCTTTGCGGCAAGCGATGCTGTATTGACAATGCAACCGTGGCCCTGTGCCGACAAATGGCGTCCAGCGATCTGGTTTGTCAAAAATATGCCGCGGATATTTACGTCGAAGTTGAAATCCCACTCTTCGTCGGTCAGTTCCAGCGCTTTTTGCATGGTCGAAACGCCCGCGTTAGCTATCACAATTTCGCAGCCGCCAATCAGATCGATGGTTTTTGCAAATGCGGTCTCTACAGATGGGCGTTTGCGAACATCGATCGCAATGGCAACAGAACCCCCGCCAAGGGAGGTTGCCGCGCGCTCCGCTGCCTCAATATCGATATCGGCAATGGCAACCGTCACTCCCTGGGCAACAAGCGCCTGTGCTATAGCAAATCCAATACCGGTCGCACCACCGGTCAGAAACGCACGGCGACCGCCAAGCTCGGGGAAGGTAGGTTGTGGCATAATTGTCCTCGATGTAATTTTTGAAAAACGTATCCAACAAAATCTAAGTTCGCAATTGTTTTTATTGTTTGATTAAGTTCGTTTGCCTGTTTATGTTCGGGGCAAGTCATGGTTTCAGCTTAAAGCGAACGCCGTCCAGGCCCTTCGCGACCTGCTCCCACAGGGGCGCGATAAGCATGATGAAGGCTACCCGCCATTGGGATAGCAAAACCTGGTGCTGCTGAAGGATTTTAGGATGGTTTTTGAGTGTTTTGGAGATCGCAAGAAGGTAGTCATCGCGATGGCCCACATCGGTGCCTTGCCCGGATCACCGCTTTACAACATGGACGGTGGCTTACAGAAATTGATCGATGATGTCGCCGCTGACGTTGAGAAGCTTCAGGCTGGCGGCGTCGATGCCATCATGTTCGGAAACGAAAATGACCGCCCTTATGTCTTCAAGGGATCGCCTGAGAGCATTGCTGCCATGACTGCGGTTGTTCAGGCTATCAAGCCTTCGCTTAAGGTACCCTTCGGCGTCAACTACCTGTGGGATCCGCTTTCCAGTGTCGCTATTGGCGCGGTGACAGGCGCAAGTTTTGTGCGCGAAATCTTCACTGGGCTGTTTGCATCTGACATGGGTATGTGGGAGCCTGATTGCGCCGGAGCTGCTCGCCTTCGCGCCAATCTCGGTCGTAAGGACATGAAGATGCTCTTCAACATCAACGCCGAGTTTGCCCACTCGCTCGACCAGCGTCCTATTGCCCTTCGCGCCAAGAGCGCAGTGTTCTCATCGGTCGCTGACGCCATCCTAGTGTCTGGCCCGATCACCGGTCAGCCAGCCAACCGGTCTGACCTGCGAGAGGTTTGTGAGGCGGTCCAGGACGTCCCTGTTTTCGCCAACACGGGGGTCAACATCGACAATATCCAGGACGTCTTCTCCATGGCTAAAGGCTGCGTTATCGGGACTCACTTCAAAGTCGATGGCAATACTTGGAATGCCGTTGACGCAAGCCGCGTCAAGAGATTCATGGATGTCGTGGAAACCCTACGCTAATACGGGACACTCTTATGACCGCCGTTATTGGTCTGGATATCGGGACGACGTCGACAATCGGAATTTTGGTCGGCTTGCCAAGCACAATTCTTGCAACCGTGTCTAGACCGGTGACCCTTTCTTCCCCGCGTGCTGGATGGGCGGAAGAAGATCCCGCCGACTGGTGGGAAAATGCGAGGGCGATTATCCGTGAACTCCTTGAAACTTCCGGCACACCCGCATCAGCTGTGCACGCGATTGGGGTGACCGGTATGCTTCCGGCGGTCGTTCTCCTCGATGAGGAAGGAACAGTCCTGCGCCCAAGTATTCAACAGAGCGACGGGCGTTGCGGAGCGGAGGTCGAGGAACTGCGCCGCGAGTGGAACGAACAAGATTTTCTGGTAAGGGCCGGAAATGGCATCAACCAGCAACTTGTCACGGCGAAGCTGCGCTGGATCGAGAAGCACGAACCGCAGGTGTTCTCGCGGATTTCAACTGTCTTCGGGTCCTATGATTACATCAACTATCGGCTCACTGGCGCGAGAGCGGTAGAGCAGAATTGGGCCCTCGAAGCAGGCTTCGTCAATGTTGCTACCGATGCCATTGATAACGAACTCGTGCGGTTTGCGCACATTAGCAGAGAATTGATACCGCCCATGCGAGCCTCCTCGGATGTGATGGGCCATGTGAACGAACGCGGGGCGAGCGAGACAGGGCTTGCACTGGGCACACCTGTCGTCGGAGGTGCAGCCGACATGATAGCGTCCGCTCTTGGCGCCGGAGTGGTTGAGGCGGGCGATGTGTTGTTAAAGTTCGGCGGTGCGGTGGATATCCTGACGGCAACCGATGTCGTCAAGCCGGATGCGCGCCTGTTCCTGGACTATCATCTCGTACCAGGGCTCTACATGCCGAACGGATGCATGTCGACCGGCGGATCTGCGCTGAACTGGTTTGTCGAGACCTTTGCCGGCGGGGAACGCGCAGCAGCGCAGGCGGTTGGCCGTACAATCCATCAACATCTAGACGAGTTGGCTTCGCGGAAATCCGCCGGTGCAAATGGCTTGACGATCCTCCCATATCTCTTGGGAGAAAAGACGCCCATCCATGATCCGGCAGCGCGGGGCGTGATCGAAGGGCTGACGCTATCGCACGATATAGGCCATCTCTGGCGGGCACTGCTGGAATCCTACGCTTACGCTATCAGGCATCACGTCGAGGTGCTGGTCGACATGGGTCATAAGCCAAAGCGCTTTTTTGTTTCGGACGGTGGCTCCCACAGTACGGTATGGATGCAGATCGTGGCGGACGTGCTGAACGCGCCCCTGCAGCGGCTTTCGGGCCACCCCGGCTCATGCATTGGCGCTGCGTGGGCAGCTGCTATTGGTGTTGGTCTTGAGAATGATTGGCGGAGCGTGACACGCTTCACGACATTTTCTGATGTGATCGTGCCAAAACCCGACAATGTAATGGCTTACGACATTGGTTATCTGCGCTACCGCGATCTATACCATCGTCTTGCACCAAGCTGGAAGCCTGTCTGATGTCTGTTCCAAGCCGCTTTCAGGCGGTTGCCTGGGATATAGACGGCACGCTGGTCGATAGCGAGCCACTGCATCATCATGCGCTCTTGGCGGCATCGCTAGAATTTGGCGCCGATCTTAGCGAGCTGCCCGATATGGCATTTCGTGGCATCCATATGGGTGATGTCTGGAAACTGCTTGAAGGAAGATTGCCGCCAGCACTTGAAGAAGAAGAGTGGATGGAAGCGATCAATCGCCACTATGTCGGCGCGCGTCACACGCTTGTGCCTATGCCCGGCGCCGTGGAAACTATCCATACGCTCAAGGCGCTTGGTGTTCATCAGGTTTGTGTTTCCAATTCCTGTCGAGCTATCGTTGATGCCAATCTCGACGCGCTTGGCCTCGCCAGCTTCATTGATTTTTCGATCAGTCTCGACGACGTCAGCGAGGGCAAGCCATCGCCGATACCGTATCGCACGGCGGCCAACAGGCTCGGTCTTAAACCTCACACGATTGTCGCGGTTGAAGACAGCAGCACTGGGCTGCGTTCCGCGAAGGCTGCGGGCCTTCGCACAGTCTTTTTGCGCACAGATGACAAAACCGGTCAAACGCATCAGCATGACAGCCTCCCAGATGTCACGATCGACGATCTATTTTTTGTGTGTCGGTTTTTCGATGCGGAGGGCGCGCTTTGCCCTTAGGTGTCAGGCATGTGCGTCTATACACGAACGCCTGCTCCAGCGTATGCTCCGTTGGTAAAACATGTTTGAGTCGAACATGCGGTGTTTGAACGGTCTTCGTTCGGGTACGCAAAGCTTTTCGAGGATGAAACGAGCAGTGAACGGATGACGAGCGAGCAGTCCGCATCGAGAACCGGTGAACGACCGAAGTTTTTAGCGCAAGTGCGTCAAGCGGCGATCGTGGGTGAGATCAGCAGAGTGGGCTCTGTTACCGTCAGTGACCTTGCTCAACAGCTTGCCGTGTCGGAGATGACAGTGCGGCGTGACCTGGTCGAGCTCGAAAAAGATGGCCGGCTCATTCGAACCCATGGTGGTGCCGTCAAGCCAGATCGCGCGTTACCTATGTCTGTCCCTGACAATTTTGATGGAGAAGAGCCAGCGTTTGATGCGCGTCTTGCTCGCAATGTTGCACTCAAGAGGCGCATCGCAGCGACGGCTGCGGAGCTCGCAAATGGTGCCCGCAGTATCGCGCTGGATGTCGGAACGACGATCTATTTCGTTGCAGAGGCGCTCGCCCCGCGCCCACAAGCCAAGATTTTCACCAACAGCATCCGCAGTGCGGAACATCTGACGGGAAGGGGTTTGGAAACCTACCTTGCCGGTGGTAAAATCCGCAGTGAGGAGATGTCGACAAGTGGGCCGTCAGCTGTCAGTCAATTTGAGGCGCTATGGTTCGATATCGCTTTTGTCGGTGTCTCGGGTCTAACATCTGAAGGGATCTTCGATTATTCCTTCGAAGAAACTGACATGAAGCGTGTCTATCTTACGCGGGCGTCGCGGCGTTTTGTTCTGTGCGACTCAAGCAAGTTCACCCGAATGTCCCTGGTGCATGTTGCAGCCCTCAACGAATTCACCGGATTGATCTGTGACGAGGCGCCAACAGGCGACCTTGAAGCCGCGCTGAAGAAAGCAGGCGTCGAGGTTCTTGTCGCGCGCTAATCGGTTATGAGCTCCACTTGCGTGAAAGCAGGAGACATAAAGCTTGTTGGTGACTTGATGATATGGCCCCTATTGTGGACTGCTTCGAGGCAGGACCGGCTTCAACAGCACTGTGCTGTTGAACCTCCTGTAGATCTACAGGCCGTACTGATCGTGGTGAGCGAGCATCGAGCGCAAGATAAAGGTTGAATTGGCCTTTTTATGTTTGATATTGTTCAGTTCTGTTTAATCAAACAATGGCTCCCGTGAAGCCGAAGATCAACACGACAGGATATATACCATGCTCCAAGCCGAAAGCGCGTTAGGACCTGCCGGCCCCTATCCGGACATAGCGGTCGAGGCGCCGCTGAGGGCGCTCATCGGCGAGGTTGGCCGACGTAGCGGCGAATTTCCTGTCTACCTTGCCAATCATCTGCCGATGGTGTTGGAAGCTATGGCGCGTCTTGGCGCTACTACCTCGCGGCTAGAGGAATTTGCCGAACACTATATCGGCACCCACGCTGTACCTTTCCCGCCGCTTGCGGTCGCACCTGTCAATGAAGCGAGCTGGCTCAGCGCGTTGGGCGATCGCGCACGCGAAACAGACTTGCGAAATTTCTTCGAAACTGTCGTTGGCAGGATCGGCCGAGAGGCCGCCGTGCGACAGTACCTTCCAACGCTCGCACCCGGTGTCGCGGCCTCGGCGACACACGGCCTGATGCGGCTCGCTTACGCGCTTTTGCGGTCAGACGATACCGAGGTAGCAGCCTCGCTCGGTTATTGGGCTGCCACCTATTTGGCTTATGAAGGTGTTCCCGCCGACCGGGAGCGTGCCGTCACAGATCCGCTCGAATATCTGGTCGACATGCGCAGCGAACCAAGTCTCTATGGGCTTAACGCGCCCACGCATTTGCTGTGGAAGTGGATCGAGGCGATGGGAAAGGTTCCAGAGTTTCACCAGCGCCTCGGACGGATGGCAGCTGGTCCGGATTTCTTAGACCTTATCCGTCCTGCAGCTCTCTCCCTCTACGCTGGCACGATGAGCTTCGAAGCTCTTCACGCCGTGACTGGGTGCCATTGGCTACGGCTGGTCAGTCCCTATGTGGATGAACCGCAGTATTTGGTCATGCATTTCTGGGAAGTCGTTTTTGCCCTCTATACCAAAATTGACATGCCGCTGCCGCCGACGAAGGATCTTATGGAGGCCTGGCGTTCCTTGCCGCTGCCTGATGATCAGGCGATTGCAAGCGCTGCGGTGGCGTCAAACGACGAGCACGACCATTCGCTCGTCTTTTCCGCCTTCGAGGAATATCGCTATACAGGGGATAGGCTTTACAAGGTGGCCGCAGCAAAACGGCTCAGACTGATTGAGTAGTCCTGCCGCCAATTAGATCCCTATGCCATCGGGTTGAAAATGCAATTTGTCAAAGCTGTCGAGCAGCTGGTAGAAATGCTCGACATCGTGGGCGAAAAGGCCGCGAGAAATTCCCGAAACCAGCTTGGGGATCCCTGACTTAAGCCCCGTTATGCCGTTGCAGATTGGGCCGAGGCTTGGAACGGCCGCGCTGTTGAAAAGGTGGATGTTGGCGAGCATCGGTAACGTCCCTACAATCTTTTCCTGCAGCTCGAAAGCAGAGCCAAGATAGGGATAGGTCAGAAGGATGTTATCTTCCTCGCCGGCCGGTGGTGTGAAGCGGTCGGCCCAGGTTGCGATCTTGTCGATATGAGCAGCAAGTTCCGGTCTTTGAGCCAGGTCGACGCAATAACCGGTTCCGAGCAGCAAATGGTCGAAGAAAAAATCGCCTGCCGTCGTTCCGATCCTAACTTGGTTACCTTCCATAGCGATTGACCGTATTTGGGCGCCGGTCACCAGCAAGCAGTTTTGGAAAGCTGTCGCTCGGTTGAACATTTCGTTGGTAGGCGGCGTCTTAAACGCAAACATCCGGCGGGTAAAACGGTATCGGCTAATATCGTCGAGATCAGCAAAGTGATTCAGGAAACCTGGAAAATTTGACCAATCAAGAACCTCGGTACGGGCAAGCGTTTGAGAGCGTGCCAGTACCGTTACACTTTCGGCCTCAGCTTCGAGTGCCGCTACGGCCCAATCGAAGCTGGATGCAGCCGAACCGACGACCCCAATTCGCTTAGCTGCAAGCGAACTGACATCTATTGCTTCGCCGCTATGTGTCCATCGCTCGCGAGGCAACGTAGTTTTGATGAGCCGGGGTATGTTCAACCCGCCCGCGCCCTCCAGTCCGGTCGCAAGCACCACCTTGCGGCAGGTGAGATCGGCAGGCTTGCCATCTCTTTCAACAGACAGCCGCAGATAGTCTTGCTCTTGCGATATAGACAGAAGTCTGACGCCATTCTCGACTGGTAGCCCTAGAATCAAGCGGAACCAGGCAAGATAATCCACCCAGTCGGTCCGCTCGATCTTATCGAGCGCTTCCCAGCTCGCTTCGCCATAGATCGCGTCGTGCCAAGCACGATATGTGAGACTCGGTACACCAAGATCAGGACCGCTGAGCGTTTTTGGGGACCTCAGCGTGCGCATCCGCGCCGTCGTCAACCATGGTCCTTCACGACCAGCTGGAGCTGCGTCGATCAGGCGGATGCGATGAATTCCTTGGCGCCTCAATCCGAATGCAAGCGAAAGGCCCGACAGACCCGCGCCCACGATAACAACATCAGTGATAATCATGCCGGACCCATCTCGCCGCTCCGGCACCCAGTCACGCGGCGCTGCCTCAATGCACTCGAGGTCGTTCTTCACTTGCTTTTCGAGCTGTGCGAGCCGCCTAACGTGCTCTTTGGCGCGCTGCTTTGAGATTTCGATAGGATGTTCTTGATGCATTGGGCACCACTCCAGCGACTTCAGTTGATCCGCCAAACATCAAAAGTTCCAAAGTGTTTGAAATTGTTATTTTGCTTCTTACGGCGCGATCGTTAACTTCGACTCCGAGATAAGCTTAAGATCCGACGTATGGTCGTAGAATACAATGAAAATGTCAAAAAATACTTCTGAAAACAAGCTTATTAGTGATGATTCGAATTTGCCGAAATATTTGACAACAGGTTGGCGATCATTTGAGCAGTCTGGTGAAGACTTAAGCAGCGCACTGCCCACTGATTGTTAAATGTTATTTTTGTGATTTTTTGTTTGACTTGATAGGGCGTCGCGGTAACCTTTCGTCAATCAACTCCAGAACGGGAAAGGCTGGCAGCCGTGACAAAAGCTTTATCGTTAAGACTGAAATCATCCGGGCATGTCGTGGTCACAGCATTTGCTGCTCTCTTGGCTACCACAGCATTTACGCAAGCCAAGTCGCTCGACGGCGTCACCTTGACGATTGCCTCGATGAACGACGGTTTCGCGAACGTCCTGACAAAACTTGCGCCAAAATTCAAGGAGGAGACTGGGGCGGACCTCAAGATCGAAATCATGGATTATGGAACGCTGTTGACTAAGACGACGGCGGATTTCGTCGGCGATACCAAGGGTTACGATTTGGTGACCATGGATATCGTATGGGCCGGCGTCTATTCAGAGAACAAGTATTCGGTTGATCTGACGGATTGGGTCAAGCGTGACGCTGCTGAACTCGATCTAGATGACATCTATCCGGTGGCGCTGAAATCGCTCGGTCAATATCACGATCGCTATGTCGCATTTCCTCTTGCTGCCTATGCCAACGTGCTTGCCTATCGCAAGGACCTTCTCGACGCGGCCGGGCTGAAGCCGCCGGCGAGGATGGAGGAATTGGTTGCCGATGCCAAGAAGCTGACTGACCCGTCGAAGAAGCAATATGGCTTTGTCGCCAATGGTCAGAAAGGTCCGGCAGTCGCCCAAGATTGGATGCAATATAACAATCAGCTGGGCGGCTCCATATTGGACAAAGATGGTAACCCGGCTCTCAACTCTCCCGCAAATATCAAGAGCCTTGCAGTCTACAAGGAACTCTTCACCGAAGCAGCGCCTCCCGGCGCTATTGAATATGACTGGGGCGGACGCGAGGAAAGCTTCCGCCAGGGTATGGCGGCCTTCATGCAAACCTGGTCTGTTGGGGCACCCGCCTATTCCGATCCGAAAGTGTCTAACATTGTCGGCAAGGCTGGCATTGCGGTGGCGCCGGTTGCCTCCGGCATGACGCCGCAATATGGCGTCGGTGGCTGGGGGCTGGCGATCAATGCTGATATCGACAAGCCGAAGCAAGAAGCTGCATGGACCTTCATCAAATGGGTTACAAGCAAGAAAATTCATAAAGAATTCAATATGCTCGGTGCAGGTGGCTTTATGCGCAAGAGCGAAATGACGGACCCTGACCTACTTGCCAAGTACGACTTCCTGCCGGTCATTGCCGAAACCTACGAGCATGGCAACGGCGAATTCCGCCCGCGCATCCCAGAATATCCTGAAATACAAGATCTGCTCGGAACTGCCGTCAATTCAGTTCTTGCCGGCGCCGCAACACCGGAAGAAGCCCTTGGAAAGGCCCAACAAGCCGCCAAGAAGTTGTTCTGATNCCCAGAATATCCTGAAATACAAGATCTGCTCGGAACTGCCGTCAATTCAGTTCTTGCCGGCGCCGCAACACCGGAAGAAGCCCTTGGAAAGGCCCAACAAGCCGCCAAGAAGTTGTTCTGATAAAGTCTCACGCGCCGTCTGCCCGACGGCGCGTGAACTCCAGCCGCTCGGTCTTTTTTGGGAGCCCGCACATCTTGCTATTTCAGTCGCGAGATCGCTCCGCCCAGGTGGCCCTCCATTGAATGAGTACATCCAGACCATGCGATACAGCTTCTCCGACCGCCGCAGGTTATTCCTCTTCTTGATGGCAACTCCCGCCGTTCTCTATGTTGCTGCGGTTGGGCTTTGGCCGCTTGCACAAGGTATCGGTTACAGCTTCTACAAATACAATCTTCTAAAGCCTGCACGAACTCAGTTCATCGGTTTCCAAAACTACATCGACATCTTTTCCGATGCCTCGACGCGAAGGGCGGTCCTTAACACGTTTCAATTCACTTTTTTCAGCGTGGCCCTGCAGCTTTTTTTGGGTTTTGCGCTGGCGTTGCTTTTATGGCGCGATAGCCGTTTCAACCGTATCATCCTCGCCTTCCTTCTCGTTCCATCAACAATCACGCCTCTGGTCGTCGGACTGATATTCAAGGCTATGCTCGGCGCGGATTACGGCATCATTGGCTTCTTCTTGTCAGAAGCCGGCATTGGCCCTCGGAGCGGGTTACTCACAGACGCCGGAACGGCTTTATGGGTCCTCATCTTTATCGACTGCTGGGAGTGGACGCCCCTGATGACCCTCATTCTGCTTGCCGGACTCAAAGCACTGCCAGGGGATGTGCTGGAAGCAGGACTGGTCGATGGCGCAACAGCGTGGCAACGCTTTCGTATGCTGATCCTACCGCTGATGTTGCCGTCGGTATTCCTGGCACTCACGCTGAGAACAATGGATGCTTTTCGGGTATTTGACTCTGTGTTTGTTACCACCGGGGGCGGGCCAAACGATGCCACCAACACCCTGATGATGCTCGGTGTGAAAGAGGGTTTGCAGTTCTTCAACGTCGGCTTTGCGTCGGCGGTGGGAAATGTAACTCTGCTATTCATCGCTGTGATCGCGACCGTCCTGCTGCTCGTCGTGCGTCGCGCTGATGTCAGAATTAACGGAAGGTAGGCCGATGGCGAAAGTCTCTGTACGGCGTATCGTTGCCGAACGAACGACAGTTCTGATTGTGACGATCTTGTTTTTGATGCCTGTCTTGTGGCTGATCTCAACAGCCTACAAGCCTTCCAATCAAATATTTTCGGTTCCGCCTCGGCTGACTTTTGAACCAACGTTGGATCAGTTCCGTCAAGCCTTCGCGCTCTTTGATGTGGCTTCGCTCGTCCGTTCGTCGCTGATCATCAGCGTTGGCGCCACGCTTTTGTCGCTCCTTTTGGGCGTTCCAGCCGGATATGCGTTGGCGCGATCCAGGTCACGCTTTTCGGCAGGCTTTGCCTATTTCTTTCTGGCAATCCGCATGATTCCTGCCGTCGCCGCCCTGATCCCGTTTTATCTCCTCATGCGCGATGTTGGGTTGCTTGGGACGTGGTGGGCAGTCATCGTATTCAACACGATGCTCAATTGCGCCTTCGTGACGTGGATGATGTTCTCCTATTTCAAGGCGTTGCCGCCTGACATGGAGGAAGCCGCACTCACGGATGGGTGTACGCAGATGGGGTCTTTCCTGAGGGTCGCCGTGCCAGCCGTACGGTCTGGGATCATTGCGTGCGCCTTGTTCTGCATGATGTTTTCATGGAATGATTTCCTACACGCCATGTTCCTGACCACGCTCGATTCAAAGCCGATCTCGGTCGCACTCCTGACGGCCTATGGCACGAAAGACATAACGTGGGGCACGCTTGGGGCACTCGCTCACTTTTCAACGATACCGATTGTCCTGATGGCGCTAGTGATGAACCGCTATTTCGTACAGGGCGCGACCAACGGCGTACAATAGGACCAATAGCATGGCCCAGATCTCATTCAACAACGTGACTAAGACCTACCCGGGCGGCAAGGCCCCTGCTTTGGTCGATTTCAACCTTGATATCAACGACGGTGAATTTCTGGTTCTTGTCGGGCCGTCGGGCTGCGGAAAGACGACCGCGTTACGCATGATCGCGGGGCTCGAGGATATTTCCAGCGGAACGCTCAAGATCAACGACGCTGTTGCCAATGATCTCGCCCCGCGGGATCGGGACATTGCGATGGTGTTCCAGTCCTATGCGCTCTATCCGCATTTGACGGTGGCAGAAAATATTGCCTTCGGTCTTAAAGTTCGCGGCATCCAGCCCGAAAAGATCGCCCGAAAGGTGAGTGACACTGCACAGCTTCTTGAGCTCACTGAGTTCATGGATCGCAAACCTGCCCGGCTTTCTGGCGGACAGCGGCAGCGTGTTGCTATGGGGCGCGCGCTCGTGCGCTCGCCGAATGCCTTCTTGATGGATGAACCTCTTTCTAATCTCGACGCACGGCTGCGTGGCCAAATGCGTGCGGAAATTGCCCGCTTACAGCGTATGACGGCAGTCACCACCGTCTACGTCACGCATGATCAGGTTGAGGCCATGACGATGGGCCAACGCGTCGCCGTTATGAACCGCGGGACAATCCAGCAACTCGATACGCCAAGGCGGCTTTACGACAATCCTGCCAATATGTTCGTCGCGAGTTTCATCGGCTCTCCACCGATCAACTTCATTCAGGCGGACGTCATTGCTTTTGAGAACGCGCCCGCCGCATCCTGCGGCGAATTTATCCTGCCACTCGGCGCATCCGGTGATCGGCTGTCCTCGAAGATTGGCGAGAAAGTTATTCTCGGTATCCGGCCAGAACATCTGAAGATCGCGACCGAGGCAGGCACGCGAGGAGCGATTTCGGCACGAGCAAGCTTCGTGGAAGACCTCGGCGCGACCCTTCTGCTGCACTTGGACGGGCATGGGATCGAAATTGGTCATGCCAATATGGTGGAAGACGAACGCGACCTGATGAAAACGGCCCCTAAGCTGAAAGCCTTGGTCGACAGCAGTTATCGTATTTCCCGAGACCAGATGGTCAGCTGCACGATCGATCCCGGCCTTGTTCTCTTCTTTGACGCGCAAACGGGGGTCTCGCTATGACGCCTTTCGAAGCTTCGGAGTTCTGGCCGCTTGGTGGCCCGATCTCAAAGCAAAACATAGCGCTCGTTATCATCGATATGCAGGTTGATTTCTGCGCACCTGGGGGGTGGGTTGACCAGCTTGGCGAGGATGTGTCCAACACTCGCTCGGTCATAGAGCCCATTCGCGAAGTCCTGGATGCGGCGAGGGCCGAGGGGCTGAGCGTTATTCATACGCGGGAAGGGCACCTTCCCGATCTTTCGGACCTCCATGTAAATAAGCAGTGGCGTACTCGGGCTCATGGCCTTGGTATTGGCGATGCCGGCAAGAATGGCCGTATCCTTGTTCATGGTGAGCCCGGTTGGCAAATCATTCCAGAACTTACGCCCCTCGACGGTGAGCTCGTCCTCGACAAACCGGGAAAGTCGTCGTTCCATCGCACGAAGCTTGCTGATGAACTCAAAAGGCGCGGTATCACGCGTCTGATCATAACCGGCGTTACGTCGGATTGTTGCGTGCAATCCACGATGCGTGACAGCTATGAGCACGGATTTGAATGCGTCTTGCTGGAAGATTGCACGGCAGCTGTCGAGAGCCAGAACCACGACGCCACACTTGACATCCTGAAGGCCTATGGCGGTCGGTGGGGTGGCGTCGCCAATCGCGTAGCCTTCCATCAGATGCTGGAGCAGGCCAATGGTTGAACCCGCAGACAAGACGTTCAAACCGGTTACAGCCCAACCTTATGCCTGGCCGTTCGATGGATGCTGGTCGGCTAACGATACTGTTTTATTCTTGCTCGGCTTCCAACACGCAGCAGTCGCAAAGCTGGGCGCTGAGGCCGAACTAGCCACGGCAACAGATCTTCTGAAGACAGCAATGTCACACGGACTTGCAACAGTCGCCGTTCGTCGAGGTTATGGTCCGCACGAAAACCCGATGGCTGCCAGACGACGGATACTGGGGGATGCTATTCCTCAATATGGCAGCGAGGAATGGCGCATGGACGAGCGGCTGTCGCTTTCGGCCGAGACCATCATCATCGATATCGCGGGTGATAACGCCTTCTTCGACACCGGCCTCGAAGCGACCTTACGTCAGCGCGGAATCCGCAATCTGCTTATTACCGGGCTTCCAACGGAAGGGCTCGTACATGCCACCCAGCGCGCGGCCAACGACATGGGCTTTGAGTGCCTGACGGTGTCCGATGCATGCAAGGGCACATCTTCGGCGCGTCACAGTGCTCAGCTGCAGATAACCACCTTCGGAAACGGCTTGTTCGGCACAGTAGCCACCTCCACCGACGTCCACGCGGCCCTCAAGAATCTCTAGGAGCATACCATGTCCGAAATGGCTTGGACCGACGCAACCGGCAGTCTCGATCTTACGACCCTGACGAAGGCGTATTTGAGCGGCGCCTTGACGCCAACCCGTGTGATCAACGCGATCTACGATCGAATCGAAGCTCGCGAAAACGACCATGTCTGGATTTACCTCGTTCCGCGCGAAACTGCCCTAGCAGCCGCAAGCACGCTTGAAAAGCAAGGGTATGACGGTCGTCCTCTCTGGGGGATTCCGTTTTCAGTCAAGGACTGCAACGACATAGTCGGGCTTCCGACAACCAATGCTCTGAAGGAAAGCGCCTATGTCGCCACCTCTAGTGGACAGGCGCTCGACAGGATCTTCGAGGCGGGCGCTTTGCTGATCGGAAAGACCAACATGGATCAGTTCGGTATCGGCTTGGTTGGCATGCGCTCTCCTTACGGTGCTTGCTCGTCCGTATTCGACGAGCGCTTCATCTCTGGTGGCTCTAGTTCCGGTTCCGGCGTATCGGTCGCAGCCGGCCTTAGCAGTTTTTCTATCGCCAATGACGCTGCCGGATCTGGGCGCGTTCCCGCCGGCTTCAACAACATCGTGGGTATCAAGCCGACTCCTGGCCTTGTCAGCAATGCCTGCGTTTCCGGCGGCGGATGCGTCAAGACCATCGAAACGCTTTCGATCTTCTCCTTAACGGTCGAGGACGGCATGAAGGTTCTCGAATTGATCGCCGGTTATGACCCCTCCTATCCGTTTTCCAAGCCGGAGGCCGATGCTGTCGCGCTCACACCAGTCGTAGCGCCCCCGCACTTCCGGTTCGGGGTGCCCGCGGAAGCCGCACTTCGCTTTTTCGGGGATACCGAAGCTGAACGTCTTTTTGACGAAGCAATCCAGCGTCTGACAGCAATGGGTGGTGAAAAAGTCGAGGTGGACTTTACGCCCTTTGAGGAAACTCAGCGCATTCTCTATGAAGGGCCATGGATTTCTGAGCGAGCGCTCAGCCTTGATCGTGTTCTTGCCCAATATGGCGAAGCCATTCATCCTGTCACGCGGCAAATCCTTTCACGTTCTGGGAGCTTTTCCGCACTCGACGCCTTCGCAGCGATTCATCGCATCGCAGAACTAAAGCGGGACACGCGGGCAGTCTGGGATGACGTTTCCGTCCTCATGGTGCCGACAACGCCGACGATCTACACGAAGGAGGAAGTCGCGGCGAACCCAATCCAACTCAACAGCAACCTCGGCATCTACACGAATTTTGTCAACCTGATGGGGCTTTGTGGCATTGCCGTTCCTAATGGTTTCCGGAACGATGGCCTGCCGCTCGGCGTGACATTCCTCGCGCGGAGCTTTGAAGAGGCTCGCGCAGCCGGGATTGCAGCGGCGTTCCATAAGGCGACGGGTCTAAAGCTCGGCAAATTCGACAACGCCTATCCTGCGACTGAAGAGTTGCCCTTACCCCAGGATTATCGCGAGATTGCTGTGGTCGGTGCACACTTGTCCGGCATGCCACTCAATCACGAACTGACAGAGCGCGGTGGTGTCTTCCGCCGAACCGCTCAAACAACGAGAGACTACAGACTGTTTGCGCTTCAAGGAACCGTACCGCCAAAACCGGGCTTGATCCGTGTTGCGAGTGACGGCGCGCCGATTTCAGTTGAAGTTTGGGCGCTTCCGGTCGCGGGCTTTGGCGATTTCATCGGCAGAATTCCCGCTCCGCTCGGCGTTGGAAAGATGTCGCTTTCCGATGGGACGACAGTGACCGGATTCCTTTGCGAGGCAATGGCCACCAAAGGTCAGCCAGATATCAGTGATCATGGTGGTTGGCGAAGCTACGTTGGAAATAACTAGGTTGGCGAAATGAAACAGCGGCCGAACAATCATTTGCTTTGTCTCTGTTAGCATTGAAAGAGGTCTACTTAGCAGCAATTGCGCAGAAAGGCGTTCAGCCACCCCAGGGGCCGAGATGACGTCGCCGGAGGCCCAGTGGTTGACCGTCAATCGGGTCGCGATCTCTTCATCTGCTTCCGGCCGTCGTAGCGCTGTTCGTTGCCTTCGTTCATCAGGTATCCGAGATATCAGCAATTACCTTCACGGTGAGGAGGCAACCGTTCATGGCGGAAAGCGGCCTTCAATTGGGCGTTGTAGCCCGCTGGGCACCCTCCGCCAGCGCGCTATACGGGTGCACAAGTTGACTTGCCCTGCAGCCGCCTCCGTCCCGATATAATGTTAATGCGACCGCCCTATAACGTCTTGGGACTCTAATCTGGCGGTAAGCGTTTGAATACTGACAGTCGGCAAATAATCTTTCGTCGCTTGCTCTTGCTCACACAGTATCGTCGTCACTCTGCTGTCGGGGTTGAGGCGTTCAGCGACCTGGAAGGGTTGCCAGCTAGCGTTTTGCGCCGGGACATTGTTGCGGTTAAGATTGCACCAAGAACTACAATGTGTCGAAGTTCGCTGATTAAGGAGGGACAATGACAGTTTTCTCCATCACCCGACAGCACGCAAAAGACCAGGTTAATAGGCTCTTTTATGCTTTTGACGTGAAAGCGCAGACGTGCCTAAGTTACCGCGAGCCCAACTTCAAAACAAGATTGCCGCGTTCTGTCCCACGAAGATGATCGAGGCTCGGGGAGCCAGTATTCGAAGAGATGCGGGGAGTTGAGGCTTTATAGCCAAAGGCAGGGGTTTTCCGCCGCTGGTTTCTATTATTTCAATCGCCGCTTTGAGGTCTGTCATATCTTTGAAATACTGCACGATCGAGGGCATGTCGGGTGTCACGTGAACCTTGGCAAACGCAACATCATAGGTCGTCCTCAGAGCTGCCACGAGTTGCGTCGCGTAATTTCGAGTATCTGATCCGCCCGCCGCGATGAGTATCAGCCTCGGCTTACTGGGGTCATAACCACCGATCGACACGTCCCCGTTCGGAACAGAAATGGAAGATTTTGCGCTAGCTTCTGATCGATCCTGTGTCTGAAGAATTTTAATTCTGTGATCGGCCAACAAGGCAACGATGCCACAAACAGCAGTAAGACACCCCAAAACGGCGCCAAGGAGTATTGCGTACCACGCCACCATCTTCATGTCGTCGATAGATGAGAGAAAACCCATCGAAATACAGTCCCTGATACGATGCAAATATCGATACGGTCGCGTAAGTCTTGGATGATGACAATACCTCGGTATATCATCCTTATCTGATAAAGTATCGTCTTATTTTAACAAGGATGTTCTGCTTCATATTCCCGTTGTCATTGTTGCGTTCCTTGGTGCTGTAAGAACATTGTTTTATTGCCCTGGCCTCTCGCGCGTTTCATCGCTTAACAGAACCGTAGCCAGCATCTTCGAGATCGTGTGCATTCGGCGGATTAATGGTTTCTATGAGCGAGCCTATCAGGCACCAGGTGCCCGTCAGTGCCTCGCTTTTGGAACTCTCGCATCCCCAATGCTTAGTCTTTTAGCGGGCCTTCTCATCATGATGCGGCCTGCCGCTGCGAGGCTGCCCACCCTTTATCGGCTGGTTGGTCCATACCGCTGATTTCCCAATTGGGCGGGAGTAGCTACCATAGCCAGAACGAGAAATATTGGTGGTTTGACAATCTGGTCGGCCGCTCTCCCCAAAGGAACGAACGCTCCCCGCTCTCCGCAAGGCGGCATTTGCTGTCAGCTTTGTTGAAGTTGCGCAGTAACCGTGCTGCCCTGCCACTCCGCCGCGTCGCATTCTTGTAACAGGTTGATGTGTGCATTGAGCGATGCCCTGACTATTCCATCGCCTCAGGCAGCAAGTTACCGCTCTTGGCGGCCTTCGTTAGGTAATCGGACCTCATCCCGGCCGCCGAAAAACTCACCTCTGTCCTAGCCCGCCATGTTCGCACGCTGCTTGAGGGTCACATTGATCGACTGCGGATCGCGTGCCTAGTCGTCGCACACCGTATAGGCGGGATCAATGCAAGGCACTGCTAACTGAGGTAGAAAGATATCCGTTAGCTCAGTCTAAACGACGGTCTCGCCGCCATCGACTACGAGGATTTGCCCTGTCATGTAGGACGAACGGTCCGAGACCAGAAACAGGATCGGTTCGGCTATCTCAGAAACATCCGCCCAGCGGCCTAGCGGGACCCGCTCAGCAATATAGTCTTCAATGGCTCTACGTCCGCCCATCTGCGTGATGAAGGGCTCATTGAACGGCGTATCGACCCATCCCGGACAAAGCGCATTCACTCTAATGCCGAACCTGGCAAAATCACCTGCCATCTGACGAGTCATCGCAATGACAGCATGTTTGGTCGTCGTGTAGGCGATCATTTCGCGGTCGTAGAGCACGCCAGATGATGAGGATGTGTTCAGGATCACGCCTTTTCCCGCTTTTTTCATGATTGGCATGACAAAACGCGCTGCCATAAAATGTGCTCGCACATTCAGGCTCCAGGACTTATCAAAGCCTTCGATCGCGACCTGCTCCAGATCTCCGGCGACTTGCGCACCCGCGTGATTGTGCAGAATGTCAATGCGTCCATGACGTGCGGCGATATCGGCTATGCCGGCTTCAAGCGCCGCATCGTCTGTAACGTCGACCACGAGGCTTTCGGCACTCCCGCCAGCCTCCGTAATTAGTTTTACTGTCTCTTCGGCATTCGAAAAGCTTTTATCGACGGCGACGACATGGGCGCCTTCGCGCGCCATGATCTGTGCGCCGGCTCTACCAATGCCCGAGCCTGCGCCGGTAATAATGGCAACGTGATCTCTCAGTATCATGGAGTTTCCCCGGTCAGTTTGTCGTTGTCTTTTCGCGCATCAGGAAACGCGCGATGAAAATAAGGACGAGCGAGGCGACGAGCACCATCGTCGCGATCGCATTGATTTCAGGTGTCACGCCGCGGCGAATGGAGGCAAAGACATAGATCGGTAAGGTTGTATTCGACCCCGCCACGAAGAAGGCGATGATGAAATCGTCAAACGAAAAGGTGAAGGCGAGGAGAAAGCCCGCCAGGATCGACGGCATGATCTGCGGCAGAACGATCAGCCGAAATGTTGTGAATGGCGTTGCATAAAGATCGCTGGAGGCTTCTACGATATCCCGACCGAGGCTGGCGATGCGTGCTTTGACGATCATTGTCACCAGCGCCATGGTAAAGAGCCCGTGTGCTGCAATAATGGAGCTGTAGCCGAGCGCCAGCTTCGGCGGTTGATCGCCCGGCCAGAGGGTAGCGATGACGGGATTGATAACGCCAAAGACTTCAACGAGTGCAACAAGTGTGGCAATGCCGATAACGACGCCCGGCACGACAATTGCTGCCGCAAAGAGCGCGTCGAAGATAGCGCGTATTCGGGTGCCGAGCCGCTCCATGCCGATGGCAGCCATGGTGCCGAAGATCGCAGCCAACGCTGCACTGGTGATGGCTATAATCAGACTGTTGCGCAACGCTTCCATCAGAAAGGTGTTCGATAGCGCCCGGCCATACCATTGCGTGGAAAAGCCGGTGAATTCGCTGGCATTACGGCCTGCGTTGAAGGAGAACAGCACCACCAGCGCAATCGGCGTATAAAGAAAGAGATAGACGAAAGTGACGAGCGCGCGCATCAGATGAGATCCACCTGCCGCGTACCGGCGACGCGCCAGGCAATCCGCATGGCAACAAGCAGCACAATGACGACGACCGCAACCAATGTAACGGCAATCGCCGAACCAAACGGCCAGTTGCGCGATTGCAGGAAGAGATCGACAAGTGCATTGCCGATGAAGAAGACCTTGCCGCCACCCAGAAGCTGCGGAATGAGATATTCGCCGAGAAGCAATATCGTGACCAGTGCAATGCCCGTCATCACGCCCGGCAGTGATAGCGGGACCGTGATGCCAAAGAAGGTTGAGACCGGCTTGGCACCGAGATCGGCCGAGGCCTCGAGTAACCGGCGATCCAGCTTTTCCAGGCTGACATAGATCGGCATGATCATCAGCGGCAGGTAACCGTAGACGATGCCGAGCAGCACCGCGCCAGGCGTGTTGATCAGCCTTACATTTTCAATGCCGACAAATTCGAGCAAGTGCGGAATGCCGCGCGCACCCAGCAGATACATCCAAGCATAGGTGCGCACCAGCAGGCTGGTCCAGAACGGAACGACGACAAGGGACACGAGCAGCAGCCGGCGCTGCGGGCTCGCCTTGACCGCTAGGTAGTAGGCAACCGGGTAGGCGACGACCAGGCAGGCTGCCGCTCCGATTGGTGCCAACATCAGCGTGTTGACAAAGGCGGCCGAGCGCGCACCGAGATTTACGAACTGTTCGAAAGTGAAAGCTGCCTGATAGCCGCCTTCAGGGGCTCGTTCGCCGAAGGCGAACACGATGATGGCGATGAAAGGCAGCACCAGAAAGACGAACAACCAGATGCTGGCCGGGCCAAGGAGGGCCGCGGTGATCAGGCGCTGTTTATTGACATGGGGCAGGAGCATGGCTGGTCTTCATCAACCGAATCTGGAACTGGGCCGGCCTTCCCACTGTTGGGGGGAGGCCGAGATGCAGAGGGGACCTAAGCCGACTTGAAGCGGGCCATCAGTTCGGCGCGGCCTGGATCGGTAAGCGTCACAGCGGCGCCAAATTCGAGGGGTGTCAATGCTGCTTCGTCTGGATAGACGATTTTGTTCGACGTCACCTCCTTGGGCAGCAACGCGATTACGCGGCTGTCGGTGGTGGGCGCGCCGTTGGCGATATGCTCCTTTACCGCGTTCTGTGGATCCATCAGGTAGTTGAGCAGCGCGTAGCCCGCGGCCTTGTTGGG
Source organism: Oryzifoliimicrobium ureilyticum (assembly GCF_037199735.1). Classification (NCBI taxonomy): domain Bacteria; kingdom Pseudomonadati; phylum Pseudomonadota; class Alphaproteobacteria; order Hyphomicrobiales; family Rhizobiaceae; genus Oryzifoliimicrobium; species Oryzifoliimicrobium ureilyticum. The sequence continues at coordinate 51,800 of NZ_JBBBVQ010000026.1, read as the reverse complement.
CGCGTCCTTCGGGATCGCATAGTAGTCCGTCCAGATTTCGCCCCCGTCGGTGGCCAGCACATAGGCAAGCTCCGGCATGTCTCGGTTGAGCTGCGCACCATCATTGGTCCAGCACATGGTCAGCCATGCGTCGGTTGAGCGCATGGATGGCTGATAGTCGGAATTGATGGCGAAGAGATGCGGCTTGACCTTGATCAGGAGCTCCTCTGCCTTGGCAAGTTCTTCAGGCTTGATCGAATTGAAGTCGTAGCCGAGTGAGACAAGTGCGCTGCCGATCGTTGTCAGCTGATAGTCGTGCACCATAGCTCGGCCGTCGGCTTCCGTCTGGGCGACCTCGAAAAAGTCTTTCCAGCTGGCAAGCTTTGTTTTGATCTTCGACGTGTTGACGGAAAAACCGGTCGTGCCCCAGTTTTTCGGCACAGCATAGGTCTTGCCGTCTATCTGGCCCTCCTTGGTAAAGCGCGGGCTCTCGGTTGCCTGGCTGAAATTCGGAATTTTGGATAGGTCGAGCTCATCGATCAGGCCGAGCTTGTGATGGGTGGCGATCGTATAGTTGGTCGGCACGAAGAGCGACCAGCCGGAGGCCCCGGCCTGTAGCTTGGCAAGCATTTCCTCGTTTGATCCAAACACATTGACTTCCACGGCAACGCCGGTCGCCGCCTTGAAGTTTTCGAAGGTTGCCGGATCATGATAGTTCGGCCATGTAGCGATTGACATCTGCGTACCCAGATCTTCGGCCGCGTAGGCAGGCGTCGAAAAGGCACCCGGGAAGCGCGACAGCACTGCAGTCGCAAGGCCGAGGCCGGTGACGCCGAGGAAGTGACGGCGGCTGACCGAACCGCGCTTCAGGCGCATGAACTCATATACGAAGCTAGCGGCTGAAATTGGCAGATTGGCCTTGTAATCCTTGCTCATGATGCTGTTCCCTTGTTCTGGTTTATGCATTCGATGCTGGAAAGACATGGATAGCGGTGGGATCGAAACCGAGGAAAACCTCTTCGCCGGGCTCCACAAGGTCGCTCTCTTTCACGCTACGCCGGTCTGCCATGATCAGGAAATCGCCAAGCCCTGGCACGCTGACCGCATATTCGGCAGACGAGCCGAGGAAAATCCGATGCGTTACCGTTCCCTTGAACGAGGCGCCTTGCGACGCGCCCTTCCGCGCCAGATGGATTGCCTCAGGCCGCAACGCAGCAATGACTTCGCCCGACGCGAGGTGCTTGCCGGAGGCGATTGCCGAGCCGTCCGACAGCCTCAGCGTCGTCCCATCGGCTTCCATCGTCGCGGCAATCCGGTTCGTCTTACCGACAAAATCGGCAACGAAAAGATCTGCCGGTTGATCATAGACTTCCTGCGGCCGACCGAGTTGGCGGATCCGTCCCGCACTCATGACGCAGACGATATCGGCCATTGAAAGCGCTTCTTCCTGATCGTGGGTCACGAGGACGAAGGTAATGCCGAGTTCGCGCTGCAAGGTCTGAAGTTCGATCTGCATGGCAGACCGCAGCTTCTTGTCGAGCGCGGCGAGAGGTTCATCGAGAAGCAATACGGAAGGACGGTTGACAATGGCACGGGCAAGGGCAACACGCTGCTGTTGCCCACCTGACATTTCATGGACACGGCGCTTTGCAAAACCATTGAGCCGAACCATTTCGAGCGCTTCCGCAACCCGTGTGTCGATCACCTTCGCGTTGATCTTCGGACGCATCTGTTTGAGCCCATAGGCAACGTTCTGCTCGACATTGAAGTGTGGGAACAGCGCATAATGCTGGAAGACCATGTTGACCGGGCGGCGATATGCCGGAACGCCATTCATCTCGCGCCCGTCGATTAGCACCGTGCCTTCGCTCGGTTGTTCGAAGCCGCCGATCATGCGCAGGCAGGTTGTCTTGCCGCAACCGGATGGGCCGAGCAGCGCCAAAAAGGCACCCTTGGGCACGGCGAGATTAATATCCGTCACGGCGGTCACGGCGCCATAATTCTTTGTGACCGAACGGAATTCGATGTCGTTCGTCGAAGCAGATGCCACGTCTGTTCCCCGCGGTTGGTTTGGAATGGCAGTCTATCGCTGCCGTATTGCCACCGTCGTTGAGGAAAGACTAAGCCTGAGCTTCCTCGACGGTATATACCCCGAAAGAGGTATTTAGGCGGAAATCGCTTTCTGGAAGGTGTATATTCAGCTTCCGCGATTTATGCGGAATGGCGGGGAGGGAGGGCAAGTGAATATCGACGTGGAGACGCTTTTTAGGGCTTTCAATGCGTTGATCGGCAAGGCTGCGATGACGGATGACGGCTTTGGCGATATCTTTCGACAGATGATGAAGGCGCTCGTGCGCTTCGACTATGTGGTCGTCTTCGCATATCGGGGAAAAGAACGACCGATCGATGTCTACAGCACCTTCGATCGCGACGAGCACGTCGTTTTTGTAACGCTCTACCAGGCCGGTCCCTATCTGCTCGACCCGTTCTATCATACCGCCCGCGAACGGAAGGAAGGTGTCTTCCGGATGCGCGAACTGGCGCCGGACAGGTTTTTCTCCAGCGAATATTATCGCACCTACTACATCCAGACAGGTCTCGCCGAGGAGATCGGCTTCTTCGTGCCCGTTGATAGCAACATTACCGTCGTCCTGTCACTGATGCGGCGGGAACAGTCTGGGGCCTTTTCGCCCGCCGAGTTTGCAATGCTACAAAAGATTGAAGCACTGGTGGCCAGCATGGTCAAACATTACTGGACCGGGATGGGGCCGCGCTTCGATGCCCAGCTCGCGGCGAGGGGAAAAAGCCGGCGCAGAAGCAAAAATGCTCCCCGTGCGGACACTGTGTGGCACGATCTCAATCTAACAGTGCGTGAAACGGCCATCGTCGAGCTGGTGTTGCAGGGCCATTCGTCGGAATCGATTGGGTTAAAGCTCAACATTTCGACAGGAACGGTGAAGGTCCACCGCCGGAATGTCTATCGAAAGCTGGGCATCTCTTCGCAGACGCAGCTGCTCTCGCTCTATTTGAAGAACCTGAGCTGACACGCAGTAGCGGATCCCATACTATCTTCAGACACTTGCTTCTGGCGCTTTGAGGGCTAACCTTCTTCGCCGACCGATTACCCCGCTTATTAAGATGGACGACGCGATAAGTCGCCGCGGCAGAACATCCCATCGCCGCCGACTGTGATTGCCATATGGAGGGCGGCAGTTAGCCTCCGCTACGGGAAAGAGCGACCATCGACAGCCCCATAACGGCAAGCGTAGCGCCAGACAGGAAGTTCAGCCGCGCGAGGAAGGCTCTTGAGACCTTGCTCTGCACTGCGGATGCCGAGCAGGCGAGGACGGCATACCAGACGACCGTACCGAGCACGACGCCGGAGATTGTCGCGGTGAGGCCCGCCACAATCCCACGCACCTGGGATATGTCCGAGCCGGAAAGCGCGATGTAGCGCAGGATGGTGGTAGGATTGCACAACGCCATGGTAAGCCCGGCCGCGAAATCCCCCGACACGGAAACTGTGACAGGCGCGGAGACATCACCGCGCCGCGCCAAAAACAGAATCCGGATACCCAAAATGAATAGCAAGAGCCCGGAAATCGACTGCAATAACGGTTTCAAGCCGACAGCATGGCCGATGGCGTAATGCGCGCCGAGAAAGGCGAATGCTGCGAAAACCGCATGGGCGGTCGATGCTCCGGCACCACAAGCGAGGGCCCGCCAGGGATCGAAGATCAAAGCCCGCTGCACGCACATCAAAGAAATCGGGCCGAACGGCACCGCGATTGACAAGGCCAGCAGCGCGTTCGCGATCATCACCGACAGCATCTCATGATCCTCTATCCCACCATGCCTCGCTCACACCGGTAAGGTCGGCGGACGGGCCGGAACATAACGGTCGAACTTTGAGAGGATAGGCAGGAGGACGATCTCAGCGCAGCGGTACGGATACCTACATTTGAAATACTGTCCGCCTATATTTCGTTTGTCGGAACGACATGCGCAGATGCACTGATCACGAGGCGCTCTCGATGGACATTACCGCTCTGACGAGCGCGGTGCGGCGCGACACGCCCATCTTGTCGAACACTGCGGAAAGCTGTTTCTTCACGGTGTTGGTAGACACGCCGAGATTTTCCGCCATCTTCGAGACGGTGTCCAGATCGATAGCCGCGTTCAGAACCCTGACTTCGGCAGGCGTTAAGCCGTAAAGCCGCGCGCAGGTCTCCAGCCGAGATGCGGGCACCACCTCCGTCGGACGTAGAAAGAGTGCGGCATGAGCAAACGGTTCGACCCTCTGGAACGCCTTGAGCGTAGCTGAATGCGCCGGAAGCCGGATGAGGCAGCCAGTCCAGGCAGCACCTTCTCCGTCCTTCATCTTGATGAGCGCCTGTTGCTGCGGCAAGCCATCCCCGGCCTCCCCGGAGGGCAACAGTCCCTCTTCGAGCAGAACATCTGCGCCGGGATGGGTGAGACCAAGGCGCGTCGTGCGGTCCTTGACGACGTCACCCTTCGTCAACATTGCCGCACCTGCATCGTTGGCCCACACCGTCCGCCCCGATCGATCGAGAATGAAGACGCCGTATTGCAGCCGGTTCAGCGCCGCCTCGAGCGACAGGACATGCAAGCTGCGCTGCCCGAGCTCGCGCCCGATCAGCGCGGCGCGCTGCAGGTGCGGCACAAGAAGTTTAAGTCGGTAACGAAGCCGGTCGTCGACCGCGCCGTAATCGAGGCCGGTGATCACTGTGAAGGCGGACGCACTCGCGTGATAACGCTGGATGTTGAAGATCGCCGCGTCGAAAAACCCCTGCGGCAAGACCCACTCACGAAAGAACCGGCTGGCCTGAAATTCGTCCGGAGGTACAAGGTTTTGGGTGGAAAAGATATGGCCGGGCTCGACGAACACCGACGCGGGGTAAAGCGGGTTAAGCGAAACATAGCGGCGCCGGTAAATATCAAGGAATTCTGGGTCGAAGCCCCAGGAGTGGACGGTTTCGGCGTTTGCGTTGGTTGCGTCGCGCCAGTAGATCCGGGATGCAGAACCGCCCACGAAGGAGCAGACCTTTCCAAGAACCTCCGCCCATTGGCCATCGTCGAGCACTGTTTCGTATATCAGTCCGACAAGGTCGGAAAACTCTTCGAGGTCATGTTCAGAAAAGTGCATTAAAGGCCCCGCAATTGGCTGATAATATGAGCCGCCAAACCTTCCTGTCGCTGACGATAAGATTAGATCGCGATGCAACATTACCCATTCGGGTGATGTGAGCGGATAATAACAGTGCTACAATCCCCAATATAGACGCAAATTTCCAAAGATAGCCATCCGGTTGCCTTGTATCGGGAAGGATGGCCCAAGTAGTTCGCCCGCGCTCCCAGGGAAATTCGATGGTTCGCCCGACGCTCGTCTTCCTGTCAATCCTGTCGACGCCGCTTGCGGCCACCGCAACAAGTTCCAGATGTCATGCCTTCTTTCCCTGCTCCCGGCCGGTTCATATCTAGGGTGACGGCATCGCCGCAGATGTTGCCCACCGCTTCGCCGCCAATGGCTGCCACTGGCGAACGCCTCGTCCTTTTCGAACGCGAGGAGGCGATAAAGGCAATCTGCTCCGCCTATGCCAACACCCAGGCGGGCAAGGGTCGGTTGGTCGTCATCCAAGGTGAGGCCGGCATCGGCAAGACATCCCTGATCCAGCATGTCTGCACTGCAATCGGTGCGGCGTCCGATGTCCACTGGGGCTGGAACGATCCCTTCTCCACGCCACGGCCGCTCGGCGCGCTGCAGGATATCCTCGCCACGCTGGACAGCGAACTGGGCGAAATGGTCGCCAAGGGTTCGCCCCAGGATGCTATTTTCGCCTCGCTGCTCAAGCGGCTAATGCGCCTACTTTCGCCGACGATCCTTGTCATTGAGGATTTGCACTGGGCAGACCAAGCCACGCTTGACCTAATTCGTTTCCTCGGGCGCCGCATCTCGTTACTGCGCGTGCTTGTGATCGTCACCATCCGCAGCGGCGAGCTGGAGCACGAACACGCGGTCAACAAAGTGCTCGGCGACCTGCCATCCGCAGTACGCCTGGTGCTGCCCGCCTTGTCCGAAGCGGCCGTGACGGCGCTTGCCGGTCACCCGGAAAAGGGCGAGGCGATCTATCGGGCCACGCTCGGCAATCCCTTCTTCGTCACCGAACTTCTCGCCGATGGCATGGGCGCTACGGGACAGCCCCCGGCTTCAGTGCGCGATGCGGTGATGGCCCGCTGGTCGAGATTGCCCGCTCCCCTGCGGGATTTCCTTGACCTGTTCAGCCTGTTGCCCAGCGGCGCCACGCGCGCCTTCGTCGAAGCTCTCGCTGGAACCGCGGGCGAACACCTCGCGGAGGAGTGCTTGGAACGAGGCCTTCTACGTTCCGACGAGAAAGGAGTCCTGATCTTCCGTCACGAACTGGCGCGTCAGGCGACCGAGGACCGGCTCTCGCCTGTGGTCCGCCGTGAATTCCACATCCGCATCGCGCGGGTGCTTGCCGAGCTGCCCCAGGCACAGACGGACACGACCCTCATGGCGCAGCGGCTCCATCATCTGACGCTTTCGGGCGACGCGCAGGCGGTTCTCGCTCTCGGTCCCTCGCTCGCCGCGCGCGCCGCGGCCATGGGCGCGCATCAGCAGGCGGCAAATTATCTGCGCGAGGCTATCCGACACGTCGCTTTGGCCTCCCCTGATATCGCTGCACAGCTCTACGAGAATTGGGCGCATGAGACGTTTCTGGCAAGCGTCGGCGCACCTGAAGAGACGATCGAGGCCTATAAGCAGGCAATCACTCTGTGGCGTTCGCTCGGACGGATCGACAAGGTGGGGCTCAACCTGTGCCGCCTGGCGCGGCTTCACTGGCGGCATGGCGAGACGGATCGCGCCTTCCACTATACCGAACAGGCCGTCGGGGAGCTGGAAGTGCTGCCGCCGAGCGCTGAACTCGCCCTTGCCTTCAGCACCAGATCCCAATTCCTGATGCTGCAGGACCGCTTCGAGGATGCAATTGCATGGGGGCGTCGCGCTATCGAGCTGTCAGATGAGCTCGGGCGCGCCGAAATAAGGGCGCATGCGCTCAACAATGTCGGAACCGCGCTGATGATTACCCGCGGTCCCGACGGCGACAAGTTGCTGGAGGAAAGTCTAAGCATCGCGCTCGATCATGGCTTTCACGATCATGCCTCACGAGGCTACACAAACTATTCCGAATGCCTGATGATCGAGCGAGCCTTTGACGCGGCGGATGCCCTTATGGCCGAAGGTATCGCTTTCTGCGCCCGCCACGATCTGGATTCGGCCACTCATTATCTGCTCGGGCACCAGGCCCAGTTGCGCATGGAGCAGGGCCGCTTTCACGAGGCTGAGACGATCGCCAACCGGGTGGTGCAAAAACCCAGCCTGCCGCGCGTCATGCGGCTGCCGGCGCTCTCCGTCCTGGGTCGGGTTCATGCGAGGCTCGGCGTCGCTGGCGCACTCGACTTGCTGCAGCGTGCACTGGAGGAAGGCCTGAGCACCGGCGAGCCGCAAAGGATCATTCCCGTCCGACTTTCACTCACCGAACTCGCCTGGTTGCGTGACGACCGCTCGGGCGCTGAGGCGCAGATTCAGGCATTGGATGCCTTTCGAGTGCCCGAGCTTTCGGGCTGGGACCTAGGCGAACTTCTCGTCTGGCGCCGCCGCTGCGGACTGCCAATACCGTCGGGGCTGGTCACGGATGCCCTGCCTGGCCCAAGGCTGGCGGAGCTTCAAGGCGATGAGGCGGGTGCCAGCCGCATTTGGCAGTTGCTCAAACAACCCTACGAGGCCGCGCTTGTGCTGATGCACAGCGGCGGTTCCAGCCTGCCACAAGCCATTGCAATTCTGGATGATCTTGGTGCCAAGCCGGCCGCGGCACTCGCGCGCCGGCGTGCGCAGCAGGCGGGCCTCACACGCGGCGTCCCGAAGGCACCGCGGGGACCTTACGCGTCGGCGCGCCGGCATCCGCTGGGGCTCACCGCGTCCGAACAGAAGGTTCTGTCATTGCTGGTGCAGGGGCTGAGCAACAAGGAGATCGCCCTGCATTGCTCACGGTCGCTGCGCACAATCGAACATCAGGTTTCCTCCGTCCTCGCCAAATTCAACGCCAGCAACCGCATGGAAGTGCTGCTACGCGTCACCAACGAACCCTATCTTCAAGGCGGTGAATGAGCTCTTGCCGCCTGACTGCGTGATGCGATCACACCACGCCGAAAAGGCGGGGCGGCCATGCGATGATGGACGGAGTGGCCGGTGCTGCCGTTATAGACGCCGTGCCGCTCTTCCGGGCAGTATCGTTGTAATGGCTGAAGGCCTGCCGTATCGATAGCCAGTTTGCGCCGTCTCTTCGAAAAATGGATATGGGAGCACGAATTTCAGCGGCAGTGCCTCGGGCGCCGGCCTGGGCAGAGACTGGCCGGTGGCCGCTTGAATTCGTGCTTTGGGCGGCACTGCGAGTTTCGGTTCAACGGATGGGAACTTCACATCGAAAACACGGCAGCTCCTCAACCACAACGGCCATCCTACGCAACTGACGATGGGTGAGGTAGCGCTGTTAAAGGTATTCGCTGTCGAACTTTTCGCCAGGGAAGCATAGACAAGCCGTTCCCTATCGAGCTCGGCAATATCTGGAAGGAGCAGACTTGTGGAGGCAAAGAAGCAGGGTGATGCCGGTCGGCGTGACATCGACGAGGAGGTCACGCCGCTGTTTTCGCTGTCACATAAAATTCAAAGCGAATTCTATCATACTGAAATTAAAGAATGTTTTATGACGATCAATCACACCGCTATTGATCAGCGTTGTAACGTCAGATGAATGGCCTGCGCATCGCGGTTCACGCGCCGTGTCACTTCTCGGATTGCAAGCAGTCCCTGCGCGGTCAGAGCCTAACATTGTCGAGCCGCGAGGACGAAAGAATACGGTGCATAGTCTCATAGCTTTCAAAACCAAGCACCGAAATCGCATCTTCCGTGTTTTCGGTTTTCGCAGCTTCTGTTTTCCTAGTGATGTCAGCTTCCAGATCGTTGAATGTCGATAAACGCGCGGTTTGTCTCGTCGTGGCGGCATCCCTTCCATGTCGCCTTGAAGGCTCTGAGCTAATTGCGAAGATCGTTAAGCACTATTAACGACCATCGATTAGCCGGTGATCGCTCTTTCCTCCTTTAATAATAAAGTGATCTTTCGTTCTGCCTGGCCTTGCAAGTTGGCCATTAGTTTGAAGAATGCGTTTTTGGGAGGTTAAACTCGGGCCAGCATGCTGGAAGAAACAATATGTTAGCCGACTTTTAATGGCTGAGGTCCATAGACACTTCTATTTTGCCGGTGGTGAGTATGCGTCGCATTATTCAGAAGTCGTTGGTGACTGGACTATGCTCGATGTTGGCCTCGCTCGCTCTTTCCTTCTGCATCGTGCCGTTGTTGGGCGGGCAAGTGATTGGAGCGGGGCTGTTCATGACCATTTTTTGTCCGTTGGCCATATCGATCCCAGCGTCGGCATTTCACTTTGTCCAGTCCGACCGGATTCAGCGGGCAGAGGCTAAGACGAGAGAGGTTCTACAGGAACTGGAAGACGCCTATGAGGCCCTTCGTCTTCAATCGCGCACCGATGGCCTGACGGGAGTTCTGACGCGAAGCGCATTCTTGGAAGATCTTGAAGTGCTGAGCCAACAGGGTGTATCCGGGGGCCTTCTGTTTCTTGACCTGGATTATTTCAAAGAAATCAATGATCGTTATGGTCATGCGTTTGGTGACGAGGCGCTTCGTATGACAGGTCGGGTTCTATCTAGTTACCAAAAACAGTCAGATCTTGTTGGACGCCTGGGAGGTGAGGAATTTGGTGTGTTCCAAATCGGCTTAAATTTGGAAGAAATGCACAAAAGTTGCGAGGAGGTTCGAGCAGAAATCGCCGCAATCGTTCTGTCTGCGGATTTTGGTGTGTCGGCGCCGATATCCGCGAGCATCGGCGCATGTCACTGCTCACCAGGCTTTGACGCGTCCGAGCGGCTGAGGGCCGCGGACCGAAATCTCTATCAGGCAAAAACACTCGGCAGAAACAGAGTCGTTGCATAGGCAACAAGGTCGAACCGGCGCCATGTTTCGTCATGTAGAAGAGCCAGTGGGATTGCGCTCGGTATCCTGTGTGTAGAGAGGTCGTTTGAGGCCGCGTGCCTGTCGGGATAGGTCAGTCATCCAGCTTGGCCGCTTTTCGATAACGTGGGCGCAGCCGGGGAAATTTAGCGAGATTGGCTTGCTCTGGGGAGGTAGTACGCGCATCAGACTAAACTCGCGAACCTAGATAGCGACTGCCACCAAACTCGATGTAATCAATGGGCGAAAGCCGGGCAGCTTCACAGCGAGAGTATCCCCGCCCCCTCCAGATCGACAGTTGGCCTAATACTCAATATCTAGTATTAAAACTTAATATCGAGCTTTAAAACTAGATATCGAGTTTACGTCAAACTTCGCTCTCCTTGGAGAATCGTATGGCCAGATCATCAAGAGAAAGTGCACTCCGATATCCTCTGACTGCCATTCTAGGCGTCGACTCCAACTTGCGGGTGGTGCGGGCACTGTCGCTTCATGGAGGGATACTAGCTTCCAAGGAGATACTCCGGAAAACCCACCTGGCTCAGGAAAGCGTGAGAAGGGCATTGATCGATCTTGTCTCGATTGGGATCGTATCGTCGTCCGGATTGGGACGATCAAGCGTTTACCGCCTCAACGTCGACCACTACTTTGCTCCCGTGTTATCAGAGCTTTTCAAGGCAGAAAGTGATCGCTTCGCGGCGATCCTAGATGCGGTGCGTGCGTCCGCTAGAGCAATGCCAATCTTCAGTCTCTTCTACTACGGCAGCGTTGCGCGTGGGGAGGACAGTATGGATAGCGATTTGGATATCGGGATAATCGCGCAGACTGACGACCTCGCCGAGGTAACCGAGAGCGTGCGCGAGAATCTGAGAGACGTGGCAGAGCGGCTCGGCTTTCTCCCGAATGTGGTTGGCTTGGACTTTGCTGACATCAAAAGATTGGATAGAGACGCAGACCCTTGGTGGAAGAACGTCATCTCGGAGGCAATACTCCTTTCTGGAAAGCGTCCCGAGGAAGGCATTGGCATGGTAGGAGACGAAATTGGTTAGAACGGGATCGGCCAAGAAGAAGGATGAGGCTTTTGCAAACGGCAGACTTCTGATAGCCCGCGGATACCTCAAAGATGCGCGCGACACCAATGCTGTGGCAGACCCCGGCGATATCGGCAACCCGTCCAAGTCGACCGTCGTCAATTGCGCTATCGCCTATGCTGACGCTCTGACAGCCAAGTTTCGTGGCGAAATCAACCAGGATGACCATCAGGCGGTAACCAAGCTGCTGAAAGCGGCGTGGGCAAGCAGTTTCCTTCCAAGCAGGAATCCAATCTGCGGGCACTCCTCGAGCAGAAGGACGAGGTCCAGTATGGCTCAAGGGCAAAGACGCGGAGGGATGCCGAGAGAGCTTTGGAGCGACTCGAAGAATTCGTCGAATGGGCTGAAAAACAGTACACTCTCTAATACACTTTGCCCGTGTCGAACGACCTGCGCCGTCGGTTGGTCGGCGTGACGGAAGTTCTGGCAAATGCTTGGTGGCAGTTGCTACCTAATTGCGCAAACTCGTTGCCGGGCCCTCCAATCTACCGCTCATCCCCTCTTGCTCTCCATGGCTCGTAATGTGCGGCTCTACAGGTCTCCATCAGCGGAATCCGATCAACATCCCACGGCTCGAAAGTCGAATTTTTACGCAACACATGGTGTGCTAAGGCGGACCGTCATCCGCTCGCATCTTTTACTTGAGCTGTATTCCTTCGCCATCAAGCGCACGCTGTTTGGCGTCTTAATCAACTGGACTGCCGCTTAAAATCTTGAAGGCGCTATTTCATGAGCCGATAACGCTTACGCCGCCAGCCTGTGGTTTTGGTGAACATCACGGCAGCCATATCTCATGTCGTGCCGTCGCAGCGACAGGATCAATCAGATCGCACGACCGTCCAGATAGCAATGCGCCGGGGTTCGGCCAAGATGTCGTCCAAGCCGGCATGCCATGCCCGCCGATACGGTCGATTTAGCTGAACATTGAGGACATCATTTCGATCCGTCCACGTTTCGTGTAGCTGAAAGACGTTGGACCTTTCGGGATCGACGTGCAAGGTCGCCCAGACGAAGGTCGCCTCATGACGCATCGCGTCTAGTACCGGATCAAGCAGTGCGTGAAAACGATCCACACGATCAGGTTTGATATGGAATGTGATAACGTAGGTTTCCGCGATCACGTGATAGCCTCTCTGTCCAGAAAGACCCGCGCACCACACACCGCTGCAGCGACATGCAGTCGATCAACGATGATGATGCGGCTAGATGCAAACGCAATCATCGCATCACCCGCTGCACGATATCGTTGGCGAGCCTGGAAGCGTCAGTCACCATTACACCATGTGCGACGCCGTCGTAGACAACGAGTTCTGCGCCAGGGATCGTCGCAGCATAGACGCGGGCGGTTCTTTCTAGAGGCGCGGAGATGTCGCGGTCGCCGTGGATGATGGTGACAGGTAGGGTGAGGGCCGCAGCTTCAGCGGATAGATCGCTCAGGGCGATCGTGCGCTGGAATTCAACGATGGCACGGCGAGAGCAATCCAATACCATTGCAGCCATCCACTCGTTGACACGCCACGGTGTGCCCGGTGCAAAGGGTTCGATGTTGGCATCGATCCATCCTGAAAGGTCACAGGACAATTGAGCGCAAAGGCCATCTATCATGTCTGGTGTGATACCATTTACACCAATGACGCGCGGACCCGTTGCGCCCACGAGAATGAGCCGTTCGATCCGCTTTGGTCCGTAACGCGAAAGGTAGCGGATTGCCTCTCCGCCAGCGCCGGAATGGGCAACAAGCGTGACGCCCGTCAGGTCGAGCGTTTCCAGGACAGCTGCGAGGTCATCTGCCAGCGCATCATAGGTATAGCCTGGCCGATCGGTTGATCGTCCGTGACCATTGCGATCGTAGGCGATCGCCCGAATACCTGCGGCATTAAGGTGGAGCATCGTCTCACCCCAAATCCGACCGTCCAACCCCCAGCCGGCCATCAGGACGACGGGCAGTCCATCACCCCAGCCGCGAACGTAGAGCGTATGGCCGTTGCCACGCGAAATGAAGGCCGTGTTCATGCGACCTCCTTGTCTAGAAAACCGATCACTTCGGCAATGCGCTCATCAGATGCGAGCCGGACGATGTCGGTGCCGCCTGCGATCGGCAAACCGTTGTTCGGCGAGAGCGTCCAGGAAAAACGCACAAAGGGACCATGTCCATCGGGCATTCCGCGCATCTTGAAGACGTGGCCAGGGAACTGCGCACGAGCAGTGGTGATCATAGCGGCGATGCCGTGATAGCCGTTACCTGTCATCAGCGGGTCGACGTAGCGGGCGTCAGGCGTCCAGTCGTCCCGAAGACGACGATCGCGTATCGACGGGTCCGGTTCGTTCCACAGCGCGAGATAGTCGCGTGCTACTCGGTCAGGATTGGCCATCTGTCATCTCCAGTTATTGATAGGTTGATGATGCCCGAGCGGGTTAGGCAAGGCGATTACCCTGCAGGTAATGGTGTCTTCGCGGTGGTGTGATAGGTTAGGGACATGGCAAGACAAGGCACCCGAGCTGGAGACATGTTACGCGATTGGCGAACGCGACGCGGATTGAGCCAGCTTCATCTCGCCGGTGAGGCGGAGGTCTCGACCCGCCATCTGAGTTTCGTTGAGACTGGACGGTCAGCACCCAGCCGCGAGTTGTTGCTGCGTCTCGCCGAACCGCTTGCCATCCCGCTCAGGGAGCAGAACCGGCTGTTGCTTGCGGCGGGTTATGCGCCCGTTTACGGCGAGCGCGCGCTTGACACTCCCGATATGGCGGTCGCGCTAGCTGCCGTGGAGGCAGTCTTGCATGCTCATGCTCCGTTTCCAGCTCTGGCCGTGGACCGTCACTGGAATCTGGTGCGGGCGAACGATCCGTTGACTGCAATGCTTGCTGGTGTCGATCCGGTACTCTTGACAACCCCCGTCAATGTGCTGCGCGCAACGCTCCATCCAAAGGGACTGGCGCCAAGGATCGCAAATCTGGCCGAATGGCGGCACCACCTGTTGACGCGGCTGCGCTTAGACATGGCGGGTTCGGCAGACGATGAGCTCGAAGTACTCTATGCCGAGCTCAGCAGCTTTCCCTGTCCAGCCAGTCGTAGCCCGCCATGCTCTGTCGCCCGCATCGCAGTACCGCTGTCTATTCACAGTGAGGCGCATGGCAGGGTTCTGTCGTTCCTGTCAACGACAACCATTTTCGGTACCGCGACCGACGTGAGCCTAGCAGAACTGGCGTTGGAATGCTTCTATCCGGCCGATGAGGAAACACGGCAGGCTTTGGTAACCGGCCCACGTGCATGAACCCTCGGCCAAGGTCCTACTCGAACGATATTGCGTGCCTCTCCGGCCACCGAATGGTGGGACCCAATAACAGCATGGAGCCCGCGTCGACTGCAAAGCTGGCTCCAAGAAGCTCATTGGATTGGTCCACAGGAGAAGGTTCGCGAGACCGGGATTCACATTTTCTCACCCATCCAGCGCGAAAGCGAAGCACATTAAAAGGCTGCGTCCAAGCTCAAATGGCGCTGTGTTTATCGGGCTGCCGAAGTGCCGGGGAGCACTGCGGCAGCGGGCCATTTCTGGGGGCGGCCCGCCGGACAGCATCGCCAGGAACGTCGCACCCGAGCCGTAACCGGCGACACTTTTTGCCTCATTTTCTTAAAACTTAAAATGGTGAAAATGATAACTGCGCGAATTCCGCTGATCGACCACTAGTGGCCCAAGGCCGTTGCCGCGCGAATAGTTGTCAGATCAAGATTAGCGCGAACTCACACGTCGCCAGAATTACCAAGCGCTGTCCGTCCTTCAGCGCTCGTTGATGTACATGGAATTTTTCGATTGAAATCTCTTGAGCGCAAAGATTTGGCAACGAGCATGGATCTCGACCATCACGTTCTCGTCCAAATGTGCGACCTCGCGGTAATCTTGTTCCCACCGATATCGATCGCATTTTCAGCGCGGATCAACTGAACGTTACCCTTCGAACCCAGCAGCAAAGCTTTTTTCCTTGGCCATGTCCAGGATCAGCAACCGCACCACTGACGAGCTGGATCTTGTCGGTCACGGACAAGCCGGACCATCTCCAGGGGAAAGCTGCCGAGATCGACCGGTTAGCCCAGGCCACTTAATCGCGTGTCCTGTGATCATTATTGTCGATGGCGGATGGATGCGGCTGCAGAGGTCGCTCGCGTCAAGCAGTTGGATCAATGAGACGCCACCGATCCACCTTACCGGCTTGTGCCCGCACTCGTAGCGCCATACTAGGCCTCGTCAGCGCCTACTACGTAGCGACCATGAGATCGTGGATCTGCTCGCGTATCCACTGCTGGCCGTGATGCGCGTGCGTCCGTTCATGCCATATAAGCTCCACTTGGAACCGTTCCTGAAGCCACGGAATGTCTGCCCATGCGACCTCAGCTAGACGGTTCCGCATCAGGCGTCGCGGCACCAAAGCGACAAGGTCGCTCCTTGTTACGATGCCCGGAACAACGAGGAAAGAGGCGGCAGACGCGACAACGTTGCGCGAGTAACCGTTTCTCTCGAGAGCGGCATCAACCGGCGTGGAAAATCCGCCGCCTGACGGCGAAACGACGACTTGATCAAGTCGGGCAAACCCAGATTGGGTCGCTCCTTCCGTTATTCGCGGATGGCCGAGACGGCCGATCAGAATATAGCTCTCCTCGAAGAGGTGTCGGGTACGCAGGTGAGCTTGATTGGAATCCGGCGTGGCAATGGCTAGGTCGATATCGCCATCGGATAGTTGCCGCACTAATTTCGCCGGCGTAAAGCGGTGCACCGCAACCCGGATATTAGGCGCCTTTTCACGCAGCGATATCATCAGAGGCGCCACCACCACAGCTTCGACGTAGTCCGTGCAGGCTATCGAAATGGTTAGTTCTGCCGTCGCGGGCGAAAAGCTGTCATGGCCCTGTAGTGTGCCGCGGAGCTGATCCAGCGAAGCTCGTAACGGTTCAATGAGCTCAAGGGCCTTAGCGGTCGGCACCATGCCACGGTGCCCTGGCACAAGTAGCGAATCCTTGAACAGGTCGCGAAGACGGTTCAGTTGGGCGCTGAGTGCAGGCTGACTCATATGCAGCCGGGCAGCTGCCCTGGTGACGTTGCGCTCGACAAGCAGAGCTTCAAGACTAACGAGGAGGTTGAGATCGACGCGTTTCATATCCATCTGGTGGATACTAACTCATAAATCAATCGATTTCACACATGGCTGATTAATTGCAATTTTCATCTCCAGGGAGCGCCGTGCTGCGCTGCTCCAGGAAATGATGGAGATACACATGTCGATTGATCAAAAGCCTACCATTGTCGTCGCAGGCAGCCTGAGCAAGCAGGGCCGGAGCGTCGTAAAGTCCTTATTGGGGAGTGGACGATATCACGTGCGTGCGCTGACAAGAAGTCCAGACTCACCTGCGGCTCTGAAGCTGGCAGAGCAGGGCGCTGGACTCATTGCAGTGCCGCTTGCGATCGACCACAAGAGCGATTTTGTGAAAGCGTTTCGGGGAGCTCAGGGCGCCTTCCTAATGACCCCAGTTGTCGCCCCGCCGGAAACCTACGAGTTCGATATCGGCAGGGATCTCGCGAATGCCGCTGTTGAGGCGGGTGTTGATCACATCGTCTTCAGCACGCTGGAAAACGTCGATGAAATCACCGGAGGTGCGAAGTTCGCGCCGCATTTCACGGACAAGGCGCGCGTCGCGGCATATATCCAGGGTCTTCCTGTTCGCAGCTCATTCGTCCAGCTCGCGTTCTTCTACACCAACCTTCTCGAATATTATACGCCGCGTAAGGAAGGCGACACGCTCGTCTTTCCCGTTTATCTGCCGGAGAATTTCCGAGCACCCTTCGTCGATCCGCTGACGGCGACAGGGCCGGCCGTGCTGGAAATCTTCGACCACTCCGAAACCTACGCCGGGCAAACGCTTCCGATAATCGGCGACGTCCTATCACCCGCCGAGATGATCTCGACCTTCAAGCGCGTCACGGGCCGGAAAGCTGCGTATGCATCTGCCTACTCCCCCGATGAGTTCGTTCGTCATTTTCCGCAGTTCGGTGAAAATCAAGAACTTGTTCGAGAAAACATCGGCATGGCGGAATACGCGGTCGAATACGGATATTTCCGTAAGGACCGGGATCTCTCGTGGAGCAGGCGGATCAATCCCTCCAGTCTCACTTGGGAGCAATTCCTGATCAAGACCGGTTGGGTCGGCGAAAAAAGGGCGTTCAACCTTACTTAGCAGGCCGCTTTAAACTGCGATTGCCATGTCGGAATGGGAGTTTGACAAGCGCCTGGGTAAAAAGTCAGAGCTTAGGCAACCGAGAGCATTTGGCGTGATATGTCCGGTATATGTCCGCATACGATCTTACATGATATGTATCGGGCGCTAGAATATCTTCATATTCACCATTGGAGATAACAGAAAATGTCCGCCGAGACCGCACTTCTTGTCATCGATGCTCAGGAATCGTTCCGTCATCGCCCTTATTTTCGCGACGCGGAGGTGGCGCTTTATATTGAACGTCAGCAGGCGCTAATCGACGGCGCGAAGGCTGGCGGCATTTCTATCGTTCAGATTTTCCATGTCGAGGATGCCGGAGCGTTTTCCGAAGCCTCCGGTCTCGTTCGTCCGCTAGCGCCGCTGCGCATCGAGCCGGATGCTGTCTTCCGCAAGCGCCGACACAGCGCCCTGGTCGGCAGCGGGCTGGATGTTTGGCTGACAGAGAAAGGTATTCGTCGTATCATCGTCTCCGGCATCCGCACCGAACAATGCTGCGAGACGACAACTCGGCATGCTTCCGATCTTGGTTACGAGGTCGATTACGTCAGCGAGGCGACGCTTACATTTCCCATGACCGACGTGTCGGGCCGCGAATGGAGTGCCGCGGCAATTCGTGCGAGGACGGAACTTGTACTGGCGGGCCGTTTCGCCCGCATCGCGACCGTTGAAGAAGCGCTCACCAAGGTGCCTGAGAGAGCAGCGGAATGAAGGAAAGCGCGCAGCAGAAGCTGATCCCGGTTTTCGTGATAGTGCCGCCGCGCGCTCTTCTCTTGGATATTGCCGGGCCGATGGAGGTTCTGAGAACAGCGAATATGAAGCAGGCGACGGTTCGATTTTCCGTCACCTATATCGGTCCATCCTCCGATGTTCTCAGCTCGATCGGGCTTGGCCTGACGGCTATGAACCCGCTGCCTGCGAGCCTTCCAGATGGTGCCCTTGTCGTTGTGTCCGGGGCGGTTGACGAGCCGTTGGATGCGGGCACCGATATGCGAGCCACGGACGCCGTACTAGAAGCCAAAATCGTTGATTGGTTGAGGCGAACCATGCGGTCCGGTATCCGCCTTGCGACGATCTGCTCCGGCGCGTTGCTCGCCGCGCGTGCCGGCCTGCTCGAAGGCTATGAATGCACAACGCATCACAGCCTGATCCCCGATCTGACACGTCTTGCACCGACGGCGCGAGTGAGAGAGAACAGGCTTTACGTGGAGGACGGAGAACGGTTGACGAGTGCCGGTGTCACGGCGGGTATCGATTTGATGCTAGCGGTCATTGCGCGCGATGTAAGCCACGTAACTGCATTATCCGTTGCCCGCAATCTTGTCATATACTTACGCCGGGCTGGCGCCGATCCTCAGCTTTCGCCCTGGCTCGAAGGACGCAACCATATCCATCCAGCCATTCACCGGGTCCAAGATGCGGTTGGTTCGGATCCATCGCGTGACTGGTCGTTGGAGACGCTTGCGCAGATCGCTGGAGCCAGTTCCCGCAATTTGTCGAGACTCTTCAACGAGCATGCCGGCATGAGCGTGATCGACTATGTCAACCGTATGCGCATTGCGCTAGCTAAAGAGCTTGTGGTCGGATCGAGGCTCGATATGGATAGTATTGCCGAACGGGCAGGGTTTTCATCGGCGAGGCAGTTCCGGCGAGTTTGGGGCAGGTTACATGACGCATCGCCCGCGCATATACGGGCCCGAAAGGCTTGACCCAGCTGTTATAGTCGCTCGACGTTTGCTAGACCGGGCGATGCCCGTATTGCTCCATAGCCTGTGGGGGCGACATGCCACGGTTGTCAGCCTCGGTGAGATAACTAGACCGGCGGCGGCTGAAATCCGCTCAGCCTTCGATCCCGCCATCTGGAACGGCTGTTTGGAGGATGGCCCTGATCGATTGCGCATCCGGTGGCCGGCGCAGGACGGTGCCTGATCGCCTGATGCTGCGGAACACGCTTCCCTTGTCTATCCTTGCCGACTTAGCCAAACAGTTAGTGCCTCGATAGATCGGCCAAACACGACGGGGCGGAGGCCGGCGCGCCGTCCTGCACGCGCTGATAGAGATGGCGCGGGCGCCAGCTTAGCCATACGTTCATTGGTGGGGCAAAGGACAGATCAATATCAAATGAATGCGATCTCAATGGCAAGAGGCGCTGCAAAGCGACTCCTGCACCTCGAAAATCGCAAACCAACCTCGGACGGCTATGGGGCTGTTCTTTCCATTGGGAGGGTAAAGCACGGACTTTGGAGTTCGGCTTCTCGCGCAGTGGGGTATGTTATTAGCACAAGCATGAGATGGGAAGCGCTGTCGCGGATCAGGGTCACCAAACTTGCTCTTGCCATTGTCCACTAACGACCTGTTAGGTCCGACGGGCAAACGCCTCAGAAGCACGAACATTCGACGCCCTTACGCGTTCGGACATGCCCGCTGCCGCCCGCCGACGAAAGTCGCCATCTGAGCTAGTTGTGCGTTAACCCAAAAACCGGGCATGCTGCGATCGTGTAGGAAACTGTTGTCATGGCCAACGAACCGATTTCAAGCGACGAATTAGAGCGGCGTCTGAAGATAGCCGAACAAATAGCGTCTGCCGTCGAGGCTGTCCTGCGCGAGAGCGACACTCGAAACCGTCTACTAATCGAAACTTGGGCGCAGGCGGTCTGGGAGACTGACGCCAGCGGCGTGGTTGTCGGCGACAGCCCGAGCTGGCGAGCCTATACCGGCCAAACGCTCGAAGAATGGCTTGGCTATGGCTGAATGAACGCGATCCACTCTGACGACCGCGCCTATGCCGAGCGACAATGGCGAGAGGCGATGGCGACACGCAGGCAAGTCAACGCCGAGTTTCGCCTTCGCGCCCCGGACGGTGGGTGGCGCTGGACTAACGTTCTTGCCGCGCCGCTGCTCAATGAACGGGGCGACATCGCGAAATGGGTCGGCCTGAATATCGACATCGACATGCGCAGGCGTGCCGAGGAAGCGCTGCGTGCCAGTGAAGACAAGTATCGCACCTTGTTCGAGGGCATCGACGAAGGATTTTGCGTACTGGAAATTCTCTACGGTGCGGACGGCGCGCCGCGGGATTGCCTTTATGTCCAAGTCAATCCAGCCTTCCTCAGGCAGACTGGACAACGCGATCCTACCGGTAAGCTCGGTAGCGAGTATGCACCGGCTTCGGCTCCGACGTGGCTCGCTACCTACGATGCCGTCGTTCGTTCTGGTGATCCGGTCCGGTTCGAGCAATATCATCCAGACAGTGATCGGTGGTACTCAGTCTACGCGTGCGTCATCGGAGAGCGCGGCAGCCGCCTGGTTGCCAGCGTGTTCGCCGACATCACTGAGCGCAAGCGAGCCGAGATTCTGGCACGCCAACGCGGGGAGCGGCAGGCCTTTCTTCTACGGCTCAGCGACACGCTTCGCGCGCTCGCGGACGAGCGTGAAATCGAGCGCACCGCGCTTGGCCTAATTGCTAGCCATATCGGCGCAGATCGAGTTTACATCACCGGACTGGACTATGGGCGCGGCGAGAGCCATGTCACGGCCGAATATCGCCGCGAGGACCTTGCGCCGATGGTGGGCAACTATCGTCACGTAGACTTCTCCGAGGGCATCCGACACATCACTGGCAGCACCCTGGTTGTCCAGTATATCGAAGACGGAACGCTGTCCGATGCGGTACGGCAGTCGCTTAAAACAGTCCATGTTCGCGCTCTGATTTGCCTCGGACTAGGCGCGGGCGAGAAGGATATGTTTTGGGCTTTGACGGCCGCCACGGCCACGACCCGAGCGTGGACCGACAACGAAATCCAATTAATCGAGGAAGCCACGGAACGCACGTGGACGGCGATCGAGCGCGCTCGGTCCGAAACTGCTCTGCGCGACAGCGAAGCGCGTTTCCAGCAGTTCGCCAAGGCATCCGCGGCCGGCATGTGGATACGCGACGCCGAGACACTGGCGATGGAGTATGTTAGCCCGGCTATTGCACGTATCTACGGGGTCGAGCCCAACGCATTCCTCGGTGACATGACGCGTTGGGCAGCGCTGATCCTGCCGGAGGATCGTGAGGTCGCGCTCAGGCGTATTGGAGAGGCGCGCCATGGAGAAGCGGTGGTACACGAATTTCGAATTCAGCGGCACGATAACGGGACATTCAGATGGATCAGGAATACTGATTTCCCACTCTTTGATACTCAAGGCCGGGTGGAGCGCATTGGCGGTCTCGCCGAGGACGTGACCGAGGCCAAGCTGCTGACTGAGCACCAGGGCGTGTTGCTGGCCGAGCTGCAGCACCGGGTACGGAACATCATGGCCATGATCCGATCGACGGTAGTCAGGTCCGCCGACGGTGCGGTTGACGTCGAAGATTACAGGACATCGCTCGCTGGTCGCTTGCTTGCTCTGGCTCGCGTGCAGACGCTGTTGACCCGCCAGGACAATGCAGGCGGATCGCTGCGCAGCATTCTTGAAAGCGAGATTAGTGCACAAGCGCATTCGGAGAGTCAGTACGAACTGACCGGCCCCGACATCATGCTGTCGCCCAAAGCGGTCGAAGTCCTGACGCTCGCCTTTCATGAACTTTCCACGAATGCCCTGAAGTATGGAGCGTTGTCGGTCAGCGGTGGAAAAATCTTCGTGCGCTGGAAGCTCTTCGAAAAGAGGGAAAAGGCATAGCTCGCCATCGACTGGGTCGAGGAGGGTGCTCCGCCGAGACCGCCGCCGACCCGTCACGGCTTTGGGTCGGAGCTGATCGAAACGAAAATCCCTTACGAGCTTCGTGGAATAGGGAAAACGACGATTGCCATGGAAGGAGCTCGCTGCCATATCGAGTTTCCGCTCCGCGAAGCCGAGAGCATTCTCGAGACAGACGCGCCGATGCCAACGAAGATTTACGAAGGAAGGCTGGACATGACCGGAGCAACGGACCTCAGCGGTAAAACAGTTTTGGTGATCGAAGACGACTATTACGTCGCGTCTGACACGGCAGCGGCACTGCGCAGTGCGGGAGCGATGGTACTTGGCCCCTGTGCTACAGAGGAAGACGCAGTGCGTCTGCTTCAGGACGAGACTCCAAGCGCGGTCGTTCTCGATCTCAATCTGGGCGCAGGCGGCCCAAAATTCGATATCGCGCGCAGGCTCACTCGTCGTGGCATCCCGTTCCTGTTTCTGACAGGCTACGATCCAGAAGTGATACCGGAGGAACTGACTGAGGTGCAAAGGCTTCAGAAGCCGATTGCGTTGCGCGATGTTGTCGAGGCTGTAGGCATCCTGTGAACGAAATGCCGCCTTTGATGTCCGATTTGGAGCGTACTCCGGCCCTTGGAAGAGCCATCCAGCCTGCTCGGTCTCAGGCGATGTAACGAGCGCCACCTTGCTCTGCGTATTGTTGAAACGTTCTTCCTCTAGTCTTTCTTCAGTCTTTCTTCGCCATCGCGTTGTAGTGATATGGACGATATTCGCCTGTTGCCGTGAATGTGCGGTGATATGCTTCAAGATGAGGAATCAGGCCATATATCGCATCCCAGGCTCGCCGCTCTTCTTGCGTTTCAGCTCGTTGCAATCGTTCGGCCAGTTCTGCAAGCACCGCGTCGCGGTCGATGGTGATAACCTTTCCGTCATCAACGACCAGACGACCTCCAACGAACACCTGAGTGACGGCATGCCGACCGCCGCGATGCAGGACACTGTCAGCCACCGGTGTCCGAGGATTTACATGCGGTCGTCCAATTTTGCGGCGATCCATGAGCACAATATCGGCTTGAAAACCTGGTTCGAGCCTGCCGGTGAAGCCGCCAAAGCCGATGGTTCTGGCGCCATGCTCCGTCGCCATCTGCAGCACGGAACCAGAATCAGGACGGTCATTCCACATGCCTGTCTCGCGGTGCAGTGCCCAGACGAGCTTCATTTCCAGCGTCATATCGCGATCGTCAGCTATATTCGACTGGTCTATTCCGAGCGCAACTGGAATGCGGCGGCGGCGCATCTCGTTGACAGGGGCGATGCCGCTACCGAGCCGCAGGCCGGATGATGCGTTATGGCATATGCTGCAGCCGCACTCGGCGACGATGTCGAGGTCCTCTCGATTCATCCAGTTGCCGTGGCCGAGCGTGACGTTTGGACCCAGGCACTCAAGCGCCTTCAAATGCTGAACGGCGCTGTGCCCGAAATTTTTGTGAGCGAAGCGGGATTGCCGCTCGGTTTCTAGAAGATGCATATGGACCTGAGAACTGGTTTCGCGCGCGGTCTCGAAAATCGTCTGCAGGCATTCGTCCGTGCACCAGTGCAGATTGGCGGGGGCGAGATTGATCCGGACATGATCCGGTCTAGTCTCAAACCAGCTTTCTTTGAGCGCATGGTGAAATGCCATCATATCTGCAAGAGGGATGTTGGATGCGTCTAGTCTGGGCGCGATCCACCCTCGGACGGAATCCGGCAGGGCGGCTAGGACCTTTGCGTCCTCGTCGTAGGTCAGAAGGTTGCGGTCGCGGATCATAAAGGAAAAGCCGGCGCGCATCCCTATCTCTCTGTATGCGCCAAGCGTAGCGTTTGCCGTCGCCATCCAGTCCTCCGGTGCGCCGGTGAGACCGCTATTGATATGCTGCACCATCGTCGTTCCGCTTTCCAGCATCTCGATCGCGGAATAGAGCGTGTCCAACCGGACATCGATCTGGCGCATCGCCCGAAATTGCGGCAGCCATAACTCCAGAGGAGCAAAGGGTACGCCCTGCATCAACGGCGTAATCCCGAAGTGGTGATGGCTGTTGACCAATCCAGGCATAGCGATCATGTCGGGAGATCCGAAGCGAGGAAGATGATCGTTGTCTTGGGCAAAGGCAGCAAGAGGCGCGATCTGCTCGATCACGCCGCTCACGACACGTATTGCTGCATTGTGACATATGGACATGGTGCCGTCGGGTAGCACGCCGCACAGGACGGTTCCCGCTTCAATAATGCAGTCGCCCGACAGCGGCTCTTCCAGGCTCATTTCGTGTGGTCTCCAATAGTTCCTGAGGAGCGCGCGTGCTATGTTTTACTGCCGTGCCAGTCAGAATACTTCATTATCGGTTTCAGACCAGGAACGCCATCAACTAAGGGCCAGTTGAGCTTCCTCGGGTCACAAAGAAGTTACGCCAGTAGGGCCCAAGGTATTCGCGCGCTTTAGTCTGAACACACTGAGCATCCATCAGCGAACTTGGTCCTGGAAATGTAAATCTACTAGCGGTGCAGCAGGCCTAAGGAACAACAGAGGCTCTGCATCATAAGAGAATCTGGCATTCTGGTCGGCGGGACGCGCCGGGCTATATGGTGCCCGACTGTAACCGCTGTTGGGGACATTCCGCTATGGGGGCAGACCGGCAGCTTCACCATCGAAGCGCAAAGCATGAATGTGCGGATCGAGACTGGTGGGATATTCGGCATCGGATCGCAGTAAAGACCTCGGATGAATTCCAGCGCCGATGCGGTCGACTTTGACAAGCAGTACCTCTCCGAAACCGGCTATCGCAGCTTCCTTGGGCTGCACGCCGGGTTGGTCCCCGGGCTGACGCTGGATGCGTTCGCCACGGAAATGATCGACGCCTATCCCCGAAAGGGGGTAAAGGGCCGAGTCATGCCATCGACGCGCAATACCGTAGGAAGGAGATACACATTGTGCACGGGTTGGTGCTACATCGATTTGAAAGGAAGAATATCATGGTCAACAAAAACGCCAGCGATACCCATAAGCGGCCCGTCAATCTTAAGGTTCTTGAGGACGTTCGCGGCCTGTTCGACCGTGCCGCCAAAGTCCACGGGAAAACCCGCTCGGATTTTATGATCGACTGCCGCGCGTCGGGCCGCCGAAGACGCGCTTGTCGACCGTGCAGGTCGATTCGGACAGCTATGAATATTATCTCGCCGTCCTCGACCAGCCACCAAGCGGCGAGGGCTTCGAACGATTGATGAACGCTCCAAAGCCCTGGCAGCCGTAATGTTATCGGCACCGGTGCTTCTGGGTGAAGCGCACGATCTACACTTATTCAACAGCGGGCACGACAGTCTTGATGAATGGCCGCGCCGCCGCGCGCGGGCCAATCAGGTCAGCGGCGCCTCGCGACCCTATGTCGTTTGTAAAGGCGAGCGCGTTGTCGGTTATTATTGCCTATCATCGGGAGCCCTCGCATTCTCAAAAGCCCCAGGAACGATCCGGCGCAATATGCCCGATCCCGTTCCGATGGCGGTGCTTGGTCGACTGGCGATAGATCGCAGCTGGCAGGGAAAAGGCATCGGCCCCGCGGTCCTGCAAGACGCCGTGCTCCGCACCGGACAGGCGGCCCACATCATGGGTATTCGCGGCCTTCTGGTTCACGCGATCTCTGAGGAGGTCAAGGCCTTCTATGAACATTTTGAATTTTCAGCGTCACCGGCAAATCCGATGACCTTGGTGCTATCGTTGAAAGCTCTAAACACTTAAAGCGATTGAGGAAAATTGCGTCAGTACCAGAACGGCCCTTTCGAAATGCAAAGATCGACCGTTCAAAACCAGGGCGGTCTTTTCTGTCTCACGCCCGATTATCGCATCGAAGCGCCCCGAAACGAGACTTTCACAATTCAGTCGAAACCTACGGCGGT
Source organism: Oryzifoliimicrobium ureilyticum (assembly GCF_037199735.1). Taxonomy (NCBI): domain Bacteria; kingdom Pseudomonadati; phylum Pseudomonadota; class Alphaproteobacteria; order Hyphomicrobiales; family Rhizobiaceae; genus Oryzifoliimicrobium; species Oryzifoliimicrobium ureilyticum. The sequence continues at coordinate 25,743 of NZ_JBBBVQ010000026.1, read as the reverse complement.
TACCACCTCTCGCGGTCACTTGTCTGTGTCGGAGATGCGGACGAAAACTTGCACCACTAGGAGATAGTTCATGTATTCGTACGAAGACCGCATGAGGGCTGTGCAGCTCTATATCAATCTTGGCAAACGGGCGAATGCCGCGATCGGTCAGTTGGGCTACTCTTTGTGATGATCGAGATATTGCTTCGCGCGGCTGCGGATTGACCAACAATCCCTGACAAACTAGCGCCCGAAGGTGATTGCCATCTCTGATGATCTTGGACGAAATAGTGCTTGCAGGATGCATAAGGGAAAATTGGTGGCCCTGGCCTGCTGCAGACCAAAAAGCCTTCAGGCATTGAACTGATATCTTGATCCGGAAGGAATACAATCTTCTCCGGAAGCCGTTTCCCGAACGACGAAGTTTGGCTCTGATCGGTACTTCCTCACGATCGTGTCAGGCTTTCCCGAAACCCAGGGCGATCCATCATAAAGCCTATCCATAACTCGGCTATGTTCTGTTCGCGCGTGTCGTGGACCAAAATTTGAAGATGATCGTCCCAACCCGGTTTGGTAGGTTGCCATGGCCCCATTCAGGCAGGGAAGCCTCAACTTAGAGACTGCCTTTGGAGGCGCTTGCGCGGTAGCCGGATGGGAAGGCATAGTTTATTCCACCGACCTCTGCCGTGACTTCTGCTCTCGGGAACCCATGGCCGCTGCAAGAGCGGCGGCAGCGAAAGCCCCGCTGATATCAGTGCGCTCTATGCGGTCCGGAACCGCTCAGACCTTACCAACCGATATCGGTCAGGGCGAAGTCGTTGCCCTTATAGGCAACCTTGGTTCTGTAGGCTCTGGCACATGCGTAGGAGAAGCAGTCTCCCATGTTGAGCTTTGCCGGATGATTTACGATCTTTCCGAAGTCCTGCGCCGCGTCGAGCGCTTTTGTGCCGACATCGCCGCTGATCATGATCTCTTTGGCCTCCAGATCAGAAATGAACTGGTCAACCAACCGGCGAGCATCCGCGAGCATTTCAGGTGACGCCGGCTTGTCCCGGCCACTTGCCTCTGCCTTGCGCCGCGTCAGCGAAAGCGAGGCCTCCATGCGGACGACAGAAGACACATAGAAAGGCCCTGGGTCCTGTCCAAGGCGGTCTAGCAGTGCGTCACGGTCCTCTTCCTCGGCAAGGATTGCCACGATCACGGATGCGTCGACGAACAGCATCAGTCCTCGCCCCACATTTCGTCGGTTTCGCGTTTATGGTCGCCCGATGCAAATGGTCCGGCAGCGCGGGCCATCTGCAGAGACTTTGCAAGCCGTTCGCGGATGGACAAGCTGCCCTTACGGTTGGCGATCTCGTGTTTCAAGGCCGTTTTCACGGCATCAACCTTGGATGTCTTTGTGAGAGTGATAAGCTCTTCTGTAAGCTTATCCACTTCCGGATCCTTGATATAAAGCGGCATGGGCATATCCTTTAGAGGATATAGTCATATCCAATTATTCATATCCTCACAAGTTCCGCTGACAAGTTTAGCTATGAAGTCCGAGACCGCTTGAAGAACCTCCTGAGCCTCTAGCCCGCCATCAGAATGTAGGGCGGCATACTGAGCGAGTAATGCCCGCAGTTGAGGTCTAGAACCCTCGGATTAGTTCCGGCGTCGGCCAGCTTCTGGATGAGGCGCTGCGACAGCTCGGGCAAAACAACCGTGTCCCTCCTTCAGGTTCAGGAGCCCAAGCTTTGCGCAGATCGGCAAGGCTGAGCGCAGGCTCAAGGCTCTTGCGGCCGGCTCATGTGCCGCGACCAAGCCCGCAACCCACGAACCGAGGCTCATGCCGAGGACCGATATGTCTCGGTAGCCTTCAGACTTCAGCCACTCAACTAGCTTTCGCCCATGCCATACTGCCTGCTTGATAGACTGGATGGTTCGACAGAGGCCGGCGCTGAGCATGTAATCAGCATAAAGCGAGCCGCGACGGCTCCGCGCCATGTGATAGGGCATGGCAATCTCGACTACTGCAATTCCGCTCTGCGACAAACATTTCGCGATTTGCCGATTGCGACCGGTGGCGTTCCAATGATGGAAAATCACCAAAGCCTTATCGCGTGAGCCGCTTTCCGTGATCTTTGCCCATACGACGTTATTTTCCTCCGAGCAAGCGGATGAGGCTTAGGCAACTGTCTTTGTTGGGAAAGATACGTAGCACGATCTTCCTGCGTTTGATCTCCTCGTTGAAATGCTCGAGCATGTTCGTTGACCTCATGTGTTTGTGGTGCTGGCGAGACAGCCTGTAAAAGGTGAACGTCTCCTCGATGGTCTCCTCCGCCCAGCTGGCGAGTTTGGGATATCGCGGTGACCATTTCCTCAGCCAAGCAGCGAGATCGCTCTTGGCCTCTGACAATTCCCGGCGATCATAGATCCACCGCAGTTCCTGGAGGCAATTGTCGTCTGCTTTGCGCGGCAGGTGTCATCGAGGCTGAGAAGCTGTGGCCGCATAGCTCTTGCCAATCGCTTTCGGCCGATGCTCAGAAACTGGTGGATCAACGATCACCGTCGCGAAGTCTAGCGGGTCCTCAGGTGCTGGCAGGATCAGTTTGCCCTGCCGCGCCATCGTCCGCCAAGTGTTAAGGCTCTTGGCTCGCAACCCCTATCTCTGGGTAACTTCCTTGACCGTCGCGCCAGGCCTCAAGCTTTCCGAAACGATCTTCGCCTTGATCTCATCAGGCCAATCTCGGTGAATCTCACGTCGAGGCTCTCTGGTTGTGAGAAACTCTGATGAGGTCTCCATAGAGAAACTCCCGTTCTTTATCCACTGAAACCTCGATCACAAATCAGGCGGAAAACGACAATGTGGGAGTGGAACAGCGGTTACGGTTAAGGTGAGTTCTCCGAGCCTGTTCTGTCGTCGTCTTCTACTGCGCTATTCAACACGGAGTAGGCTCCGCTTCATTGTTGCAGCCGCTTTAGCTTTCGCCTTTGATGCTCGGCTGCTTTATGGACTGAGCAACCGAACAGTGGCCCACGCGGATTTTCCCAGCCTTATTTACGAGGAGGGTTACCTTTGAACGGCCGCTCGCTCAGTTCCTTTGGAATATCGTACTGCCCCCAGGTGGCCCCATCCGTCCAGAAATATCGAAGCTGATAATCGAAGAGATATGCTTTGCCTCCCTCGATCTGCAGGTTGCTGGTTTGAACGAGATAAGGAGGGCTGTTAACCTTGATCTTGGGAACGAACGGCGACAGCATGTGACCGTCGAACTGGGACACGCCGTCATGGGTGGTGACGATCATTCTGTCACCGAGAAATTCGCCGAAGCTGATCCGTGTGTTCCTGTCCCCAGCAAAGGAGATGTCGCTGAAGCCCGTCGCGGCGCTTCCCTTCATAATCAGTCCCTTGTCGCCCAGGACGTAGTAAAATCCTTGCTTGTCCCTGCAGACGTTTGAAAGACTGGCCGAATCTTGTTTCACCTCGGCGATACGATCAGGAAGATCATGCTTCTTCCAGTTTCCAGGCTTACCCGTATACAATTTGGTAAGGACTGGGTACGTTTCATATTCCTCATCGAGCTTCTTCTGGAGGGATTCCTTTTCATCATCGGACATATCGTCTCTGTATAAGGGGTGACCAGGATAAAGATTGAAAGACGCCATGCTCGGCGTCACCTTGACCTCAAGAAAGAGATTATCTTCCTGGTCAACACCGATGATTCTATATTCAGGTGGACTGTATGGATCCGGAACATCGATTTTTGGAGCCACATCCTGCCACGTTTTGTCATGGCCTAGCTTAAGCCATCCCTGTGTTCCCGCCACCAGAAACTGGTCACCCATTGGCGTGATCGTAAAAAACAGGATATCGGGATTATCTTCCGACTCTGCCTTTGTCCCGGGTATGATAAAATGCTCGGTTATTTCCGGATGAAAGATATAAATATCGCCACTGATGCTGAGAGCGACGTAAGAAGGTTCATCGTCCGGCGATCTGTTGGCGTCCGGCATGACTTCGATACCCGTCAACTCACGGCGGACATCGCTTCTGCTGAACGTCCGATCAACGGTATCGCGCTTCAGGATGATGGTATACGGATCATCCCAACGAGGCCCGCCGACAAGCATCGCGAAGTGACGTTCGTTCGCCATGACCGCATTGTAAAGGGAAGGTTCCCACGGTCCGTAAAGTTCTTCAAAATCTTCTTCGTCTTCGAAGTCCTTACTCATGATCCAGCCTCACTGATTAATAGTATCCTCTTTCGAGGACCTGTTTCGTCTCTCCGCTCGGTAGCGGGGCATTCTTAATTCGCCCAGGCGCTTGCGTTCCAGTTTTATGCTTGACCTGTTCCTCCGCCAGCGAGTTAGCAAGTGCGGCACATGCCTTATCATTAGCCGCGTTCAGGAGCGCGGTTTGGGATACCTTGAGAATGCGACCTACTGGGGCGGTTGCAGGATATTGTGGGTTCGCTACAGTCGGCAAAAGTTTCCGAAGCCAGACGTGAACACCGTTTGTTCCTTCCTTATTGCTATGTTCGTCTTCTGTGAGACAAATCGAAATCCCTTCTCCTTCGGTTGGTGCCTTAGGAATACGGTCTGTCGTAACCTTTCCTTTGCGGTCTCCCAACCGATAGGTCATGTCTTGTACGACATGGTGCGCGTAGCCGTTTCTCGCGCTGCAAGCATCCCTTATGGCGTCGTAAGGACCAACGAGGCACTTCTTGTCGTCTTTGTCCTTCTTTGAACGAACGTTATCCGGGTTCGGCGCAGGAGTGGGCGTCTTTATTGGTTCTTCTTGCGGTTGTTTCACTTCCTGTGTTGGTTTACGCCGCCGATTTTCCCGAAACCATTCTAGAACCTTGTCTTGATCGTCTCCTTCAGCGATCCTTCTTCTTGCCTCCCTGAAGACCCAATCTTCGTGGGGGTTTTGCGGCACCTCGTCGTTCCAAGGCATTGCAGTGTCGGTAGGGGTGAGGAAAAGAATAGCTGCCCCAATCCAAGGACCCCACTTCATCGCCCTTGCGAGAGCGCCGCCAGTCCTCACTGCTTCCCCGGCTTCTACCGCAGCCTCTCCGATCTGAACGCCTGGCCTGATGGGTACAACATTATTGGGTGGCGCGGGAGCAGGAGCCGGTGCCGGTGCCGGTCTGAATGGAGCCGGTGCCGGATTCGTCGGTTGAGGCACCTGCTGCGGAGCTAAAAATGCGTACTGAGCACCCGGTATCAGGCGCTCAGGCGCAGCATCGCTCACGACGCGCCCTTCGTCCGATTTCCCTACCCATCTCAATGATCCGGGAACCGGATCGTCTTCTTTCGGTGCGGGAACGGTCTTTGTACTCTTCACATAGATGGCCTCGCCTGGCGCATTCCTGTCATTCATCCAGAAACGGTCGAGATGGCGAATTGAGTAGGACTTTTCCGCCCGGACACTTTTCGAATGACCAACGGGTTCGCAAACGCCCTCAACAGTACCTGATTTTATACCCTTCCGAACACCAGGGCTGTCTCCGTGCACATGGCTTGTGCGAGACCTTAGAACCATTGCTTTCTTTTTGTTAAGCCTTACAGACTTGGTGTACCCAATGTCATGTCCGCAATAGTCGACGATCGGATAAGGCACCGCCACAACCGAGGACCCGCAGGGCGTCAAGCAGATGTCGGGCGAGAGTGAGACGATCTTCGCCTCGTCTATGTCGCGAAGACCCTCGCGAGGTTGCGACGTGGTCCACGGTGCTGGATATTCCGGGTCGCGGAGTCTGGGTTCTGTCGGTATGCTCATGCGGTTTCCCCCACAAGGTTATCGGCAGGTCTGCTTTTCACTGAGACCCTGGTCAACGTCAGTTCCGCGCCGACGGCTTCTGGCAGCGGGAACCGGGCTCGCCACGTCATGACGATACGATTGTCATTTCTCCAGTCGAAGTGAATGCCGTCCAAGCGCAGCACAGTCCATTCGTCTCTTTCCCCAATCTGGCAGCGGACGCCGAAGGTGAGGTCAGGCAGTCTTCCCCGCGCAACCGCGTTTACCTGATCGAGATTTGTGAGTTCATACGCCTCGTCTCCCTTGAGGAAGGAAGGGCACGCCAGATCGGGATGAGCGCACATCCAGAACCTGGCGTCGAAATCTTCCGGTAAAAGTGGATGGCGCTTTTCAACATAATCGCCGTCGTACGTACCCGCATATTGATGCCGGGTGATCCACCATGGTGACATTGGTCCGAACGCTTCAGGCTGCGGTCGATCCTTCCAATCCAATTTATATCCTGGCTTTGTGATCTGCGGGGCTGGCACAGGCTGTGTGTCATGCGGCATTTCCAGCGAGACGATGCCGCATCCAAGTGGATTACGACGATCAACGTCGATGGGAATGCCCGCCTGTTCATCAGCCGTCCCGGGTATTTCGCCACCGAAAGCCTTTGACCAGCATATCGGAACCGACAACACCTCGGCGGGCTCTGAAAGTTTCCAGTCGGCGATGACCCGCAGCGGCTCCTTGGCTTTGAAACCTGCCCACTTTTCTTTGACGACAGGGTGCCAAAATCTCTCTCCGCAGACTCCAACCTCTTTTGAGAGGTCGCCAACCTTGATCGACGCAACCCAAGATTTGCTTGGCTGTCCTCCGGGTGCCCAGGATGTCCCGAGGTAGGTGACATCCGTCCCGGGCTTTTCAGGTGTCAGGTCGGATTGCTTCAGGAGAGGCGTCTTGTGCGGGTCGCCTCCATAAACGTCCTCATAATGAAACGGCTCTTGTTCAGATGCGATATCCGGAACTTCGTCCTGGCGGTGCAAGAATGTCGCTCGCATGGATACCACACAATCGAGGTCGCCGTTCATATCGAATTGACGAAACGCGAGAGCTGGAAATGGCAGGCGATTGTCGAGTTTCACCTGACGACCCTCAGTTCAAATCGACGAGTTCGCTCGAAAGCTGGATATGGTCGGTTGCCGCGAAGTTGAACTTCTTTCCTAGAAGTAGAATCTCTCCGTTCTTTTTCATCACGAGTTTGGAATCGCCGCACTCGATGACAAATTCGTCTCCAACCGCGATCTTCTTGAAAGTGCCGACACTCTCAAGAGACACCTGGCCGACATTGACGACGTGGATCGATCCGATTTGTTCGGCCCTGGCAACGCCAACGGATGTCGACTGGAACGCGCCGATAATGGTGTTCATGATACCGGACATCGGAAACAGGCCACTAGCTGCTTCGCCAACGCCTGATCCGGAATTTGCAAGGGCGGTGCCAGCATCTGCTCGCGGGCTCGGTCCTGACACCACGCCTTCTCTTGCGGATAATCCGCTTGCTCCCAGGAAACCCAAGGCGGACGAGGCCATCGATGTCACGAATGATCCTATTCCGCCTCCAACGCCAGCAATCTGTGCCGCCTGACCGAGTAACCCGGCTGTATTTCCGGCAATGCCCATGACACCGGCCAGAGCCATCGTTGCCATCGGACCGGTACCACCAACGACGGTATTTACCGAGCCGCCGATCTCGTGCTTCTGGTTTCCAGAGACTTCGACAGCACGATTGCCGCCGATGGAAGAGACTTCATGCCGGTCGATACGTTTGGTCCGGTCATTGCGAACGCGGGTCGTCTGATCCTTCTGAGCATGGAAGAACTGGTTCTCTTTGCCGTTCTCGTCCTCGAACGTCATCTCATTGAAGCCTTGCCCCTTATGGGTGTTGGACCTCAAGACCATCCTCGTCTTATTGGCAGGCAGATCATAGGGGACGGTGTTCGATGGATTGTTCACGACGCCGGTTACGACCGGTCGGTCTGGGTCACCGTCAATGTAGGCGACCATCACTTCCATGCCGATGCGCGGGATCACTTGCGCTCCCCATGTACCGCCGCCCCATGCCTGGCTGACACGAACCCAGCAAGTATCTGTCCCGTCTTTTTTGGCTTTGCGGTCCCAAGGGAACCAGACCTTGATGCGCCCGTACTGATCAGGATGAATCTCTTCGCCCTGCGGACCGGCCACGATGGCGACTTGTGTGCCTTCGATGCGTGGTCGCTTGGTGCTGCGGTGGGGCGTCAGCGGAACGCGCGAGGGGATCGCTTCGAATTGGTTTGTATATTCCGGCTCGTTGGTATTCGTCTCATAAGAGCGGTCGACAACCGTGTGAACCGAGCGGATGATCACGTGCTCTTCGTACTCATGCTCTGGATGAGCTACTTCGTACGGCGTAAAGCGGCGACCGGCCTCCAGGATGCGAACGGTTGACGCCCCGAATACCCTGTTATGGTCTGCCTCACTTGCTTGTACCCGCAGCTTCTGGGCGCGTTCTGCTTCGGCGACGGAGGAGATGCGGGCTGGATATTCGTAAAGCTCGCGCTTTGTTGCGTCCGGCATTTGCACCAACGAGGGCGTCATAGTTCCCGGCACCATGCTTGGCGTCTCGAAGTTCCAGTCTGCCCCGGCTCTTTGACCGGGAACATAGGAATAGCGCCTTGCCCAATCTGTGATGTGGTTGCGGTCAGATGAACCCTGCGCCAGGCGCACCTTTCCTTCGCCTTGTGCAGAAGGCGAAGGTCCAAGCCAGCCATTGGCGGTGTCTGCAACATTCAGCTTATGGCTGCCATCCTCATGGCTAAACCAGTAGAATAATCCGTCTTCCTCGAATCGCCTTAGAAGATAAGAAAGGTCATCTTCCGCCCATTGGACGCTGTAATGGAGGGAACGTGGTGGTGTTATAACCCCTGACACATCTGGCGCTGGCAAGCCATGCTCGGCGAACAAGGTCTCGACGACATCGATCGATGTCTTGTCCATCCAGATACGGCAATCGCTTCTCTGGGAGAGAAGCCACATCTGAGGTCGTAAAGTCAGTGAGTAGGAACGGAGTCCCCGTGTGACCGGAGGTCCTTCGTCAAGAGCTGTTACCAGGCCGTTGAATGGCCGCCTTACACCGCCATCGTCGCCTTGACCTTGCTGGACTTCAACGGACACATCAAGCAGCCTGCCAATCAGTTCCTGAGGCTGTAGCGACTCTCGCTTGACGCGAAAGAACAGCCTTATATCGAAGAGGTTGTTGACTCCTTCTTCAACCTGCAGGCGTTCAGGCAGTATGACATCCTGGCCGAGGGGAGACTTAACCTTTAGAATTCGACTTGCCTGGATGAAATCGGAAGACGATGGCTGTTCGGTCATCATAACCCTCTAAATTCAGGAATTACTTATACTCTAGGTCGTCGGTTGAACAAATTTGCGCCAGAAATCAATGGTAGATTGTGTCAAAATAAAGGATGTAGCCCACTTTCTGCCATTCGTCCGTTGCGTATATCAACAAGCAACCTAGATTAGACGCGGATGATTTCCACCTTAAGACAGCATCAGGTGGTTGAACTTTTGGAAGACATCTCGCTGAACAATCACAAGACGGACGATCTCGTTAACGGTCGTCCTGGCGACCGCGCAGGCTATGCGATTATCCGTGAACTGGCGCAGGCAAACAGAGGTGATGGCTGGTGCGTGAACCTCAGGCGACGCGGCCGTCTTATCAGGCGTACATTCAAAGACAGCATATATGGCTCGGAACAGGCCAGTCTCGCCGAAGCCGTGGCCTTTCGGGATGCAATCATCTCGGCCCTGCCGCCACGGACAAATCACGAACAGGCGGTTCTGTTAAAGTCGACGAATAACAGTGGAATATCTGGCGTAAGAAAGACCGAATTTCGGGGTCAGGAAGTCTGGCAAGTAACGCTTCTGACGAATGATGGTCAAAACAAGGCCCAATTCTCAATCCGAAAATATGGGGATGCTCGTGCCCGAGAAATGGCCATCCGCACTCGACGCGCCTGGCTTGAGAAACTCCCTGTCAAACATTTGACCTATGCCGAATATTCTTCCGAAGTGACACAGTCGGTATTTGGAGATCAGCTACAACCGGTCGAGGATGTCCTGCCCGAAGTAAACATATCGGAAGAGGAAGTCACGGCGATCTTGAAGGCTATCGAGACAGATTTCGATGCTCGAAAGCCACGTCGTTTAAAAATCCGAGTGAGTCAATATGATCAACCTCGCATCACTCTCTATGTGTCTGATGGCAAGACGCCAGCCAAGAAAAAACAGAAGTTCATATCTACCGCGAGACTGACCTCTGAAGAAATTATGTTGGAACTGCAGACAACCATCGTCACTTTTATCACAGAGTTATATGACGAAGCGGTCGCGCAGTGGTTTATAAAGCATCACTGGTTCGGACGGTTCACGGCCGAAAAAGTCAGTTCAAAGACCGGGATCAATTTCGTTCTGCATCTTCCCCGTTCGACGTCATTGTGATTCGTCCGACGGCCCCACCTAACTTTCATACTGATTGTACATCATTCACTAGTATCAGAGGCCTTTTCAGATACTGGGCCACGATCGTGCTCGGTGCTCTCTTCCTGAGTTTTCTTCTTATTCAGTTCTTCCATCGTTTGATCGGTCCAGCGGAGAATTAACTCCGTTATCTCCTTTGGAGGATATGGAAGGAGATGATTAGGGATGGCGACGACGGCGGTCTGAAAAACAAGAACCAGGTGTTCTGGTTGCGTTAGTGCAAGGTGGCACTCTATCCACGACAATGTGCAGGAATGTGTTGTCGTGGTTTGTCTGAAACCGGCAGAAGAAAGTTCGACCTCAATACTCTTGTTGAACTCTTTATCGAACTTCACTTGATATTCAACGAACTTCGCGGAGAAAGCCGATTGTCGCGCTCTGCCATACCGGACGGCTGTAAAATACATCGCCAGAGCCGCGAACGGAGTCGTGATCAAAACTACGAAAATCGAGTCCCACCACGAGCGTATCGCAATAAACGTTCCTAGAAATACGAATGCACCAACCCAAGCTGCCGTAAGGGTTTCGACCTGAATCCTGTTCTCATACCAAGCTTCCCACTTGGTGCTATGGGTCATTTTGAAGTTCTGATAAAGTTGATGTACTACCCCCAATGTGGTGTCAGGTATTTGAGCTTCGTCCGGGTTGTAGACCAATCGGATCGGATCGTCAGACGCCATATTAGATTTAGCCTCAAGGATTCCAAAGTGCTGAGAACGTTGTAGATGTCTCAAGTATCCATATAATGTAAGCGCGTACGCAACCCCACATATCTTTCGGTCTGCTGACGGGCATCCATGTGTTCACATAGCACATGCTTGTTCAGCTTCAGGCGGAAAGGCTGTTGTTAAAGATGCTGGTGTGTATTTTCTAGCTAGTGGCAAAGGGACTAATAACGGGACGGTGATTAGTAATTGCCCTTGGTGTGGAATACGACTTAGTACCAAACTCGGAAAATAGATAATAAAGCTCCGTGAACCTAAAGGCTCTAGATTTCGGCATGAGAGATTAGCCTACAAAATCGCAACACAGTAGCTCGGAGGGGCGAAGGACTGGTGGGCGCCACTAGCGCCCGCGTTCGATCTGTCTGGCCATGATGCAAAGAATTTCGAACATCATGGTGGCACCGACGATTGAGGTCATGTTGACCAGATCAAACGGGGGAGCGACTTCTACTACATCCGCACCGACGAGATTGACGCCGTCTAACAAACGGATGAGCTGCTGAGCTTCCCTTGTCGTGAAGCCGCCTATTTCCGGTGTCCCGGTGCCCGGCGCCATGGAAGGATCAATGGAGTCGATATCGAAGGTGAGATAGGCCGGCGATGTGCCAATGATATCCTTGACGTCCTTGATAACGGACTGAGCTCCTCTCTCGATGAACTCCTCCATGTAAATGATCCGAACGCCTTGGGCCTTGGCCCAGTCGTGTTCGCCGGGCTCATAGATGGACCCTCTAATGCCAATCTGAACGATGCGGTGAGGATCGAGCAGACCCTCTTCGATGGCACGGCGGAAGGGCGTCCCGTGTGTGTAAGGGTTAGTACCGAAGTAAGTGTCGTTGGTATCGGAATGGGCATCGAAGTGGATCAAGCCCACCGGACCAGTCTTTGCCACAGCTCTGAGAACGGGCAGGGTCGTCAGGTGGTCGCCGCCAACGGAAAGCGGGAGTGCCCCATGGCTGACGATTTCGGAAATTCCCTCTTCAATTCGCTTGAGGCCATCCAGAAGGTCGATAGGGTTGACGGAAACGTCACCAACGTCAGCGACATTGGTGACCTTGAAAGGCTCCGTCTTGAAGACAGGATGGGTGCTGCGAATAAGGCTCGAGAGGTTGCGCACTTCGCGCGGACCGTGGCGGGCACCGGCACGGTTGGTTGTTCCGCCATCCCAGGGAATACCGACGAGCGCTATATCAAGACCAGCCGCCGATGCGACGGCAGGCAGCCGCATAAAGGTCGCGTGCCCAGCAAAACGAGGTACTTGAGCACCGTCGACTGGTTGATGAAATTTGCTGTCCATGCTCGGTAATCCCATCCTGTTCCTGTTTGACAACTTTACAAACGCTGCAACTTCGTTCCGTGATTAGCGCCAGGCCGATCGCGTCTTGGTTCATTGATAACGAACGTAATGCCGACCGCGATTCCTTCGTGGCGAGCCAGGGAAAAAAAGCCGCTTTCAAAATTGCCTGATCGCATCATATATTACCTCTTTGGGACGTAAACCTCCTCGGCATCAGGCGGTAGCGCCACAGCGCTTGGGACCTAACTTGCTCCACGCGGATAATTTGATCCTCCTATCAAAGGACCGCAACCACCGCTTTCGCGAGGTCATCGAGACGATCTTCCTTCAGCCCCGCGACATTGAACCGGGAATCGCCGACCATGTAGACCGCGAAGTCGTTCCGCAAGCGTTCGACCTGCTCTTCGGTTAGACCGAGGCGAGAGAACATACCTCGATGCTGGGCGACAAAATCAAATCGGGCAGAGTTCGACTGGCGACGAAGCGCATCGGCAAAGCCCGATCTCAAGTTGAGCATGCGCAGGCGCATGGTCTCGAGCTCGGATTTCCAGTCGGCGCGTAATGCATCATCTTCAAGGATCATGCGAACGATGGCTGCCGCATGATCCGGCGGCATCGAGTAGAGGACGCGCGTTGTAGCAAGGGCCTGGCTACCTGCGATGCGGGCAGCTTCAGCATCTTTTCCCATCAAGATGACGGCGCCCACCCGGTCGCGATACACCGAGAAGTTCTTTGAACATGAGGTTGCGACGACGAGTTCAGGAACCTTTCCGGCGAAGAGACGAACAGAAGCCGCGTCTTCGTCCAAACCGTTGCCGAAGCCTTGATAGGCAAGATCGAAGAACGGAAAAAGATCACGCTCGATCATAACCTCAGCGACAGCGCTCCATTGCTCCATGGTTAAATCTGCCCCGGTCGGGTTATGGCAGCATCCATGCAACAGGACGACATCGCCGCGATTGGCCTGCCTTAATCCCTCAAGCATGGCGTCAAACTTGACGGTGCCGGTGCCTGGATCGAAGTAAGGGTAGCTCGCAGTTTTGAAGCCCGCTGCCTTCAATATAGGAAGATGGTTCACCCATGTCGGGTCCGATAGCCAAACCGTTGCGTCAGGCCTTGCCTTCATCAAAAGGTCTGCGATCGTGCGCAGCGCGCCCGATCCTCCAGCCGTCTGGCAGGCAAACATCCGCGAAAGATCGGCGGTCTCTCCAAAGACCAGCTTCAGCATACCCTTGTTGAATTTCTCATCACCTGCGATGCCGACATAGGTCTTCGTTGTCTGTGCCTCAAAGAGCCGCTTTTCAGCGTCACGTACCGCCCTCATGATCGCTGTCGTTCCCTGGGCATCTTTATAGACGCCAACGCCCAGATCTATTTTCTCCGGTCGTGGATCGTTCTTGTAAAGAAGCGAAATGCTGAGGATTTTGTCCGGCGGGGCGGCGGTAAGGGTTTCAAACATGACTTGACCTTTCAACTAAAAAAAGCGTCTGGCTGCTGCGCCAATTGGCTGCTTGCCTGTTTTAATGTTCCATCTCGTCCTGCGAACCTGCACGGATCGCACCAAGCACTTCCTTTTGAAGAGCGATGAATTCTTGCGTAGAAATCATGTCCTGGCTCCTTGGGCGAGATAATCCGACATGGAAGGTCGCGTTGATCCGTCCTGGGTTTATGCTCATCGCAACAATACGGTCAGACAGATATACGGCTTCTTCGACGTCATGCGTGACGAAAAGAACTGTCAGGCGATGTTCCTCCCAGATCTGAGTAAGGAGCTCCTGCATCTGATGACGCGTTAGAGCGTCAAGTGCGCCGAACGGCTCATCCATCAAAAGCATTTTCGGACGATAAGATAGTGCGCGGGCAATTGCGACGCGCTGTTTCATGCCGCCGGACAATTGCGATGGAAACGCGTCGGCGAATTTGGTGAGCTTGACCAGCTCGATGTGGTGGCGCGCTATATCCCGGCATTCGCCCGCCTTAAGGCCCGCGGCCTTCAGAGCGAACTCCACATTTTGTTGCGCCGTCAGCCATGGCAGTAACGTGTAGGACTGAAAAACGACCCCACGATCAAGTCCGGGACCAACGATTGGGGAGCCGTCCGTCAGGAGCACGCCGTTATCGAATGCCTGTAGACCGGCAACGATCGACAAGAGAGTGCTTTTGCCGCAGCCGGAGGCGCCGACAAGAGAGACAAATTCATTGTCGGCAAGTTCAAGATCGATATTGCTCAGAGCATGGACGGGGCTCTTCTTGCCCCCATACCACTTATTCAGGCCTTCGATTTTGAGTTTGGGTTCGCTCATCTCAATGCCTTGAAGTGTACCGGAAAAAGACACGCTCAAGGGCCTTCATGCTCTGGTCTGTGATTAGACCAAGCAAGCCGAGGAGCAGGATGTATCCGATGATCGTCTGCGTTTGGAAATATCGCTGCGACACCACGATGCGATAGCCAAGGCCGGATGTGGCTGCGACGAGTTCTGCCAGCACCAGCCATGTCCACGCCCATCCTAGACTGATGCGCAGCGTATCCCAGATCCCCGGAAGGGCCGAGGGAAGGACGATGCGGCGTAGTATGTTGAACTCGGACATGCCGAGTGTTCGGCCAAGTCCGACAAAATCGTTTGGCACACGCTTGACGCTATCCATAACCATCAGGACCTGCTGAAAAAAAGTCCCGATAAAAATGATCACGAACTTTTGGACATCGCTTGTTCCCGCCCACAAGATTGTCAGAGGCACGAAGGCCACGACAGGCATATAACGAACAAAATCGACGAAGGGCTCGATTGCTGCTTCCCACGTTTTGAAGCAGCCGACCATAATCCCGATCGGGATCGCCAAAGCTGATGCGATCAAGAAACCAACGAGCATGCGGTAGATGCTGATCCCAGCATCAGTCCACAGCGTCCCATCGATTGCGAGTTCCATCATCTTGCTCCACACCGCGCCGGGTGAGGGCAAGAAGATCGGTTTTACCCAACCGGTGGCTGTCGCCATCCACCACACGGCGAGGAGGAGGGCAAACACGACAATAGCGATCAGGACGAATGATCGACCGGGGATAGAGTCGCCAATCCGGAAAGCACCTGGCGGTCTTCCTACGCCCGCGCGCGGTTGCGCGCGGGGCCCTGTTTTCATTGTCGAAGACAGTTCAGAGCTGGTCATTATGATCCTGTGGGCGCTCGGAAATCACTTGTTCGCGGCATCGACGAATGAGGTGTCGATGATGCTGTCGGCGGAAACGTCCTGGTTGACCAAGCCGGCTGTCTTCGCAGCTTTCAGAACGTCAACGAAGGTCTTCGTTTTGAAGTCCCCAGCAAAGGCTTTGGCAGCTTCTGCAGAGCTGTAATACTGAACTCCATCGAAGGCTGTCTTCAGATCATCTGGTGACGCACCAACGGCCTTGGAGATGATTGCACGATCCTCTTCCGTATTCTTCTTATAATCCGCGAGAGCAGCATCCCATGCCTTGATCATCGCAAGGACCTGGCCAGGCTTTTCCTTCAGCACTTCCTCGCGAACGACGAGGACGTCCGAAATCAGGCCTGGATCCTTACCAGCCTCGAAAAGCAGCTTGATGTTTTTGTCCTGCGCAAGTGCCGTCGAGATATAGGGTTCGTAAGTCACGGCAACCGGGACTCTCCCCGCAATCAAGGCCGTTCCGGCATCGGCGGCTGGCATCGGGACACGCGTGATGTCGTTGAAGGTCATGCCGTTGGTGGAAAGCGCGTAGTTCAACAGAATGTCGCTCGTTGTGCCTTCTTCAAACGCGATATTCTTACCCTTCAGGTCAGCAACGCTCTTAATGTCGCCGCCCGCGAGAATCGCGTCCGCCTTTAGGCTGAAATCGAGCAACGAAACGATTTTTACAGGTAGTCCAGCCGCGACCATGCCCATGGCCGTGTGGGTAGCAATATTAGCGGCGTCGAGCTGACCGCTGGCAAGGGCTGCGTTGATATCTTTGTCTTCACTGAAGTTGACAAGTTCTACCTTCTCTAGACCAGCTTTTTTAAAGAAGTCTTTGGCTGCGGCAACGTGCCATTGGCCGTAGCCAAGCCATGGCTCAATGCCGATCTTGAAGGTGCCCGGCTCGGGCTTTGATGGAATTGGATCTTGCGCCTGGGCTGGGGCGACGGCGAGAATGCCGGCTAGCCCGAGCGCCATGGCTGCACGCGAAAACTGCTGATGGATCGATCTGTAGTTCATTGGGAACCCCTCTTTCTTGTTGATTGGACCTGCACTTGATGTTGGTTTGACGTTTTCCGTTGGATCGTTTGGTGGAAGTCATTCTGTCTGAAAAAGGCTTTCATCTTTCGTCGGAGTCAGTCTCTCATCCTCTATGATGAGGTCGCGCCCCCGTTTCTTCAGGTCCGCGATTGAGTTGACGCCCATCAAAGTCATCGTGACGGTGATCTCTCGCCTTAAGGTTTCGATAGTGTGCTCGACGCCAGCCTTACCTGCAGCCGCAAGGCCAAAGGTATAAGCTCGCCCCAACATGACGCCGTCCGCACCAAGGCCGATGGCCTTGATGATGTCGCTTCCTCTTCGCACGCCGCCGTCCAGCATCAGCGAGAAGTCCGGCCTGACCGCGGCCCGGATGGCCGGAAGGGCTGTAATGGTACTCATGGCACCGTCGAGTTGGCGTCCGCCATGATTTGAAACTACGATGCCATCGACGCCAATGTTCTGGGCGCTCACCGCATCTTCCGGTGCGAGGATGCCCTTGATAATCAGCTTTCCCTTCCAGCGATCGCGCAACACCTCGATGTCCTTCCAAGACACCCTTTTGTCGATGCGTCTCGAAAGGTTTGCTGCCTGTTCCAGCGCGCCTTTGCCAAAGTCATTCCGATGCGCGACGGCGCGAACAGATGGCATGCCGCCGGGGCCCATCTCCAATAACCACCGGGGTCTGAGGCACATGCTCGCAAAGAGCTTCGGTGTCACGTGCGTCAGTGATCGAAAGCCGTTGCGGACGTCGCGCTCTCTGATGCCGGTGATGGCGGTATCGACGGTGACGAACAACTTCTCGACGCCGGCGCTCTCCGCAGCGCTCAAGAAGTCTTCACAAAGCGTTCGGTCATCGAGCAGGTAAAGCTGGAAGTTTAGTTCGCCGGCAGTCACCCGACGCAAATCCGCCAAGGATGCGATCGAAAAATTGGAAAGACAAAGAGGAATTCCCGCAGCGTGAGCGGCAGTCGCTGCTTTCTGTTCCCCGTTTCTTGAGTAGAGCCCAAGAAACCCAACCGGGCCCAACATAAAGGGCAGCGGGTGTTTGCTTCCAAGATACTCGGTCGTTAGATCAGGTTCGGCATATTCGCCGAGAACGTTTTGACGAAGCCTTAGTTTCGAAAAGTCACTAATATTTCGGCGATGGGTTTCCTCGGAAAGCGATCCACCATCGATATAGTCGAAGAGCAGTTTCGGTAGCCGCTTCTTGGATGCAAGCCGGAGGTCGTTGATATTGACGAACGTCACGATCTTGCCTCCGGATCGATCATTGAAAGGAAGTGGGACACAAGGTCGTCGCGTTCACAAGGTTCGGACCCGAGCATCGTCGCTACTGAAAGGCCTATCAAGGACGACGTCGGATTATGGCTTGTCGCATCCGCCCGAAGGTTCATAACGAGTGTCGGGCATAGAAAGAGCCCAAGCCGGATAACCTTCTGCCAATCCGCCGGAAGTAATCCACGGTCCTTCAGAGCAGCAAGGAGCGGGCGCCACATGCTCTCAGCTTTTATCTTGAGAAGACCTGCCCGAACCGGCGTCAGTTCCCAATCGAAATTCGCGTAAAGGACGCCATTTTCGTACCTCGCCCTTGCGTTGAATTTTTGTTGAGCAATCGCAGGATCGTAAAGCCAGTACGGATGAGCGAGGATATTGTGGAACGTGGTTTTAACCTCGGCGAGGAGCGTTGGGACATGCTCGCCGGCAAAAGCTGGATCGAAGAACGCAAGCCTTGCGTGACCGTCCCGTATTTCGAACCAGACATTGGCGTTATGGGCATCACCATGCGCCGTGACGCCTCCACTGTCGTCAAGACGCGACGGTGCCAATCGCTCATGTGCTGCGTCAAAAAGCTCTGCCAACGTGTTGCGATAGTTGATACCGTTGATGACAAAATGAGCCTTGGAAAGGATGTCCCAGGATAGGTCTAGGCCGGGAAATCTGAAGACCTTGCTGACGTAAAAATTCGACAATCGTCCGCCCGGATAGACATCCTCAGGAACGCTGACGAGGCGGTCATGGAATAGCCGATGGATCGGTTCTTGTGCGACCTGCTCAGGCGTAACGGGATGCAGCGTCTTAAGATAGACGGCGAGAACGGCTTCATTCAGTTCGTGCTCTGCGTCGAGCGCCAGACGAGCCAGGTCATCGTCATGGTCTTCATCAAGGGAACGAAGGAAATCGGAAAAGCGAGGATCTGTCCTGCGTTTGTAGACGAGGATCTGCTCCCCTGGAAGCTGTGAAATCATGATAGGCTGGTCTACCGGCAGGCCTGCCTTTGCCAGAATATCGGCGCGATAATATTCGCCGCTCATGTCCTCTTCATGTTCCTCCTGATGGAATTTGAAGAAGTATTGCTTTCCATCGGCCGAGAAGAAGCCATTCAGCGAATTTAGGCTATATTGATCGTAGTTGATCGCCACATCCTGCGCCTCGATCTGAAACAGATCTCGCAGGAGACCCGCAAGAAGCCCTTCAGCACTGCCGTTGCGTGCTTTGGCTTTCTCTCGGATGAGTGCGGTTCGACTGCCGGACGGCCCCATAGTCTTCATCATTCCTTCATTGCCCGAGATGCCTTCACTTCTTCGGCGGCAGGTATCGACTGCCAAGAGAATAGCGGCTTCCCACGTAGGTAAACGTATTGACTGTCGCGATCGTCGGCCCGGTCCAGGTTTTGCGGTGGAGGACGAGACAGCTGTCGCGTTCCCGGATCTGCAAGAGGCGGGCAAGTCTTTCCGTCGCCGGAATGGCGCTAATCAGATGCTCGACCTCAGTCAGCGGCGTACTGTGCTGGAGATAGTCGTAGGTGCCGATCGAGGTAAAGTCCTGATCGAGGTAGTTGCTGACAAGCTGCGTGTTGACACAGCGTTCCTCCAGTTGAACGGGAACGCCGTTTTCGTAATGAACAACCATCGAATGGTCGATGGGGCAGGGCGCCTCAAATTCGAATGCGTCCAGAAGCATCTGATCTGGCCGCTCAATGCGCTCTAGCAGGATAACCTCTGCGCGATGTTCACTTCCACGCGCCTTGATTTCCGCGATGATATTGCTGATCTCGATGAGCGTTGATTGGGCCTTGGGAGGGGAGACGAAGGTGCCCACACCCTGAACCCGCCGCAAGTATCCTTCAGCGGTGAGCTCGCGCAGCGCGCGATGGACCGTCATGCGCGACACGCCGAGCGATGATGTCAATTCATGCTCAGACGGAAGCTTCTTGTTCTGCGGCCAATTCCCGTTTCCAATATTGTCGAGGACGAAGTCCTTGACCTTTTCGTACAGCGGAAGAGCGGTGTCAGACAGGCCAGGCAATGTCCATCTCCGTTGCACGCGGACAGATCGTTTGGATTAGTCAGCGATGCGTATGATTGTTTTCAGCTTGGTTGAACGACCGTCGATAAGTCGCTGATACGCTTCAGGAATGTCGTCCATATTTTCCAGGATTTCTATGAATTTCAAAAGTGCTGGTTTAAGCTCTGGAAGCAGCGCAGCGGCTTCGGGAAGCTCGTCGTTGAAAGCGTGGCAACCGATAAGAGCGATTTCGCGTTCCACGAGGATGTTCGGATCGATGTCGAGCTTTCCGTGGCTAATGCCCACGAGAGCCAGCGCACCACCTCCGTCCAAAAGATCGATCCCCTCGGCAATGGCTTTGATGCTCCCGGTCGCATCAATGCCATATCGTAGGCGTGCTCTATCAAGTGCGGCTCTTGTCTGCTCCTTGTCCAGCGCGACGACCGACCCCTTGCAGATTTCGGCGACCATCTGAGCTCGCTCGCCATTGAGATCTGCGAACAGGAGCTTTCCCTCATGAAGATGCGATAACAGGAGACCGCATAGGCCGCCAATCGTTCCGCATCCAATGATGATAACTGGCTCCCCCCTTGGTGGGTTGAGCCGCCGCATGGCATGAAGCGCGACTGCCAAAGGCTCTGCCATCGCTGCGACTGCAGGATCGAGGAAGGGATCATGCTTGTGAAGGAGACGTGCAGGTAGCTGTGTCTGCTCCGCAAATCCTCCGTCGCATACCTCGCCAACGAATCCGAGATGCTCGCAGATATTCGTCCGGCCCGATCGGCATGCTTCACATTGCCCGCAGTAGAAGCGCGAGTCGGCTGCGACCAGGTCGCCGACGATGATATTGTCGACGCCCTCACCGACGGCGCTCACCCTTCCGCAGAATTCATGCCCCGCCGTTGAAGGGCGTCTGCTGATCCACTGGCCGGTTTTGAAGTTGTGGAGGTCGGAACCACATATGCCGGCAGCGCGCACATCGATCGTCACATATCCTTCGGGGGGAGACGACGGCTTGTCGATCTCTTCCACCCTCAGATCAAACTTGTCATAAAGTCGCGCCGCCTTCATCGGTCAGCCTCGTTTTGATAGGTACTTATCGCGGATCGCGGATACCGCGTGAGCGTGCGAGGAAAAACCTTCGTATTCGGCGAGAGTGTGAGCGCGCCTTGCAAACTCGGGATAAGCGGAGGCCGTTACATATCCAACCGAGCTGCGTTTGACGAAATCGGTGACAGAAAGAGGGCCAAAGGTCCGCGCCCAGCGGCTTGTTGGCAAGACAGCATTTGGACCGAGGCAGAAATTGCCAATGCTGACAGGCGTATGAGGACCCATGAGGATTTCGGCGGCTTCGGTGATCTGGCCAAGATGCGCAAAGGGGTCTTGCGATAGGAGCTCAAGATGCTCTGGAGCGTAGGCATTGATGAACTCATAGCTCTCCTCGACCGAGGAGGTGAGGATGACCCCACCGCATTTGCCTGAAAGAACAGTGCTCGAAAACTGAACGCGCTGATCAGTCATGCGTGCCCAATGTTCGGGGAGGGCAGCCAAAGCTTCCTCGGCGACGCGGCGACTATGGGTGACCAGATAGGCCGAAGAGTCTGGGCCATGTTCTGCCTCGATAAGGAGATCAAGGGAGGCAAGGCCGCCATGAACCGTGTCGTCTGCAAAGATGATCGCTTCGGACGGACCCGCAGGAAGGCCCGTGTCGATAATGCCTGACAGACAGCGCTTGGCGGCCACCACCCACGGGCTTCCAGGGCCAACAATTTTAAGGGCGGGCTTGATTGTCTCAGTGCCATAAGCAACAGCCGCGACGGCTTGAGCACCGCCCACCTTGTAGACCGTTTCAACGCCGGCAAGACGAGCCGCAACAAGCGTTGCGGCATCGACGCTGCCGTCGGGGGCGGGCGGTGTGACGATCGCAAGATCGGGAACACCTGCCACAACGGCCGGAACCGAAGTCATCATGGTGACCGAAGGAAAAGAGCCTTTGCCGCGCGGAACATAGAGTGCGACCGATTTGATTGGCGTGAAGCGGTCGCCCGCGAAGGCGCCCGGTTTGATTTCCTTGAGCCACATGGTTTCCGGCTTCTGTTCCTCATGGAAGTGCCGGATATTCTCGATGCCGAAGGTAATCGCTTCAATGACATCCTCGCTGACGAGCTTAAATGCTGCATCGAACTCCGCTTCGGTGACTTTAAGCGTTGCCTCGGTGACCTCGGCTTTATCGAGTTCGCGGCCGAAGCGAGCGACCGCGCGATCGCCTTCGGTCCTGACAGCCTCGAGGATCGGCGCTACTTTTTCAACAAATGCAGAGATATCAGTCTCGGATCGGCGTAGGAGCGCGGCCTTCTCGTCAGCTCCAAGCTTCGCATAGTCATGAAAGGTGACTTCGGTCATGCCCAAATCCTTCTTGGCGCACGAAGGCGCTCTCTGTGGAAAGGTCGTGCTGCTCGGCACGCTTATCCACGTCTCGCGCTCAGACCCATGAAGGCAGCGCGGTGTGTCACAGGCTGTTTGATTGAAGACGCCGAAGAATTCGGCGGACTTCGAGGAAGTCAGAGACTTCGTTCCCGTTACTGGTTCTTTAATTGTCTATACATGCTAAGACAACACAGCGACCTTGGAGCTGTCAAGCGTCTTTCGATTAGATCGAGGCGAGAAAACCACCATCCACGGGAATGCATTGGCCGGTGATATAGGCCGACGCGCTGCTGGCGAGAAAGACGACTGCGCCGCCGATGTCTGAGCTGTCTCCAAAACGTCGCTGTGGGATTTTTTCCTCCATCTTGGTTGCCCATGCCTCGTCCTGATAAAATCCCTCCGTCATCGCGGTGCGGAAGTAGCCAGGCGCAATTGCATTGACGCGAATACCGAGCGAAGCCCACTCCGCAGAAAGGGCACGAGTCATCCCCAGTAGGCCCGACTTCGAGGAGCCATAGGGCACGGCGGTCGGTATTCCGACATAGGAGGTGAGGGAGCAGACATTGATGATGGTCCCGCCGCTTGGCCGCTTCGACATCTGCCGCGCCGCAGCCTGCGACCAAAAGAACGCCCCCTTGAGATTGGTCCCGATGATCCTGTCCCAGATTTCCTCTTCGACCTCTAGCGAGGGTGAAACTTGCTCGTAACCGGCATTGTTAATGAGGATATCGATGGGACCTGCAGCGCTGTCGAATTTAGTCAGTGTTTCTTCGATCGACTTAAGATCCGTAACGTCCTGGGCGCTTGTTGCGCAGGTTCTGCCCAGCGCTTCGACCTTATTCTTCGTCTCGCTCAGGGATGTTTCGTCGCGCGCGGTCACGCAAATATTCGCTCCAGCTTCGGCGAGGGCCACGGCGATCCACTGACCCAAGCCTCGACTTGCACCGGTAATGACCGCAAGTTTTCCTGTCAGATCGAACATTGAGCTTTTCATGATGACCCCCTTTTTGAAGATTGAACCATCATGCAAGTCTAATGTCTATACATGTATTGACAGCTGTTATCGGCAAGCCGTCCTCATGGCGGGAGTGGTCATGAATACGCCACGCACGCCTTCGTTTCATCTGGGCAATTCTTTTATCGGAGCCTGTCACACCGCCGGATGGACGACATAACTTATTGGAGCCGCATCCTCGTCGATACATTCGTCATGATCATCCGAAATCGTCCGCCAACACCCTTTCCCGCAGATATGCCCCATAGGCGCTTTTGCCATACTCTTGTGCAAGGCGGGTGAGGGCAGCGCGGTCGATGAAGCCCTGACGATAGGCGATCTCTTCCGGGCAAGAGATCTTGACGTCCTGACGCCGTTCCAGCGTCGCGACGAACTCTGCCGCGTTGAGGAGACTGTCGGGAGTTCCGGTGTCAAACCATGCAAAACCGCGTCCGAGCGTCTCGACATTCATCCGGCCGCGCTTCAGATACTCCTTGTTGACGTCTGTGATCTCAAGTTCTCCGCGCGGCGATGGCTTCAGATTGGCAGCAATCTCAACGACGTCCTTGTCGTAAAAGTAAAGGCCGGTCACGGCATAGCTCGATTTCGGCTTTTCGGGCTTTTCCTCAATGGAGATGGCCTTGCGCGTCTCGTCGAACTCGACGACACCATAGCGCTCCGGATCGGCAACGCGATAGGCAAAGACGGTTGCGCCTTGCAGGTTGTCGATGGCGCGGCGGAAGGTATCGGTCACGCCATGGCCGTAGAAGATGTTGTCGCCAAGGATGAGGCAGGATGGGCTGTCGCCGATGAAGTCGGCGCCGATGATGTAGGCCTGGGCAAGGCCGCCGGGATGCGGCTGAACGGCATAGCTGAGTTTCACGCCCCATTGCGATCCATCGCCGAGGAGGCGCTCGAAGAGCGGCATGTCAAGCGGTGTCGAGATGATCAGGATCTCACGGATGCCTGCGAGCATCAGCGTCGACAGCGGATAATAGATCATCGGCTTGTCATAGACCGGCATCAACTGCTTCGAGATGACCCTCGTCATCGGATGAAGCCGCGTGCCGCTACCGCCAGCAAGAATGATGCCCTTCATGATCGATGTGCCCTTAAAGTTTATTGTTGAATAAGCCGCGCCACGATCTCAGCCGCCGACTGCCTCCAGTCTTGAAGCTGAACCCCATGCACGTCGAGCAGCTTTGTGCAGTTGAGACGGGAGTTGGCAGGTCGCTTGGCGGGCGTTGGATAGGAACTGGATGGAATGCGGTGGACCACTGCATGTGGTCCATTCAAGGCTTGAGACTGCTTGAAGATCTCAATGGCAAAATCAGCCCAGCTTGCCTCGCCACTGGCTGTCATATGGAAGACGCCACGCTGACTGCGGCTATCACTGTCCAGAAGATTGGCTGCGACCTGAAGCACTGCATCGGCGATATCCAGTGCAGAGGTGGGGTTCCCACGCTGATCATCGACAACATTCAGCTCATCGCGGCTTTCGGCAACCTTCAACATTGTCTTGAGGAAGTTCTTGCCGAAGGGACTGTAGACCCAGGCCGTTCGAAGAATGGCATGATTGTCCGTCGCTGCAGCAACCGCCTGTTCGCCGGCGAGTTTTGACCGGCCATAGGCGCCAAGCGGTGCAACAGTATCCGTTTCAAGATAAGGATCTGACTTGCTGCCATCGAAGACATAGTCGGTGGAGAGATGCACGATCGGCACATTCAGACGAGCTGCCGCTTCCGCAAGTTTGCCAGGAGCGAGGCCATTAACAACCTGCGCGGATTCCTCATCGCTTTCGGCTTGATCAACCGCGGTATAGGCGGCAGCCGAGACGATGATGTCTGGCTGTACCGAGGCTATTGCGTCAAATAGCCCTTCGGGCTGCGACAAGTCCATCTGCGGTCTACCAAGCGCAATCACCTCGAACATCTGCTGTTGCTTGGCGCGCTCCAGAAGGGATTGAACGACCTGTCCCTCTTTGCCTGTGACCACCATGCGTTTCAGAGCACTGGTCATGCGCTTGCCTTTCTCTTCTCATTGAGAAGCCCGAGGCGATCGCCGGCATATCCCTTGCGCAGTGGTTCCCACCACCACTGATTTTCCAGATACCAACGGACGGTCTTTTCGATGCCGCTGTCGAAGTTCTCCTGCGCGCGCCAGCCGAGCTCGTTCTCCAGCTTGTCGGCATCGATCGCATAGCGGGCGTCATGGCCTGGACGATCATCCACATAGGTGATGAGACGCTTGTGGCTGTCTGCCTGCGGACGGATCGCATCCATCAGTTCGCAAATGCGTGTGACGACGTCGATATTGCGCCGCTCGTTGCGTCCACCGACATTGTAGGTCTCGCCGATGCGGCCGCGCTCCGCAATGAGGTCAAGTGCCCTTGCATGATCTTCGACATAAAGCCAGTCGCGGATATTGGCGCCATTGCCATAAACCGGCAGCGGCTTGCCCTCCAGCGCATTGAGGATCATCAGCGGGATCAGCTTCT
>NZ_JBBBVQ010000025.1:0-78138 GCF_037199735.1 Oryzifoliimicrobium ureilyticum | reverse complement strand
TTGAACTCGCCGAAATACTTCGTAATCGCTGCCGTCAAGGACGTCTTGCCGTGGTCAACGTGCCCAATCGTCCCAATGTTGACGTGCGGCTTGTTCCGCTCAAACTTACTCTTTGCCATTTGATGCTTCCTGTGAACGTAATAGGTGACCCCGGCGAACCGGTTTAGTGCCGCCGTTTAAGGCTTTAGCTGAGAATGTGCAAGACATAATTATCGGCCTCGCCGTGAACAGGAGGCCTCGGCAGATCCGGAGCAACCACAACTCGTTTTGCCAGGCTTTCCGCTGCGTTGGGAGGATTATCTCCCGAGTGATCCATGCGTGCCAAATCGGCTCAAAGCTGCTTTTTTCGGTTTGGATGCTGCTTCGGAAAACATCGCGCCTGATATAGCCGAAAAGGCGGTGGCATGACGTCAACACGGCGTATATGAAAGTGGAGCGGGTAGCGGGAATCGAACCCGCGTATTCAGCTTGGAAGGCTGCTGCTCTACCATTGAGCTATACCCGCGGGCTTGTCCTCGGCGACGGAATGGTGGAGGGAGTTGGATTTGAACCAACGTAGGCTGAGCCAACGGATTTACAGTCCGTCCCCTTTAACCACTCGGGCATCCCTCCTTATTCCAATCGGACCGGAGGACCAAGCTGCGAGGCCTTGAAGCGTTGCCGCCCCTCGACCTGCGCCGCGTATATGACCGGACCAATTCCTGATGTCAACACGAAGAAATTGGAAAAAACACGAAATTTTTCGAAGGCAACAGAAAGCCTTGCTGCTTAGCTCTAGGCGCGAGCTCCTGACGCCGCTAAGAAGGAATAATGAGAAAAGATGACAAACAGGGCGGCAAGCCCGCTGACGAAAAGTCGGCAAAAGACACCCACTACGCCAACCTGAGGCGCGCTCACCGCGACGCAAAGCGAGAGCGTGGCGAGATCCCTACCCCGTCCTTTAAGGACAAGCGATCTGCCAAAGAATGGAAGCCGGCGCCAATGCCAGCTGACCACGTTTTCCTCTATGGCTTACACACGGTCAGGGCTGCCCTCGACAATCCTCAAAGGCGCAACATCCGCCTTCTTTCCACACGCAACGCGCTTGAAAGACTTGGCATCAAAGAAGACGCCGCGGATCTGCCTGTTGAAATCGTTTCTCCGCAAGAGATCGACAAGCTTGTCGGACCAGATGCCATACATCAGGGAGTTCTCTTGGAGACGCATCCCCTTCCCGCTCGTCGGTTGGAGGCCCTGAAGGAGAGCCCGCTCCTGCTCGTTCTCGATCAGGTGACGGACCCTCATAATGTGGGAGCTATTATGCGATCCGCCGTCGCGTTCGGCGCCGGCGCAGTAGTCACCACACAGAGACATAGCCCGGCCGAGTCGGGTGTTTTAGCCAAATCAGCATCCGGTGCGCTGGAACTCATTCCATACATCCAGATAACCAATCTTGCCGATGCTTTGGGAGAACTTCACCGCCTTGGCTTTGTCTCTATTGGCCTTGATTCGGAGGGACCTGAGCCGCTTGAAGGCACTTTCTCCGGTGAACGCATCGCGCTCGTCCTTGGATCGGAGGGGAAAGGGCTGCGCCAAAAAACGCGCGAGACCGTCCATGCTTTGGCACGCCTTGATATGCCGGGCGCCATCAAGTCGCTAAACGTGTCGAACGCGGCCGCCATTGCAATGTATGCAGCACGCATTCATCTAAGCCGTCGTGAAAAGTGATGAACCGAAGTTGGGTGGCCGCCGTATGAAGATCCAAAAGCGCAATGGACATTAGCCATTGAAGCCAAGGCGAGGAAAGCGACCAGATGCATTTACGTCCCCTCATATTCGGGATTCTTTTTATCGGGATATTTGTTGCCTTAATTTTGAGCCTCATGTGGGTGGATAACACCCATCCTGTGCGGGAGCAAAACCCCCTGGCACCGACTGGCAATGGTCAGGTCGCCCCTGGCGGCGGCGCGGCCGTGCAGCAGTAGATTTCGTTAACGGAACCACCTGACGCGGCCGGCGTTTTACCGGCCAGACAACAGGGAAAAATCACATGCGAATAATGATCGCAGTCGTTGCTTTTATGATCGTGTCCGTTTTGAGTATCGCTTACGTCGGATCTTCAGAAGCAACCGGTAACGGAAATAAACTCGAAGCCAGCGTCAATGACAGCACGCAATAAGCTTGGCTAACCGAGACCGAAAATAAAGTCGTCAACGCCTGAGAATTTTGCTTTACACCTCGGTAGAATCTGGTATTTGGCACGCATGCCCTTGTAGCTCAGTTGGTAGAGCACCTGATTTGTAATCAGGGGGTCGCGGGTTCGAACCCTGCCGGGGGCACCATCCTTTCAATATGAACAATTTATTTGTCATCACGCGTCTATTCGGTTGGGAATAGGCGCGAAAATTCGTCGCTTGTCTTCGACGAATTGGATAAGCTTGCAGACATGATTTAGGCATGTCGCGCGCCGCAGGTTGGCGCCGGGGCTGAGGACAATAAAAGGGTGATGCATGCGGCGTGTGTCGGAAAAGCTGTGCTTTGTTGCTTCTTCGGCCAGTGAAGCCATGGATGCGCGAGAAGAACTAATTCGTCTTTACGGCGACGTCGCTCTCGAAGACGCCGATGTCGTCGTCGCATTGGGCGGTGATGGCTTCATGCTGCAGACGCTGCATAAGACGATGAATTCAGACAAAGTCGTTTATGGGATGAACCGCGGCTCTGTCGGCTTCCTCATGAATGACTACCGCACGGACAATCTACATGAGCGGATCGCGACCGCCGTGGAAAATGCTTTTCGCCCGCTACAGATGACCACCGCCAACATGGACGGAACAAACTCAACAGCGCTGGCGATCAACGAAGTCTATCTCTTTCGTCAGTCCTACCAAGCCGCAAAGCTGCGCGTTGAAGTCGATGGCGTCGTCAGGCTCGAAGAGTTGATTTGCGACGGGCTAATGGTGGCAACGCCGGCCGGTTCAACCGCGTATAACCTTTCTGCTCATGGGCCTATTCTGCCTCTTGAGGCACCACTTCTTGCCATGACGCCTGTCAGCGCTTACAGGCCCCGCAGATGGCGCGGAGCTTTGTTGCCCAACCGCGTCACCGTCGATATTCATCTTCTGGAAGTTGAGAAACGACCGGCGAACGCCGTTGCCGACAATACAGAAGTCAAATCCGTTCTGCATGTGCGGGTCGCACAGTCGGAACACCTCACGGCGCGGATTTTGTCCGATCCGAACCGATCCTGGTCGGACCGGATCCTTGCCGAACAATTCAGCGACTAATGCTGACCGCGGCCGGTATGGTCCGGCCGCAGGTGTTACGGAAGGCGCTCGCTATCGAGGCGATCGACCTCAATCTATGTCGTCGACCACAGTATCGGCTGCTCCACTGATGCGATGTGCAAGGGCAGCTTCCATAAATGGATTGAGTTCGCCGTCCAGAACATCGCCTGGTGCCGTGCTGGAAACACCAGTGCGAAGGTCTTTCACAAGCTGGTAAGGCTGCAAGACATAAGAGCGAATCTGGTGGCCCCAGCCGATGTCGGTTTTCGAGGCAGCTTCGGCGTTTGCCGCTTCCTCGCGCTTTTTCAACTCAGCCTCATACAAACGTGCTCTCAGCATCTCCCAGGCCTTGGCCTTGTTCTTATGCTGCGAACGCTCCTGCTGGCAAGCGACGACGATACCCGAAGGAATATGGGTGATGCGCACTGCGGAATCGGTCGTGTTGACGTGCTGTCCACCAGCGCCGGACGAACGATAGGTATCGATCCGGCAGTCGCTCTCATTGATTTCGATCTGGATCGAGTCATCGACGACTGGATAAACCCAGATGGATGAAAAGGATGTATGGCGGCGCGCATTGCTGTCATAGGGCGAGATGCGAACGAGACGATGAACGCCGGATTCGGTCTTCAGCCATCCGTAGGCATTATGGCCCTTCACCAGAATGGTCGCTGACTTGATGCCGGCTTCTTCACCATCATGGACTTCCATGACCTCGACTTTGAAGCCCTGCCGCTCTGCCCATCGTATATACATGCGCAGAAGCATGTTCGCCCAATCCTGACTCTCTGTTCCGCCGGCACCGGAATGAACTTCAAGATAGGTATCGTTGGAATCCGCCTCGCCCGACAGCATCGCCTCAACTTGCCGGCGCGCAGCCTCGTTCTTCAAGGACTTGAGTGATTCTTCAGCTTCCTGGACAATGGCGTCGTCGCCTTCTTCTTCGCCCATCTCGATGAGCTCGATATTGTCCTTCATCTGCTGTTCAAGCTGCCGAACACCGTTGATGCCATCATCGAGTTGCTGACGTTCGCGCATGAGCTTCTGAGCCTGCGCAGCATCGTTCCACAAATTCGGATCTTCGGCCTTGTTGTTTAACCAGTCCAGTCGTCTTATCGCCTGATCCCAGTCAAAGATGCCTCCTCAGCAGGGTGATAGCCTGCTTGGTTTCATCGACTATATTCTCAATTTCGGCGCGCATTTTCCTGCTTCTTCAGAAGTGTTTCGATGTAGTTCGTAGTCGCTGCGCGTGGTGCTTGTTGAGATGCATTAACGCTGCGACATTTCAAATGGCTGACGGTCCATTGCTTTGGCATGGATCCGCCCGAGCGTGACATGCATTAGTGTTGGCGGCATCCTATGTAAAGCCCCGACCGTGGGAACTGCGCCAGCAAATGCCCGCCTTTGCCCGGATCTCAGACCTTAATAGAGACCACCACCACCGGATTGGACGGCCTGATTAGCCTGAGGCGACGTTTTGAGGATTTCTTCAGGATTGACGTTGTTGTCCATTCCAATGACCGAATAACGATCCGCCGGGCCCGTCCCCGGCTTGAAAGCCTCAACGATGGTATTGGGGTCGCCTTCGGCTGCGGCCATACCGGTTTTACGGTCGATAGCAATCAGGTTCATTCCGGCAGGGATGACGAATTTGGATGGCGGCATATCCTTGACCGCAGCTTGCATAAATTCGTTGAACACAGGCGCTGCGAGCGCGCCACCCGTTCCACCGCGACCAAGCGACGTTGGATTATCAAAGCCGATATAAAGACCTGCAACAAGATCAGGCGTAAACCCGACGAACCAAGCATCCTTTTCGTCGTTTGTCGTCCCGGTTTTTCCGGCAACATCGCGACCGCCTAGGTCCACTTTTCCAGCTGCCGTTCCGCGCTGAATTACACCCTGCATCATCGACGTAACCTGATAGGCGGTCATCGGATCGAGAACAGTCTCGCGCTTATCGACCACTTCAGGTTCAGCCTGGTTCTGCCATTCGCTGACATTGCAGCCTTCGCACACGCGTTCCTCGTGCTTAAAGATCGTCCGACCGTAGCGATCCTGAATTCTGTCGATCAAGGTCGGCTTGATCTGCTTGCCGCCGTTGGCAATGACCGAATAAGCAGAAACCATGCGCAACACGGTTGTTTCACCCGAACCGAGCGACATCGCCAAGACTGGCATCATATGATCGTAGATTCCGAAGCGGTCGGCATATTCGGCAACCACATTCATTCCAAGATCATTGGCAAGACGAACCGTCATTCGATTTCGCGAATGTTCGATGGCAAAGCGCAGAGTATTGGAGCCACCGCCCTCGCCTTCGTAATTGTCCGGACGCCAAACCTGTCCGTTTCCGACCTGAATTTCCAACGGATCGTCGTTGACGACCGAAGCCGGCGTGTAGCCGTTATCCATTGCGGCGGCATAGACAAAGGGTTTGAAGGACGAACCCGGCTGGCGCATTGCCTGGGTAGCGCGATTGAACTCCGACTGCGAATAGGAGAAGCCGCCGACCATTGCCAGTACACGTCCAGTCTTCGGATCCATCGCAACAAGGCCGCCAGCGACCTTAGGGGGCTGCTGAAGACGATAGGATTTCGACGTATCATCGCCAAGGCGCGAGACAAACACGACGTCACCAACCTTCAATACGCCGGAGGGCGATTTTGCCGCACGACCGCCGCTTGCCGGACGATAGGCCCACTGCATGTTTTTGGCGCTGATCACGCCGCGCACGCGTTCCGCGGAGACTTTGCCGCCGCCATCCTTGCCCGGCTGCAATCCGATATCGACACTATCGTCCGATACGGCGAGAACCACTGCGAGCTGCCATTCGGGAACATCCCCGTAGGACGGAACGGCAGCCAAGGCTGGACCCCAATCGCCAGTCGTGCTGATGGTCGCGATCGGGCCATGAAAGCCTCGACGCTCGTCATAGGTAATAAGGCCGTCCTGGAGTGCCTTTCGTGCCCAGAGCTGCATTTGCGGGTCGAACGAGGTACGAACCGATAGACCGCCTTCCAGCAGCATTTTCTCACCGAACTGATCGATGAGCTGGCGACGAACGGCTTCTGCGAAATAGCTTGAGCCCTGAAGCGAGGGGCCATTGCTTCGGCTTGTCACGCCCAAAGGCTGCTTTTTCGCATCGGCCCCATCCTCTGCGCTGACATAGCCGTTCTCTACCATACGGTCGATGACCCAGTTTCGGCGTTCGAGAGCAGCGTCTGGATGGCGGAATGGGTTGTAGTTTGCGGGCCCCTTCGGAAGAGATGCAAGATAGGCGCACTCTGCGATGGAAAGCTCGGTAACCGGTTTGTCGAAATACGTAAGAGCGGCGCTCGCAATGCCGTAGGAATTCAGGCCAAAGAAAATCTCGTTCAGATAAAGCTCGAGGATCTTGTCTTTCGAATAGGCCTGCTCGATCCGGAAGGAGAGGATCGCTTCCTTGATTTTACGGTCAATCGTTTGATCCGATGTCAGAAGAAAGTTCTTGGCGACCTGCTGCGTAATCGTGGAAGCACCGACAGGGCGTCGCCCGGAGCCGAAATTCTGAAGATTGACGAGGATGGCGCGCACGAGACCGGACATGTCGATGCCGGGGTGATTGTAGAAATTC
Source organism: Oryzifoliimicrobium ureilyticum (assembly GCF_037199735.1). NCBI lineage: Bacteria > Pseudomonadati > Pseudomonadota > Alphaproteobacteria > Hyphomicrobiales > Rhizobiaceae > Oryzifoliimicrobium > Oryzifoliimicrobium ureilyticum. Next base: position 71,259 of record NZ_JBBBVQ010000025.1, on the reverse strand, counting down.
TTATCTTCCGCCGAAAGAAAAGCAGCCTTCACACGGTCGGGAACAGCCTGGATCGGAAGAAACAGCCGACGCTCCTTGGCATATTCGGCCATCAGCGCCCCGTTGCCCGCATGAACACGCGTCATCACTGGCGGCTCGTAGCGGCTCAGAACCGCATAATCGGGAAGGTCCTTCGAAACCTCGGATATATAGACGGCAACAACCACCGCGATGCCGAGAAATACGACACATGCCGCTCCGAAGAAATATCCGAATATTCTGATCATCTTTAAGCTACCGGTCCGATTTCCATATCGCGGTTCAACAATCCGCCGCAAAATGCGAGAGAGCGCGCAGGCGACTTACTCTAATAGCCTTGGCGTCACAAGACGTTATCGCCTGATACGAGAGACAACGCACCACTTGAGTGTTAGCCGTGAGTAAAGGCGCCAATGTGAGGAAAATAGGGCTCCAATGCCCTATTCCAGCAATATGCGCTCATTTGCTGTTTTCCTGTCGCATCAATGACACGGATTTAACCACCATTTGTGGCAAAGGCCACCTTATATTGCTTGATCGCATTGGTGAGCAGCCCAGCAATCTTATCCCTCCACGCCGGATCCACCAACAATTTTTCATCCTCGGCGTTTGACAAAAAGCCTAGCTCCAAAAGGATAGAGGGAATATCGGGGGCCTGCAGAACCCGAAAGCCCGCATGTCTGTGCGGATTGTTGATCGTACCGACCTGATCTTTGAAGGACGAGAGCACATTTTGCGCCAAGGAAATAGAAAAAGCCTGTGTTTCACGGCGGGTGAGATCCATCAAGATATCGGCGACGACGGGGGGCTCTGAAACGGCTTGTTTGCCGGCAACCTGATCCGAGTTGTTTTCTCGATCGGCCAGTTCGGCGGCAAGTTTGTCCGAAGCTTTATCGGAGATCGTGTAGACGGTCGCACCACGAATATCCTTTTGCTTCAGCGTGTCCGCATGCATGGAGACGAAAAGCGATGCATGGTGCTGGCGCGCGATTTCCACCCGCTCGGACAAGGACAGGAATGTGTCGTCGTCACGCGTCAGGAATGCTTTTATTCCGGATTCTTGATTGAGGTGCTCAACAAGAGCTTTTGCGAAGTTGAGCGTTACGTCTTTTTCAAGCGTCTTCGTGTCCGCGCCGATTGCACCCGTATCAATGCCGCCGTGCCCTGCATCCACCGCGACAATGAAATCGCCGGGAGCTGAGGAAATGACCTTTTCCTTGACAGTTGAGCTCGCGTCATCTTGCGCCGAGGGCTCGCTCCATGACTGATTTTTAGAGAGTTCAGCAAGTTCCTCTTTGGTCGTGATCTCGGCATCGAGAACGAGACGGAATCCCTTTGCGTCTTCGTCCGCTTGACTTCGCGCCATGCCAATTTTGACTGGCTTGATTGGCGTCAACACGATGCGCGCGCTGTTTTCATCCATTGCGCCATAGCGGATGTCCTTGAAGAGACCCTTCGCAGGAAGATCCTTCGGCGGAAATCCAAACGCCGTTGCGGGAAGATCTATGACGATCCGCTCCGGATTCGTGACGTAATGAATGGAAAAGGAAGGTTTCCGGTCGAAATCGATCACGATACGCGTTCTTGCATCGTCCCCGACGATGCGCGCGCCATAAGCCAACATGGACGGCGTCGAAGGCTCAGCGCCGAACACTGGTGCAGCGAGGCAAACAAGGGAAAACAAAGCGGAAATTGCAGCCATTGCAAAGGTTCTCGCCCTCATGCAACCGGCTTTGCACCCGAACATGCGTGTCAACAATCGCCACCCAATTCAAACTGAAAATCAATAATTCCGCTACCGAGGCGCGCATCGATCTCCCGTCTGTCCAGAGATCGATTAAGGGACCGACTCGCGCGCCTTAAGCCCTCCCCTTCCCATGGCTTTGTAAATTCATCAATATTATGGCGGGCTTGGCTTTTTCCTTGCTATTGTTACATAGAAAACATACAACGAATTAAGAGTAGAGCGTTGACGGGACAGAATCGCGTAAAGGCTGCCAAAGCACTGAACTGGCGCCAAGAACGAGAGTCGTCCGCCGTCTAATTCGCCTCCACTCTTGCAACTGGATACTGAATTTGCGTCTTCACAAAGCGCGAATTCATCGGTGGGAGCCACCAAATTCATCGGGTCGTTTGGCCCTCATATTGTCGATCTCGCTTGGTCAGAATGGTGTCGTTGCAGGTCCTATGTAAAGTTTGCAAGCCCCGGGAAAAAGTTTTCCCCGCCGCTGCTGGACTGCTGTTTTATACACTTGATTACAAGCGACCTTCACCATCCGGCGCGGCTGTAACAAGCCGTATGCCCGCTCGGCAGCGTTCTGTGGAACGTACCAGCCGCNGTTTGCAAGCCCCGGGAAAAAGTTTTCCCCGCCGCTGCTGGACTGCTGTTTTATACACTTGATTACAAGCGACCTTCACCATCCGGCGCGGCTGTAACAAGCCGTATGCCCGCTCGGCAGCGTTCTGTGGAACGTACCAGCCGCGGGTTGCGCCGAGGAGCACAATTTACATGGCAGACAAAATGCTTATCGATGCGTCTCACGAGGAAGAGACGCGCGTCGTTGTCGTTCGCGGGAACCGCATAGAAGAATTCGACTTCGAATCTGAGCACAAGAAACAGATTCGCGGCAATATCTACCTTGCCAAAGTGACAAGGGTAGAGCCCTCACTGCAGGCAGCCTTTGTCGATTATGGCGGAAATCGCCACGGCTTTCTGGCGTTCGCTGAAATTCACCCGGACTATTATCAAATTCCGCTGGCAGATCGCCAAGCGTTGCTTCGTGCGGAAGCAGAAGAAAATCGCCGGGACGACGACATCGAGCATGTCGAGACGGCTCGCCCCGATCCCGCTACGCAAGATCAGCCAGATGTCGGGATCGTTTCACGCGATGCCGCGGATGACGCCAAGCAGGCCGAGGCTGCACCTGAGAAAGAAGCTAGCGCCGAGGCTGTCGCGACAGAGCAGCCTGAGGCTGTAGAAACTTCCGCACTCTCAGAGGTTGAGGTCACCGAAGAGCCCGCAGCGCCTGCCAAGAAGAAGCGCGCACCGGCAAAACCTCGCCGCAGCCGCAAGAAAGTAGCAGAGGAAGCTACGGCAGCAGACGCATCCGCCGATGTGAGCGAAGAACAGCCTGCAACGCCGTCTGACGATCATTCGAGCGAAGGTGGCGATGATGGAGACACCGGCGGGAAGTCGATGGCTGCCATGGTCGAAACCGATACGGTTTCGGAAGATGTCGATGTTGCAAAGCGGCATGCCGAAGACGATGACGACGACGATCATGACCAGGAAGAGGAAGTGATTGAATCCGTCGGCGCCGAAGATGCCATGGAAGAAGTTCCTGATCGCGTTGTTCGCAAGCCCCGCAAGCAATACCGCATTCAGGAAGTGATCAAGCGCCGCCAGATTTTGCTGGTGCAGGTCGCCAAAGAAGAACGCGGCAACAAGGGTGCCGCGCTCACAACCTATCTTTCTCTGGCTGGGCGCTACTCCGTTTTGATGCCGAACACCGCACGTGGCGGCGGCATATCCAGGAAGATCACCAACCCTGCTGACCGCAAGCGTCTGAAGGAAGTTGCCCGCATTCTGGAAGTGCCACAAGGCATGGGCGTGATCCTGCGGACCGCCGGTGCCAATCGCACTAAGGTCGAAATCAAGCGTGACTTCGAATATTTGATGCGGCTTTGGGAAAATGTCCGCACCCTAACACTGGCCTCCACTGCGCCGTGCCTCGTGTATGAAGAAGGCTCGCTCATCAAGCGGTCGATTAGAGATCTTTACAACAAAGACATCAGCGAGATCGTCGTTGCGGGTGAAGACGGTTATCGTGAAGCCAAAGACTTCATGAAGATGCTAATGCCGAGCCATGCGAAAGTGGTTCAGCCCTATCGCGATATCCATCCAATATTCTCGCGCTCCGGCATCGAAGCACAGCTTGACCGCATGCTGCAGCCGCAGGTTACGTTGAAGTCGGGCGGCTATCTGATCATCAACCAGACGGAAGCGCTGGTTGCTATCGACGTCAACTCCGGTCGGTCTACCAGAGAACACTCTATTGAAGATACGGCGCTCCAGACCAACCTTGAAGCTGCGGAAGAAATTGCACGTCAGTTGCGTCTTCGCGACCTTGCCGGTTTGATCGTTATCGACTTCATCGACATGGAAGAGAAGCGCAACAACCGCGCTGTCGAGAAGAAACTCAAGGAATGCCTGAAAAACGACCGCGCTCGAATTCAGGTGGGACGCATTTCGCATTTCGGTCTTCTGGAAATGTCGCGTCAGCGCATTCGTGCATCCGTACTTGAATCGACGACGCAGGTCTGCCAGCATTGCGGCGGAACCGGCCACGTTCGCTCCCAGTCTTCGATCGCACTTCATGTGTTGCGCGGCGTTGAAGAATATCTGCTCAAGAACACGACGCACGATATCAAAGTACGGATGACGCCCGACATTGCGCTTTATCTGCTGAACTACAAACGTCAGACGATCGTTGATTACGAAGCCCGCTTCGGTGTTGCAATTCTGATCGATGCCGATGCGACAGTTGGCTCGCAGCATTTTGCGATCGATCGTGGCGAGCCGGTGGAAAATCCCGTCAAGATCGAAACGCTCTTCAACTTTGCCCCCATTGAGGACGAAGATGACGACATCGTCATCGAAGCCGATGAGGACGAAGAGGACATTGAAGAAAAGGAAGCGCCCGTCGAACAGGCCCGTTCCGAAAGTGACGGCGAAGGTGACGGGAATAATCGGAAGCGCAAGCGCCGCCGCCGCCGTCGTGGACGCAACAATGGCAACCCAGAGCAGACAGCCGGCGCCGCTGAAGACACAACGTCCGATGAGAGCTCTGACGATGACGAGGGCGACGGCGAGGACGAAGCCGCCCCGACAAGCGAAAGCGTCACAGCTGGAGAGCCCGTTGAAGCGACCGAAAGCGAAGAGAATAATCGTCGCAAGCGTCGTCGTCGCGGCAAACGCGGCGGACGTCGGAATCGGGAAGAAGGTGGAGAACTTTCTGCCGAAGGCGGCGATGACGGCGAGGATAGCGACACACCGGAAGCAGTCGTTACGGCTTCGAAAGATGCCGAACCAGCGAACTCACTGCCTTCGGAATTGGTTGCTAGCGAGCCTGTAACAGAGGAAGCGCCAGTAGAGGCAAAGCGTCCGTCTAAATCTGCGCGGCAGGCTCGCTTGAAAGAAGAGCGGAATATAGGCGAAAGCGCTCCTCCACAGTCCGTTGAAGACACGTCGACACAGACTGATCAAGCCGGGTCGGAAGAGCCCAAGACCGCGCGCGCTAACAGGGGGTCGAACATATCGTCCTCAGAGCCGACCGTGACATCGACACGGACCGAGGGCGAGCCGGAAGGAAAGCCGAAAAAAGTAGGTTGGTGGCAGCGTCGCGGTTTCCTCTGACAAGAGCTTGGTTTGAATGGGAAGCTTCAAGCGATGCTTGAATGCGCGCTCCACGTTCAGCTTATTTTGTCTTGGTCACGCTGATCTCTTCTAATCTACCCTTCGGCTTTCGTAAAAGTCGATATGGCTTGCCCGCTGCCTAAAGTCTGACCTAGCGGCTTGAAGACATGTTGAATGCCAAAATAAAACCCGGCTGATCATCCAGCCGGGTTTCTACGTTCTAACCGTTGCGTATCAGCGACGGGAGCGGCAGACTTCGCGCTCTTGGGCACTCGCTCTGATCTGACCGCGACGGATATCCCGGCAGCGCTCAGGTTGAACGACAATAATCGAGTCGGATGACGTACTGCCTGTGATGCCACCATCGAGCGGAATGGCAAGACCGGAAGATTCCTGGTCCGTACTCGTGCCGAGGGGTGGGCTTCCGTCGAACCGTCCACTGGAATCCATATTCAGATTGGATTGAGCGTAAAGCGCACTGGTGGAAGCCAGAAGCGTCAGCGAGACTGCAATAGCGAGCTTATACATGGAAGGACGCCTTTTTAATTGGGTGCCGAATGCGATGCGTCATATGAATTTGCGAAGCGTACAGGCGTCGTCGGAAAGCTTCCGCTTGTGATGATCGATGCCGCTCGCAAGGTTCGCATTTATAACGCAGCTAGTCTGCGGTTGTTCCGCGGCGCAGTCGGAAGTGCGGCTTTTTCATGGCGACCATTTGTCTCGCCGGTGACCGGTTGTCCTCCAATCTTGAATCATGGAACTCTCTTAGATCATTGATCTGTCTTGTTTAAGCGAGCCAAGACGCAATCCGCTCTACTGCCTCTTCAATGTCCTCCGGCGACCCTGCATAGGACATGCGGATCGTTCGATGTCCTTCGACAGGATCGAAATCCAGGCCAGGCGTGGTCGCAACATCAATGTCGATCAGCATTCGTCGGGCGAAGTCCATGCTGTCATTCGTGAAACGACTGACATCGAGATAGGCGTAAAATGCGCCGTCCATAGGAGACCCTAGATCGAGGCCGATCTCTCCCAGGCGCCGCAGCAGATAAGACCGGCTTTGCGCGTAGCTTGCCTTGAACTGCTCAAGTTCTGCCGTCGATGTTAGTGCTGCACCCGCCGCGATCTGGGATAGTTCCGGAGGGGAAATGTAGAGACTTTGCGCCACACGTTCGATGGGTCTTACAAGCCGTTCTGGCAAAATCATCCAGCCGATCCGCCAGCCGGTCATGCAATAATATTTGGAAAAGGAATTTATGACGATAGCCTCGTCCGTGAGTTCCAACGCGCTGGTCTCCTGCCCTTCGAAGGTCAACCCGTGATAGATTTCGTCGGAGATAAAAGCGATCGAGTTCCTGTCGCAATAGGAGGTCAGCGTCTCAAGCGCGGCCCTGCCCGTTACGGTACCCGTGGGGTTGGCTGGGCTCGCCAGCAACACGCCTTTGATCCGATGTCCGGCCTCTCGTTGGACAGCTTCCAAGCTTTCCGGCGTCAGCGTGAAATGCGTTTCTGCCGAGACCGGCACCTCTATAACCCGTAGGCCAAGTGCCTTGAGAATATTGCGGTAGGCCGGATAGCCCGGCCTCGCTATCGCAACTGCATCGCCTACATCGAAAAGTGTCAGGAATGCGAGGTTGAAGGCAGCGGACGAACCTGTCGTTAGCGCAATGCGGGCCGGATCGACAGAAAGGCCATATCTGACCTCATAATGCCGGCTCAGGTTTTTACGCAGTTGCGACAATCCAAGCGCGTCGGTATAGCCGAGGCGGCCAGCGGCCAAGGCAGCCTGCGCCGCCTCAAGGGCAGCGCGCGGTGCGGGGTGTGAGGGTTGGCCGACGGCAAGCGATATGACCGGTCTGCCGGCCGCACTTCGTCGGGTTGCCTCGGCCAGCACATCCATCGCGTGGAAAGGTTCTACTTCGCTGCGCCCTGAAATTGAAAACACTGGGATTTGATCCTCTTTCCGCTTGCGACCTGACCCTTGCCGCAAGAATCGCTTCATCACAATGCCGCGAACTCGCGTTCGCCCTGAATTTTGCCTTTCTGACGCCATAAGTCGTCCTAGACATGACTTACGGCGCCGTCTAAGCGTCTATACAGCTTTATTCGCTCAAAATTTCAAACGAGGACGTTATGATCAAATCCTTCACGACGCTGACCGCTCTTGCTGTTGCGGCGGGCGTTGCCTTTGCTCAGCCAGCCCGCGCGCTGGACGACCAACAGAAGAAGGAAATGGGCGATTTCATTCGCCAGTACTTGATTGACCATCCGGAAATCATGATTGATGTCCAAGCTGCGCTTCAGAAAAAGCAGGAAGAGGCGCGCCTGCTCCAGGCCAACAAATCGATTGCGGACAATCATGATGCGATCTTCAAAGCAAAGGACGACGCGGTTCTGGGCAACCCGAATGGCGACGTCACGATCGTCGAGTTCTTTGACTATAACTGTACATATTGCCGCCATGCGCTGAGCGATATGAAGGCTATGCTCGACAAGGATAAAAATGTTCGTTTCGTATTGAAGGAATTCCCGATTCTCGGTCCGGAATCCATTGCCGCGCATAAAGTCGCCGAAGCCTTCAAGACACTTGCGCCGGAGAAATATGCCGATTTCCATATCGCGCTCTTGGGCAGCGATGGCCGGGCCGACGAAGATTCGGCCTTGAGCGTTGCAAAGTCGCTTGGCGTCGACGAAAAAAGCCTGCGGGCGGAAATGGCCAAGGACAAAGGTGCAGCCTCAGTTCAGCAGACATACGAACTCGCTCAGAGCCTCGGGATTTCCGGCACGCCGTCTTATGTCATCGGCAATGAACTGGTTCAGGGCGCTGTTGGGTTCGACGATCTGGAAACCCGCGTCAAGAATATGCGCAGTTGCGGAAAGACGAGCTGCTGACAAGATCAAGCCACTGCGCCTTGTATGCACAGCTGCTTTCAGCGCCGTGGCCTTCCACATCTCGGGGGGCTTTCCATCGGCATGCCATGAGTCTATAGGTGGCCATTCACGCGTGAGCTGGAACCGTCTATGTCGCAAACGATCTTTGTCCTCAACGGACCAAACCTGAACATGCTGGGCAAAAGAGAGCCCGGTATTTATGGGGGGAAGACACTTGCAGACGTCGAGTCCGAATGTGCCGTTGCCGGACGTGATCTTGGCCTTGCGGTCGATTTCAGGCAAAGCAATCATGAAGGCCATCTGATCGACTGGATCCACGAAGCAGGTGCCAAGGCAATTGGCATCGCCATCAATGCAGGCGCTTACACGCACACCTCGATTGCTTTACACGACGCTATCAAAGCGATCTCAATACCAGTGGTTGAGGTTCATATTTCCAATGTGCACGCGCGTGAAGAATTTCGCCACAAATCCATGATTGCACCTGCCTGCAAGGGTGTTATCTGCGGGTTTGGGGTCCATAGTTATATATTGGCGCTGAACGCGCTGAAGAACCTCACCTTATAAAAAGAAAACAGGGCAGAGACTCATGGCTGACGAAAAAAAGACGGGTATTGATCAGGCGCTGATCCGCGATCTGGCGAACATCCTCAACGATACCGATCTTACGGAAATCGAAGTCGAACAAGAGGATCTTCGGATTCGTGTTTCGCGCTCTGCGCCGACACAATATGTTCAGGCGCCTATCCCAACCGCTGCCTATGCGCCTCCTGCTGCCCCTGTTGCTGCAGCGCAAACTGCCGCCTCGGCGGCGGCCGCAGCACCGGCGCGTAACCCTGCTAACACAATCAATGCCCCGATGGTTGGCACTGTTTACATGGCGCCCGCCCCTGGCGCACGTCCCTTCATCGAAGTGGGTACCTCCGTCAAAGAAGGACAGACACTCGTTATCATCGAAGCGATGAAAACCATGAACCAGATTCCGGCACCTAAATCCGGGAAGATAACGGAAATCCTCGTTGAGGACGGAATGCCGGTTGAATTCGGTCAACCGCTCGTCGTCATCGATTGAGGCTAGCGAAATGATTTCGAAAATCCTCATAGCAAATCGCGGCGAGATTGCGCTTCGCGTTTTGCGGGCTTGTAAAGAGCTCGGCATCCCGTGTGTTGTTGTGCATTCGACCGCAGATGCGGACGCCATGCATGTCCGGCTTGCCGACGAGAGTGTATGTATTGGCCCTCCGGCTTCGCGCGACAGTTATCTGAATATCCATCAGATCGTTGCAGCTTGCGAAATAACCGGCGCTGACGCGGTTCATCCTGGCTATGGCTTCCTCTCGGAAAATGCCAAATTCGCTGATATTCTCGATGCGCACGGCATTACCTTCATTGGTCCAACCGCTGAGCATATTCGCCTCATGGGCGATAAGATCACGGCAAAAACCACGGCCCAGGCGCTCGGTATTCCCGTCGTCCCCGGATCTGATGGTGAGGTGAAGACCGAGGAAGAGGCGCTTCGCACGGCAGCGTCGATCGGTTATCCCGTTCTCATTAAGGCGACGGCTGGCGGCGGTGGCCGTGGCATGAAAGTGGCCAAGAGCGAAGACGATCTGATTGAAGCATGGTCAACCGCAAGAACCGAGGCGGCTGCAGCGTTCGGTAATGACGCCGTCTATATGGAGAAGTATCTCGGCAAGCCGCGTCACATCGAAATCCAAGTCTTTGGAGACGGTGCAGGAAACGCGGTGCATCTCGGCGAGCGCGACTGCTCACTCCAGCGTCGACACCAGAAGGTTTGGGAAGAAGCAAATTCCCCTGCCCTTAATGTCGAGCAGCGGATGAAGATCGGTCAAATTTGCGCTGATGCAATGATGAAGCTGAAATATCGCGGCGCAGGGACCATCGAATTCCTCTACGAAAATGGTGAGTTCTATTTCATTGAAATGAACACACGTCTGCAGGTGGAACATCCGGTCACCGAAGCCATTACGGGTATCGATCTTGTGCACGAGCAGATCCGTGTCGCCTCCGGCGGAGGTCTGTCTGTCCGGCAGGAAGACATCAACTTCCAGGGCCACGCTATCGAGTGCCGCATCAACGCTGAAGATGCACGTACATTCGTTCCCTCCCCAGGCACCATCACGCATTTTCATGCTCCGGGCGGCCTTGGGGTTCGTATCGATTCGGGCGCTTACCAGGGCTACAAGATCCCGCCATATTACGACAGCCTGATCGGGAAGCTGATCGTCTTCGGTCGTACGCGAGTCGAATGCATGATGCGTCTGCGTCGTGCCTTGGACGAGTTCGTGGTGGACGGCATCAAGACAACCCTACCGCTTTTCCAGGATCTCGTGGAGAACCAGGATATCGCCAACGGCGATTATGATATCCACTGGTTGGAAAAGTATCTCGCTGAATCAAAGCCAGCGGCATAATCAAACGATGGCGGGCAAGCGCAGCCGATATTCTGGCATTACACCGGAAATTCTGCTGCGCGCCTATGCCATTGGCCTATTTCCAATGGCAGAATCCGCCGACGATCCCGAAATTTTTTGGGTAGAACCTGAATTGCGCGGGATCTTGCCGCTGGAAGGCTTTCACATTTCAAGAAGCCTTGCGAAGGCGGTGAAGAAGAGACCGTTCGAGATTAAGTTCAACAGCAATTTTGATGCTGTGATCGAAGCCTGTGCGGCAGAAACGCCGGATCGCCCAAACACCTGGATCAACAAAACCATTCGATCGCTCTACTCATCCTTGCACAGGATGAACCATGCCCATTCTGTTGAGGCGTGGGAGGGTGAAGAGCTTGTTGGCGGCCTTTATGGCGTGTCGCTCGGGTCCGCATTTTTCGGCGAGAGCATGTTTTCACGCCGGACGGACGCGTCGAAAATCTGCCTCGTACATCTTGTCGAGCGTCTGCGGTCGCAATGCTTCACCTTACTCGACACGCAATTTACGACTGAACATTTGAAAAGCTTCGGCGCTATCGATGTCCCGAAAGATGAATATCGAGAGCTTCTCGAGGCTGCTATGGCCTCGCCACATCTCAATTTTTAACTGTAGATGCTCTCTTGTTGTCTTGTTTGGGTAGTTGTGAACTTGTATTTTTCTACTAGAGGCTGCGTTCGCTGGCCTTAGCTGTGCCTCGTGATCTAAGCTGGCGTCCAGTTTCTGAGGCTTGGCTGGCAAAGTCGTTCGATGTTCGGGGGATATTGTCTTGAGGCTTTTTGTGAGCGCCTTGATCGGCGGTCTGCTTTTGCATGCGCCATCTTACGCCATGTCGTATCACGAGGCCTTTCCCGCAAGACAAACCGATCAGTCTGACGGACAAAAGATTCTCGACAGGCTCGATTATCAGCGCGGCAGCATTAAAATGCCGGGCGCGCCCGCTACGTTGAACATTCCGTCAAACTTCAATTTTCTTAATGCGGCTGACGCACGCACTGTCCTTGTGGATTTATGGGGCAACCCGCCACGCGCTGCGGACAATGTCCTGGGCATGATCTTTCCGTCGAGATACGATCCTTTGGATGATCACAGCTGGAGTTCGGTGGTTCAATACAATGCGGACGGCTATGTCTCCGACAAGGATGCCCAGACGATCGATTACAGCGAACTCCTTGAGCAACTTAAAACTGCAACCAGCGAGTCAAATAGCGAACGGCGCAAACAAGGTTTTGAACCGATAAGATTGGCGGGTTGGGCATCGCCGCCGTTTTATGACATCAAGAATCATACGTTGCATTGGGCTCGCGATCTTATTTTTGGAGAGGGAGGTCATGAGGCTCACGTCCTGAACTACTCTGCGCGGATATTGGGTCGCGAAGGCGTGTTTCAGTTCAATTTCGTTGCCGGCCTTGATCAGCTTGACGAGATTAAGAGCGCCATTCCCAGCGTTACGAAGCTGGTGACATTCGATAAGAATAAGCATTACGAAGACTATGCAGAAGGCGATAAGGTGGCCGCCTACGGAATGGCCGGCATGATTGCTGCCGGCGCAGGTGCGAAACTGGTTGCTAAGGCGGGAATTGCGGCTGTTGCGTTGGGCTTTCTCAAGAAAGGCGCGCTGTTGGTCGTGCTGGCGGCCGGCGCCGTCATGCGCTTCTTTCAAGGTCTCTTCTCACGCAATAAGACGCCGACAGACTGACCAGGGCCTTTTCCTTTGGGCAAACATGGCTGACTGCGGCCAAATCAAAAGCGTCGCCCGCGCGCTGATGCTTACTTTGCCTTTGCCGTATCCGGCGGCGGAACGTCGGAGTTCATTTTGCAATCTTTAAGCCAGATGTCATAGATGGGATGCTCTACGGCATTAAGGCCAGGGCTATCGGCAAACATCCAACCCGTAAAGATACGCCGGATCTTTCGATCAAGGGTAATTTCGTCAACCTCGACGAAGCCATCTATCTTCTGTGCTTCCGACTGATCGCGCGAGTAGCAGGCGCGCGGGGTGACTTGAAGCGCGCCGAACTGTACCGTCTCGTTCACGTAAACATCGAATGTCGTAATGCGCCCGGTAATCTTGTCGAGCCCCGAAAAAACGGCGACTTTATTCTCGATACGAGCAGCAGCAGCCTGGCCGGCGAGAAGCGGCGAGCACAGCACCAGCAGCATTCCGGTGATGCGCATGGCGAAAAGCTTCATATTGAGCCGTCTCCGACAGAAAATAAAGGACAGCCGCTTACTGCGGCTTGTCCGGCCTAAGGTTCAAATGTGGCCAAATAGGGAGCTTCTTCCTCGATGGAAAAACCCTTATTGCTTGATGATCAGGCGCCAGGTGTCCACGCGTCGTAGTCGCCCGTAACACGAGGACGCTCGCCATGAGCGGCAACAGAGCCCGGCGGACGGTAAGCCTGGGGTGACCCCGTCATGTTGGGATTGTGGGGCTTCTGCCACTCGCGAGCTACGTAATTTTCCTGGCTCGGAGGAACGTTGGTGCGGTGATGCATCCAGCCATGCCAGCCAGGAGGAATCGCTGACGCCTCTGCATAACCATTATAGACAACCCAGCGCTTCGGCAGACCGTAAGAGGAAAGTGGTCCCTCGTAATAGACATTTCCAAATTCATCTTCACCGACGCGCTTCCCAAAGCGCCAGATCGCAAAGCGCGTTCCAATGGTTGCGCCGTTCCACCAGGTGAGGATTTGCAGCAAGAACTTTGGCATGTCTTTTCCTTGGAGCAAGCCCATACACATGGGCTGAGCATGATAATCTAGTCGCTTATGCCGCTGCCGGAGGCGAATGTCCAGCTTTTCCCGGTATCTGCGGCGTCATTTCAATCGCATCTTGAAGCCAAGATGAGAAGGCGCAAAACCGATCCGTTCGTAAAACCGATGTGCGTCCGTGCGCTTCTTGTTGGAGGTCAATTGAACAAGACGCAATCCGCGCTTTTTGGCGTCTTCAACGGCATAAGCAATCATCGCTGCACCTATACCCCTCCCCCTTAGATCGGCGCGCGTCTGGACCGCCTCCACGATTATGGATGACGACCCGCGTCCCGTCATAGAGGTTGTGATCGTCGTTTGAAATGTACCGGCAACCGTTCCATCCAACTCCGCAACATAAAGCGTTTCATGAGAGGATGCCGAAATACGCTCGAAAGCGGCGATGTAATCCGGCAAGGCGGCGGCATCGGTGGTATCACCGTGACCGCCGACTTCATCGGCCGCGAAGAGTTCGACGACAGCCGGGATGTCATCCTCGGTAGCTGGGCGAATCGTCAGATTTAGGAAGCTGCTCATCCGTGCCTCCTGTTCAGCGGCTTTTCCATGATCAGGAGCTCCGCCAAATCCGCGTCCTTAACCCGGTCCACTTCAGTGAACCCGTGCGTTAGATAAAAGCTGACGGCAGCAGCGTTTTGTTCAGCGACCTCCAGTCTCATGATTTCCGCATCGGGAAAGCAGCTTTCCAGCTCGGCAAAAAGATCCCGCCCAATCCCCTGCCGCTGGCAGGACGGCAAAACATAGAGCTGATGGAGGATCGCCGTCTTCGCCATTTTTTCGGACATCGCCGCATAGGCGACACCGCCGAGACGCCGGCCATCGTCAGCCACGAGAAACTCTCCCGATTTGCTTTCGATGCTGCGACGAATAGCAGAAGCCTGATGCCAGACGGACGTCAGCGCTTGTACCTTCTGTGGACCGTAGATTGCGTCATAAGTCGCGTGCCAGGTTTCGCGAAGGACGCGACGAATCGCTTCAACGTCGCGTTCGCTTGCGGTTCGCACAAAGTAGGCCATAGGCGCCTCCTGTTGTAAGATATTGCCAGGAGGAAGCGTCCCCTATTCCTCAATACCAAGCTTTGCTTTCACCAGCGCCTGAACAGCCTGCGGATTGGCTTTACCGCCGGTTGATTTCATCACCTGACCGACAAACCAGCCGGCGAGCGTCGGCTTCGCCTTCACCTTTGCAACCTGATCCGGATTGGCTGCAATGATGTCATCGACCGCCTTTTCAATGGCGCCCGTATCTGTGACCTGTTTCATGCCGCGGCTGTCAACGATCTCTACCGGATCGCCGCCTTCGTTCCACACAATCTCGAACAGGTCCTTGGCAATTTTACCCGAAATCGTTTCCGACTTGATGAGATCGATGATGGCGCCGAGCTGAGATGGAGAAACAGGAGTCTCTTCAATGGTTTTTCCGGATTTGTTCAAGGCGCCTAGCAGGTCGTTGATGACCCAGTTGGCAGCCATTTTCCCATCGCGACCTTCTGCAAGCGCTTCGAAATAGTCGGCAATCGATTTTTCAGAAACCAGGACAGACGCGTCGTATACGGACAGGCCGAGCTCACGCACGAAGCGCTCTTTCTTGTCATCCGGCAATTCCGGAAGATCCACCTTCAACTCTGCGACAAAGGCGTCGTCAAACTCCAGCGGCAGGAGATCGGGGTCAGGGAAGTAGCGGTAATCATGTGCATCTTCCTTGGACCGCATCGAACGCGTCTCGCCTTTGACCGGATCAAACAGACGCGTTTCCTGATCGATGGTGCCGCCATCCTCAAGAATGCCGATCTGTCGGCGTGCTTCGTATTCAATGGCCTGACCGATAAAGCGGATAGAGTTGACGTTCTTAATCTCGCAGCGCGTACCGAAAGCCTCGCCTGGCCGGCGAACCGATACGTTGACGTCGGCGCGCATGGAACCTTCGTCCATGTTGCCGTCGCATGTGCCGAGATAGCGAACGATCGAACGAAGTTTCGTCATATAGGCTTTGGCTTCGTCCGACGAGCGCATGTCGGGCTTCGACACGATTTCCATCAATGCCACGCCCGATCTATTGAGATCGACATAAGACATTGTCGGATGCTGGTCGTGCATCGACTTACCAGCGTCCTGCTCAAGGTGCAGACGTTCGATCCCGATTTCGATATCTTCGAACTGACCCTGCCGGTCCGGGCCTAGAGAGATGATGATCTTGCCTTCGCCGACGATCGGATCCTTATATTGCGAGATCTGGTAGCCCTGCGGAAGGTCAGGATAGAAATAGTTCTTACGATCGAACACGGAGCGATTGTTGATCTGTGCTTTCAAGCCAAGACCCGTTCTCACGGCCTGCTTGACACACTCTTCGTTGATCACCGGAAGCATACCGGGCATCGCCGCATCCACCAACGAGACATTGGCGTTCGGTGGCTTTCCAAACTCGGTAGACGCTCCCGAAAAGAGCTTCGAATTGGAAAGAACTTGCGCATGGACCTCCATGCCGACGATGACCTCCCAGTCACCGGTAGCACCAGCAATAAAGCGTTTCGGATCGGGCGTGCGGACGTCGACAATAGTCATCTGATGCTCTTACGAAGGGCTGTTTCTTTAAATCGTCAGGTAAAGGAAATGACCTGATGGCGCAAGACTTTCAGCGCTCAGCCATTCCCGGTGTAAAGATCGCTCTCGCTACCGGCGAGATTTTTAGACAGGCTCACTGTCGGAACGTCCCGATCAAGTGCCGGATTATAAGCTACGGTCAACGCATGGATCGCATATCCATGCTTTTTGAAAAAAGCGATGGCGCGCTCGTTGCCCGAGTGGGTGTCGATCAAAGCGCTGTCGAAGCCTTGCGCAGCGATATCGGCCTCAATTCTGTGCAGCAGGAGGGAGCCGTAACCTTGGCGAAAAAATCCTGGCTCGATCCAGAAATCTGAAATGGTCGCATCCTGCGTCTGTCGTGCCGCCCAGCCAACGATCTGTCCTGCATCTTCCACCACGGTAATCGTGCGCCAGCCATCGGCGGCGAAAACGTCGAATGCATCGCGGGCAGCCTTCGCCATAGCTTCCGTTTCGCCAATGGCTTCGATCGCCCGGCGCCAGGCGCGCATTCCTATCTCAGCGACAAGCTGCGCATCGTCTTCCCTTGCAGGACGAATACCGATCAATCGCGACTACCTCATCGAATGCAGAGCGCGCCCACGATTTCTGTGTTGAAGCCATTAGCGCGGAGGCGGAAACTGGAAGACACATAATCAAGAAGAACCCTGATCTCCTCACTCAGGAGGTCATAGGCAACAGGCCTTGTCAAGCTATGGCGCTGGCGTCGAACGATCGGGGCGCAAACCGCCTCGACCAAAAAGAAACGGCGCCTCAAAAGGCGCCGCATCTGGTTTGACTTCAGCAGATTACCACCATTTCGACGGTGTAAATTTGCCGGCTGCTTGCTCTATAACGAAGGCCGTCTTGAACAGCGTTTCTTCATCGAACGGTTTGCCGATCAATTGTAGGCCAAGCGGAAGACCCTTCTGATCGAGCCCGGCTGGAACAGCAATGCCCGGAAGGCCGGCCATGTTCACGGTGACCGTAAAGATGTCGTTGAGGTACATCTTGACGGGATCGGAGGCGAGATCTTCATCCGCGACACCAAAGGCCGACGATGGTGTAGCCGGCGTGAGAATGGCGTCCACGCCTGCGGCAAAGACAGTCTCAAAGTCGCGCTTGATCAGCGTGCGTACCTTCTGCGCCTTAATGTAATAGGCGTCATAGTAGCCGGCCGAGAGCACGTAAGTGCCGATCATGATTCGACGCTTTACTTCCTTGCCAAATCCTTCAGCTCGGGTCTTTTCATACATGTCGACTATGTCTTTGCCATCAACGCGCAGGCCGTAGCGAACGCCGTCATAGCGGGCAAGGTTCGAAGACGCTTCAGCCGGCGCAACGATATAATAGGCAGGCAGGGCATATTTGGTGTGCGGAAGGGAAATATCGACGATTTCCGCGCCAGCGTCCTTCAACCAGGCAATGCCGCGTTGCCAGACGTCGTCAATCTCCTGCGGCATGCCATCGACGCGATATTCCTTCGGAATTCCGATCTTCATACCCTTCAGCGATCCACCGATGGCGGCCTCGTAGTCAGGCACAGGCAAATCCGCAGAGGTGGTATCCTTCGCATCGACGCTTGCCATCGACTTCAGCAGGATTGCGGCATCGCGAACATCACGTGCAATGGGCCCGGCCTGGTCCAACGAAGAGGCAAAAGCAACGGTGCCGTAGCGTGAGCAGCGACCATAAGTCGGCTTGATGCCAACTGTACCCGTGAAGGCAGCCGGCTGTCTAATGGAGCCGCCGGTGTCCGTCGCCGTTGCGCCAGCGCAAAGATGCGCAGCAACGGCTGCGGCCGAGCCACCCGATGACCCCCCCGGGACAAGCTGCTGGTTGGAGCCCTGCGCCCGCCAGGGATTGATGACCGGCCCATAATATGACGTCTCGTTCGACGACCCCATAGCAAACTCATCCATGTTGAGTTTGCCGAGCATGACGGCGCCGTCGTCCCATAAATTCTGCGTTACGGTCGATTCGTAACGTGGTTCGAAGCCGTCGAGGATGTGGCTGCAGGCCTGCGTATGAACGCCAACAGTCGCGAAGAGATCCTTGATGCCAAGCGGTATTCCCTCAAGATCACCGGCCTTTCCGCCCGCAATGCGCTGGTCGGACGCTTTGGCCATTGTGCGGGCGATATCGGGCGTCACCTTGATGTAGGCGTTGATCTGTTCATTGGCAGCCTCGATCGCACCGAGATAAGCCTCCGTCAATTCGACGGCGGTGATGTCCTTGCTGCGCAGCTTGGCGCGGGCTTCGGCAATGGTCAGGCTGGTGAGTTCGCTCATCTTATTTCTCAAATCGTCAAAGAGGACAGCAGGCGCAAGTCGGAGATCTTACTCAACGACCTTCGGCACCAGGAAGAAGTTATGGTCGGTGACGGGCGCATTGGCGACGATGTCTTCGGCTTTATTACCATCCGTCACCTGGTCCTGGCGCTTCTTCATCTCCATGGGCGTAACGGAGGTCATTGCCTCGACACCCTCGACATCGACTTCAGAAAGTTGTTCGACGAAACCGAGGATGCCGTTCAATTCACCCACCATCCGGCCAGCCTCGTCCTCGGTAACGGCTATTCGAGCAAGACGCGCAACGCGTTTCACAGTGGCAAGATCGACGGACATAGTCTTCTCCGGGTAAGTTGATAGTCCCCGCTATAAAGACCATGTCCGCCTTGCGCAACGGGCTTTCGCGTCAGAGCGAGACGGTCTCGCCTGGCTTCGGCGCCTTCACCTGCGTCTCAGCGCCTTCCATGCCGGCGATGAACTTGTCCGCCGTCTGATCAATGATCGGGAAGGTGCCATAATGGCAAGGAATTGCCGTCTTGAAGTTGAAGTAGCGACGGCAGGCAAGCGCAGCAACGGCACCGCCCATCGTAAAGCGATCTCCGACAGGGACGAGGCCAATATCCGGCTGGTGCAATTCGTTAATCAGAGCCATATCGGAGAAGATATCTGTATCGCCCATATGTAGGAGGCTGGCTTCCCCCTCGAAGTGCAACATCAAACCGTTCGGGTTGCCGAGGGCATGCGAAACGCCGTCTTCCGTGATCTGGGCCGAAGAGTGCAAGGCGTTGGTGAAGGTTGCCGAAAAGCTTCCGAACGACACCGTGCCTCCAGTGTTGCCCATCTCAATCTTTTCCACACCCTTTTTCCCGAGCCAGGTTGCCAGATCGGCATTTGCCAATACCACGGCACCGGTTTCTTTCGCCAACTCGATTGTATCGCCAACATGGTCGCCATGACCGTGCGTCAACAGGATGTGCGTCACGCCCTTTGCGACATCTTTTTTGTCCTGCCCTGAAAAGGAGGCATTATGCGTCAGGAACGGATCCATCAAAATCGTCGCATTGCCTGTCTCGATGCGAAAAGCGGCGTGACCCAGCCAAGTAAGTTTCATCGCATTCTCCTTATTTTTTGAAACTGTGGTGGACGATATAAGTCGGTATCGACATAAACGAAGACCTTGCGAAGGAAAGCGCTTCGCTATCACTTTAATATGACGGTTTGGGTATGAGTGTCGTAACGATTGAGGAACTAGCTAGCCTTCTGCAGCCCGGTCAGGCAATTGCAGGTCTTGATCTTGGAACGAAAACGATCGGACTGGCGATGTCTGATCTCGGACGACGGTTGTCCTCTCCGCGCCCTGTCCTGAAGCGCACAAAATTTACAGCGGATGCCGAAGCGTTGCTTGCCTTCGCACTTAAGGAAAAAGTGGCAGCCTTTATCATCGGGCTCCCCGTCAATATGGACGGGAGTTCCGGACCACGGGTTCAGGCGACACGTGCCTTTGTTCGCAATATGGAGCCCAAGACCCAGATTCCGTTCGTTTACTGGGATGAGAGACTGTCCACCGTTGCCGCCGAACGCGCCCTTTTGGAGATGGATGTATCACGTGCCAAGCGAGCCGAAAGAATTGATTCGGCAGCGGCAAGCTTCATTCTTCAGGGCGCCTTGGACAGGCTTGCAGCCCTTTCCCGGTCGTCGACTTTCGATACCTGACGGGTCCTCCACCACGCCAAAATCTTCGCGCGGCGTCGGAATGCAAGGAGCGAGAAGACAATAAGACTGTCAACGACAATCGCCCGAGCAACGAGCGCTGGAATATCAGCCGGCGGCAGGCCCAGCATCTTCCCATAGAGATCGAACGTCAGATCATGAACCTGACGCGAGAACATGAAGATCCCGAAACTCATGTCGTAATACGACAGCCAATACCAGCTTCCGAGGAAGATAATGGGGCCAGCCCAGAAAATTAAGAACCATTTCATGCCGTTGTCGCCTTTCCGCCGCGCTCTGGCAAGCTGTTGACCAACTCGATCGAGAGCGCCATCAGGCTTAGCACCACCACGGGCGCGCACAGGTCCAACGCCAATGCAGAGAAGAACATTGTTGCAATCATCAAAAAAGCTATCTTCATTCTCAGCGCGCCGTCATTGCATGGTAAATGCTTAGTTAACGCACCTTTGCTCGTTAACCACCACGGTGCAACGTAAACCATTTGTTAAGGTTAACAGCATGGCCTTTGCGTGACGCAATTGAAGGTCTCCGACGGCCAGCGGCGGAATGCTTCGGAATATTTCAGCCGTACACGCCGCGCACTATTCTTTTGAGTGCGCCTTCGGCCTTATCCCAATCACGGTTCGTTTTGAGCGAAAGTCCGGCGCATTGGCCCCCTGCTGCATGAGACAGAGCAAGATGCTGAATGGCCGATATGATAACCGCGTTTATGGAAACCGTATCGATGCCCTTTGGCACGGCCAGAGTGCCACGCATCCGGTCTAGCCATTGCACCAAAGCTTTGGACCGGGCCTCGGATAGCCGTTTTACCTGGGCATTTTCTTCAGAGATCTCCCAGGCGAGAATACGCCGCATCAAAGGATCATCACGCAGAGCCCTTAGCAGCAATAGCGCAAGCCGCTCCATCAGATCGCCATAGGTGAGTAGAAACATTCCCCCGGTATCTTCGGGAATGCGTTCCTTGACCCAATTTCCAAGATCGGCACCGATTGCCTCTACAAGACCATCAAGACCGCCATAATAGCGGTAGATCAATTGCTTGTCGCAGCCTGCGCGTCTTGCAACCGCGTTGATGCCGAAATTTTGGAAGCCCTCCTCGGCAAGTAGCATCTTGCCAGCTTCAAGAATAGATTTCTCCGTGCGTGGCCGATCACGAACACGTTTATCGGCCTCGCCCGAGGGCTGGGAAGCGGCTGCATGGCCGGAAGGATCTGTTAACATCGGCGATGTCCAGCTGGTCTTACCTGAGGGGTAAACAAGCCACACATGCGCGACAATAGAGATTTCGACAAAGTCTGGGGAAAAGCCCCGAGACAGGCCCGCAAAAGATCGTTTCCGACGCAGATTAGCCCTTAAGCTGATGCAGGATAGAGAAGATCGACGATGTAACCGGCATCGAAGCGCGAATCGAGCATGCCGTAAGTAGAGCGCCAGCCACCGGCCAGACGACTTTCTATGAAGGCATCCGCGATCCGCCCTGCCCCCAGCCGATAGAGCTCGGCAGCGGCAGCAGCCAGGGCCAGCTGCTCTACGAGAAGCCGAGCGGCCCCCTCGTCGCGTTCGCACAAAGCGGTGGCCGCGCGAAGTACGTCGATCGTCTTCTTGCCCGCTGGACCGAGATCCCGCGCCAAGCCGCTAAACACCGTTTCAAAAAGATCTTTGCCGCGTGACAGAACACGCAAGGCATCGAGCGCCATCACATTGCCGGAGCCTTCCCAAATCGCGTTAACCGGTGCTTCCCGGTAATGCCGTGCAATCGGGCGCTCTTCGATGTAACCACTGCCGCCAATGCATTCCATGGCTTCGTAGATTAGGGCGGGCGCAATTTTGCAGCACCAGTACTTCGCGACTGGCGTCATGACCCGCGCATAAGCCGCTTCTTCGGGGCTGCTGCGGGCGCGATCGAAAGCATCGGCAAGACGGAAGGATAGAGCCGTTGCCGCCGCCACATCGAGCGCCATGTCTGCAAGGACACGCGTCATGATCGGCTGATTGACGAGCATTTTCCCAAAAACGCTGCGACCCCGCGTATGATGGACAGCCTCGGCCAACGAGGCGCGCATGATGCCCGATGAGGCAAGCGCACAATCAAGACGCGTCAACGTCACCATATCGAGGATGGTGCGAATGCCGGCGTCAGGCGCACCTAGGAGAAAACCGAAGGTGTCGCTGAATTCGACTTCCGAGGACGCGTTTGATCGATTGCCGATCTTGTCCTTCAGGCGCTGGAATTGAAGTCCATTGGCAGAGCCATCTTCAAGAAGGCGGGGTACAAGGAAGCAACCCATACCGTCCTTGGTCTGAGCAAGCATCACAAATGCATCGCTCATGGGCGCCGACATGAACCACTTGTGTCCCGACAGGCGATAGATGCCGTCACTCACTTTTTCAGCGGAGGTCGTATTGGCGCGAACATCTGTACCGCCCTGCTTTTCCGTCATGCCCATGCCAATGGTCACGCCGCTTTTTTGCATGGCAGGCTTATTGGACGAGTCATACTTGCGCGACAGGATCTTGGGCGCCCAGTCCTTTTGCACAGAGGGCGCCACAGACAGGGCAGCCACTGAAGCGTTCGTCATCGTCAGCGGGCAAAGATGCCCGCATTCGAGTTGCGACGTTAGATAAAAGCGCGCAGCCCTGACTTTATGCGCCTGGTCTTTAGCCTCCACGTCGGCCTGCGGGTCCCAGACGGAAGAATGCAGACCGATTGAAACCGAGCGGCGCATTAACGCATGCCAGGCGGGATGAAATTCAACAACGTCCAGACGCTCGCCGCGCGGACCATGCGTGCGTAGCTGCGGAACGCCCTGATTTGCCATCCGCGCCAATTCCTGCGCTTCAGCCGAAGTGACATATCGACCGATCCCCTCAAGCTCGTCTCGGATAGGGCGCGGCAAGGTTCCCGTCAGATCGACGATCAACGGATCCGAGCGATAGGCGTTGATGCCGGACCAGAGGCTCGGCTGATTAAGTTCGGCAAATTTGTCTTCGGCGGGTGTCATGAATCGCTTCTATTGCAAGAGCCGTGCAAAGGGAAATGGGAAGTTGATCCTTTCCCCGTTCGAGTCCTAACCGATTGTGCGACGAATTGCATGGGGACATCGGTGTTTGCTTGAAGGGTGCGCTTGCCCCCATGTCCCGCACTCTTTATAGAGCCGCCAGTATCAATGAGAGGCAGGGCCATGGTCTTCTTTCCGCATCGCCACCTCATCGGCATCAAAGGCCTGACCGAGCAGGATATCGCCTACCTGCTCGACAAGGCGGACGAAGCCGTCAAAATCAGTCGGCAGAGAGAGAAAAAGACCTCGACGCTGAGAGGCCTTACGCAGATCAATCTGTTTTTCGAAGCCTCCACCCGGACCCAATCGTCTTTCGAACTTGCCGGCAAAAGGCTAGGCGCCGATGTCATGAACATGTCGGTCAGCAATTCCTCCGTGAAAAAGGGCGAGACCCTGATCGACACGGCGATGACGCTGAACGCCATGCGACCGGATGTTCTGGTCATCCGACATTCCAGCGCCGGCGCAGCTGCACTTTTAGCGCAGAAGGTCTCCTGTTCGGTTGTCAACGCGGGAGACGGGCAGCATGAACATCCGACCCAGGCACTTCTCGACGCGCTGACGATCCGGCGCGCCAAGGGCCGGCTTTCCCGGATCATCGTCGCTATCTGTGGAGATGTTCTGCATTCGCGAGTCGCGCGCTCAAACATCCTGCTTTTGAATGCAATGGGAGCGCGTGTGCGTGTTGTCGCGCCCGCGACCCTTCTGCCGGCCGGTATCGCGCAGATGGGCGTTGAAGTCTTTCATTCGATGAAGGAAGGCCTGAAAGATGCAGACGTCGTCATGATGCTGCGTCTGCAGCGCGAACGGATGTCCGGAGCATTCGTGCCATCGGTACGCGAGTATTACCACTTCTACGGCCTCGATGCCGAAACACTGAAAGCGGCCAAGGACGATGCGCTCGTGATGCATCCAGGCCCGATGAACCGCGGCGTTGAGATTGCCTCGGAAGTTGCCGACGGTCCGCAAAGTGTGATCGCAGAGCAGGTCGAAATGGGCGTGGCCGTGCGAATGGCCGTCATGGAAACCCTGCTCGTCTCTCAAAACCAGGGTCCGCGCACCGAAGGATTGAGCGCATGACAAAGCCTGCCGTTCTTCAGAATGTTCGGATCATCGACCCATCGCGGGATCTCGACGAGGTCGGCGCGATCGTGATTGTCGATGGAAAAATAGCCGCCGCAGGGGCTGGAGCCCTGAATCAGGGTCTACCCGCCGACGCGGCTTTACGAGATGGGACGGGCCTTGTCGCCGTTCCTGGTCTGGTAGACGCGCGCGTGCATATTGGCGAACCGGGCGGAGAACATCGAGAAACGATTGCTTCGGCAAGCCGTGCGGCAGCGGCTGGTGGCGTGACATCGATGATCATGATGCCGGATACGGATCCGGTGATTGACGACATCGCGCTCGTTGAATTCGTCAAGAAAACGGCACACGACAAGGCCACTGTTCGTGTCTATCCAGCCGGCGCTATTACCAAGGGGTTGGCCGGCGAAGAAATGACGGAAATCGGCCTTCTGAAGGAGGCAGGCGCCGTTGCTTTTACCGATGGATCCAGGAGCCTGCGCGACACGCAGGTCCTGCGTCGTGTCATGACCTATGGCAGGGAATTCGGAGCGGTCATCGCCTGCGAAACCCGTGACCGTTATCTTGGCGCATCTGGCGTCATGAATGAAGGTTTGTTCGCGAGCTGGCTGGGATTGGGCGGTATTCCCAAGGAAGCCGAACTCATTCCGCTGGAGCGCGATCTTCGTGTCGCCGGCCTGACACACGGGCACTATCACGCCGCCATGATCTCTGTGCCGGAATCGGTCGAAGCAATTAACCTTGCGCGACAACGCGGCGCACAGGTGACCTGCGGCATCTCGATCAACAATCTTTCGCTGAATGAAAATGACATCGGCGAATACAGGACATTCTTCAAACTCTACCCGCCGCTGCGCGGCGAAGATGATCGCGTCGCCATGGTGCAGGCTCTTGCGAAGGGCGAGATCGACATCATCGTCTCCTCTCATAATCCGCAGGATGTCGATACGAAACGCCTGCCCTTCGCCGAGGCGGCCGATGGTGCAGTAGGGCTTGAAACCATGCTTTCGGCAGCGCTTCGCCTCTATCATAGCGGCGAAGTCAGCCTGATGCGTCTGATTGATGCCATGTCGACAAGGCCGGCGCGCATATTCGACTTGCCTGCCGGTACCTTGCAGCCGGGTGCGGCAGCCGATATCTGCTTGATTGACCTGGAGCATCCATGGATCGTGGCAAAGGATATGCTGCTGTCGCGTTCTAAGAATACGCCGTTTGAGGATGCCCGTTTCAGCGGCAGGTGCGTTTCGACTTATGTTGGGGGCGTCCTGGTTCACGACCTGGACTGAACGATCAAAATTGCCGTACAAACAAGTGGAACGACGCCTGCTTGGGATCGTCCGTCGACAAAGGCGGAGTGGGAGGGGACATGATTTCGGATCTGACTAACTGGCAGCTCACGCTGCCGATCGCGCTTCTTGCGGCGGCAATCGGCTACCTGCTCGGCTCGATCCCTTTCGGCCTCATCCTGACTAAAGCAGCGGGCCTGGGCGATGTCCGTAAAATAGGATCCGGCAATATTGGCGCGACCAATGTGCTGCGGACAGGAAATAAGAAACTTGCGGCCGCGACGCTTCTCCTCGACGCTTTGAAAGCCTCGGTGGCTGCGTGGGCCGTTTCTTACTTCTTTGGCCATGAAGCCGGATTGATTGCCGGCTTCTTTGCCTTCATCGGCCACCTTTATCCTGTCTGGCTCGGCTTCAGGGGCGGCAAGGGTGTTGCAACCTATATTGGTACGCTATTAGGTGTCGCGCCGCTGATGATGCTTGCCTTCGCCGTCATTTGGCTCGCTACCGCCTTCATCACACGCTATTCGTCCCTGTCGGCGCTACTCGCAATGCTTGTAATTCCAGTTACCTTGTGGATACTGGGGGAGGAAAAGGTTGCGGCCGTTCTGGCGGTGATGTCGGTAATTTCTTATGTCAAGCATAGCGCGAACATTGCACGCCTGTTGAACGGAACGGAAAGTAAGATTGGAGCCAAGGGGTAAATGCCGCTTTTGAGCGCAAGACCAAAGGGAATTGCGCTGACAGAGAAGCAGAAGATCGCTTGGTTGCGGCTGATCCGCTCAGACAATGTCGGCCCGGCGACCTTTCGTGACCTGATCAATCAATTCGGTTCCGCTGAGACAGCGCTTGCTGTGCTTCCAGAACTTTCTGCCCGCGGCGGAGGCACTCGCCCTATTCGTGTTGCCAGTGAGGCCGAAGCGCTGCGTGAACTTGAGATCGCAGAGCGATTTGGAGCGCGTTTCATCGGGATCGGCGAACCGGATTATCCACACGTCTTGCGGGCCATTCACGGAGCGCCCCCGCTGCTTGCGATTAAGGGCGATCCGGGCGTATTACGTCATCCAGCCGTTGCTATCGTGGGGGCACGTAATGCATCGATAAGCGGGATGAAACTTGCCGCCATGGTTGCCCAGCACTGTGGTCGTAGCGGTTATACTATTATATCAGGCCTTGCCCGCGGCATCGACACTGCAGCACATCGAGCCAGTCTTGCTACAGGCACAATTGCAGTGATTGCCGGCGGCCTTGACAGACCCTACCCTCCTGAAAACATTCCGCTTCTTCATGAGATCTGGAACGGCAATGGCGTTGCGATCAGCGAAATGCCATTCGGCTGGGAACCACGCGCTCGAGATTTTCCGCGGCGCAATCGTCTGATCGCCGGCATCGGTCTCGGGCTCGTTGTCGTTGAGGCGGCAACCCGTTCCGGCTCGCTGATCAGCGCTCGTCTGGCCGGCGAGAATGGACGTCTTGTGTTTGCAGTTCCCGGATCGCCACTTGATCCAAGAGCCGGCGGTACAAATCTTCTGCTAAAAGACGGAGCCATCATTGTGACGGCGCCGGAAGACGTGACAGAAGCGTTGGCACCCATGGCCGAACCCGATCTCTTCCGCCAGACCGTCGCCAAGGAATCGGAACCGACATCTCGACCTATTTCCTCTCTGCCAGATGACAGCGACCGGGACCGTATCGTCACGGCACTGGGAACAACGCCGGTCGAGGTTGATGACATTATTCGCCATACTGGTTTGACGGCATCTTCTGTTTATCTCGTCCTTCTCGAGCTTGACATGGCGGGAAGACTCCATCGTCATGAGGGAGGCTTGGTGTCCATGTCCATGGGGACCGACTGAGAAAAACGAAGCTGCAATCTGTGTGGCAAAAGGAGCGACGTGCTCACTAAAAAACATTCGATCCCTATGGGATCGCCGGAAATAGACGAGGACAAAATCCCTGAAAACACTTGACCGCGGGCAATTGTCTGTCCATTTCGAAATATGACTTGCCGGGTCGCGTCCCGCCATCCGCCAGCATTTAGGCCGGCGATGTTTAATTTCAGAGAATCATAATGAATGTAGTCGTGGTAGAATCGCCTGCGAAGGCCAAGACGATCAACAAGTATCTCGGTAGCGGATACAAGGTCCTGGCTTCGTTCGGTCATGTGCGTGACTTGCCGGCGAAAGATGGTTCCGTCCTTCCAGACTCGGATTTCGAGATGGTTTGGGAGGTCGATTCCTCCTCCGCCAAGCACATGAAAGACATCGCGGATGCGATGAAGAACTCAGACGGCCTTATCCTTGCAACCGACCCGGATCGCGAGGGAGAGGCAATTTCCTGGCATGTCCTGGACCTTCTGAAGAAGAAGAAGTTGATCAATGGCAAGCCGGTTAAACGCGTTGTGTTCAATGCAATCACCAAGAAGGCCGTGCTCGACGCGATGGCAGAACCACGCGATATCGATGTCGCGCTGGTAGACGCCTATCTTGCAAGACGCGCTCTTGATTATCTCGTGGGCTTCAATCTCTCGCCGGTCTTATGGCGCAAGCTGCCTGGTGCGCGCTCTGCCGGCCGTGTGCAGTCGGTAGCGCTGCGTCTGGTCTGCGACCGCGAGTCCGAGATTGAGCGTTTCGTCTCGGAAGAATATTGGAATATCTCTGCGCTCTTGAACACACCGCGCCATGAGAGCTTCGAAGCGCGACTTGTATCGGCCGATGGCAAGCGTCTTCAACCCCGCTCCGTTGCAACCGGAGAAGAGGCGCAGCGTCTAAAGACTCTGCTTGAAGGCGCGAGCTACGTTGTGGATTCGGTTGAGGCAAAGCCCGTCAAGCGGAACCCCTCACCGCCTTTCACAACATCGACACTGCAGCAGGCAGCTTCATCGAAGCTCGGCTTTTCCGCATCGCGAACAATGCAAATTGCGCAAAAACTGTATGAAGGCGTCGATATCGGCGGCGAAACGGCTGGTCTTATCACCTATATGCGTACCGACGGTGTGCAGATGGCTCCAGAAGCGATCGATGCCGCCCGTCATGCTATTGGACAGCAGTTTGGCAGTCGTTACCTGCCTGAAAAACCGCGTTTTTACTCGACCAAAGCAAAGAATGCCCAAGAAGCTCACGAAGCGATCCGCCCGACGGATTTCAATCGCACGCCCGATAGCGTCCGGAAATTCCTCGATGCCGACCAGATCAGGCTCTACGAGTTGATTTGGAAGCGCGGTATTGCGAGCCAGATGGCTTCGGCTGAAATCGAACGCACCACTGTCGAGATCACGGCCGACAATAACGGTCAGAAGGCTGGGCTTCGTGCTGTGGGTTCCGTCATTCGCTTTGACGGTTTCATTGCGGCTTACACCGATCAACGCGAAGAAGGCGAGCCAGCCGAAGACGGCGATGACGAAGGTCGTCTGCCGCAGATTAATGCCCGCGAGAAACTCGCTAAGGAAAAGATCAACGCGAGCCAGCATTTTACCGAACCGCCGCCGCGCTACTCGGAAGCCTCGCTGATCAAGAAGATGGAAGAGCTCGGCATCGGTCGGCCATCGACCTATGCAGCGACGCTTGCCACCTTGCGGGACCGTGACTATGTCACCATCGACAAGCGCAAGCTGACGCCGCAGCCGAAGGGCCGTCTGGTCACGGCATTCCTAGAGAGCTTTTTTACCAAATATGTCGAGTACGACTTCACCGCTGACCTTGAAGAGAAACTCGACCGCATTTCTGCCGGCGAACTGAACTGGAAGCAGGTTCTCCGTGACTTCTGGCAGGATTTCTTTGCCCAAATCGAGGATACCAAAGAGTTACGTGTAACCAACGTGCTCGATTCCCTTAACGAATCCCTTGCGCCCCTGGTGTTCCCAATCCGCGAAGACGGTGGAGACCCGAGGATTTGCCAAGTCTGCGGTACCGGCAAGCTTTCGTTGAAACTTGGCAAGTACGGCGCCTTCGTCGGCTGCTCGAACTACCCTGAGTGCAATTACACCCGTCAACTCTCGTCGGAAGGCGCAGACGCAGAAGGCGCCGCTGCGCTCAATGAGCCAAAAGCCCTTGGCGCCGATCCCAATACCGGCGAAGAACTTACGTTGCGCACCGGCCGATTTGGCCCCTATGTCCAGCGCGGGGATGGAAAAGAAGCCAAACGCGCTTCCTTGCCAAAGGGCTGGAAGCCTGAAGATATCGATTACGAAAAGGCCATGGCCCTTATCTCGTTGCCGCGCGACATCGGAAAGCATCCGGAGACCGGCAAGATGATTTCGTCGGGGATCGGACGGTACGGTCCCTTCCTGCTGCATGACGGCAGCTATGCCAACTTGGAAAGCGTTGAAGACGTCTTTTCGATTGGCCTCAACAGAGCTGTCACTCTGATCGCGGAAAAGGCCAATAAGGGACCAGGCGGGCGCACGAGAGCAACGCCTGCCGCGCTCAAGGAACTTGGCCAACATCCCGATGGCGGAGCCATTACCGTGCGCGACGGCCGATACGGCCCCTATGTGAATTGGGGCAAAGTCAATGCGACCCTTCCGAAGGGAAGCGAGCCTGGCGCTATCACATTGGAAGAAGCGCTCGCACTGATTGCCGCAAAAGGCGGACAGCCGAGCAAGACGAAGGCCAAATCTAAGGCGAAGACCACATCAAGCGGTGACGAGGCCAGCGCAAAAAAGAAGACGACAAAAGCCAAGCCGGCAAAGGCCAGCGCGACCAAGTCAACGAAGACAAAGAAGAGCTGATTGTGAGCAAGTCCCCGCGTCCAAACACGAAGTCATCCGAACGGTCTGGGCGTGCGGGGACAAAGCCCGCGACTGACGAAAGCAAAATCATCCACGGCGCCGTGCCGCCGCGTGATGTTCTTCTCCGGTTCATCGCAGAGCATCCTCAGCAGGCGTCAAAGCGCGAGATCGCGAAAGCCTTCGGCCTGAAGGGCGAGGCTCGCATCGAGTTGAAAGACCTGCTGCGCGACCTCGAGGAGGAAGGCCTTCTCCGGAAAAACCGGAAATCTCTCACCCGACCCGGCGCGCTGCCGCCGGTCACGGTGCTCGATATCACCACAAGGGATAGCGACGGCGGGCTGATCGGCCGTCCTGCCGAATGGCCTGACGATCAAGGAGCGGCGCCTGCTGTCTCGATCCGCCAATCCAGTGACAATAACGGTCGTGGCAAAGTCCCGGTCGCGGGTCTCGGTGATCGCATTCTCGCGAAAATCTTCGCTTCAAGCGACCGGAGTGGTCCGGCTTACACGGCGCGCATCATCAAGCTTATCGACAAACGAAAAGGCGCAAGCCTCGGCGTATTCAGATCTATGCCCGGCGGAGCCGGACGCCTGATGCCGATCGAGCGTCGCGGCGAGGAAATGGCCGTTGGCCCGGAAGATATCGGTGAGGCGCATGATGGCGACCTTGTCGAGGTTGAAGTGGCACGAGGCGGTCGCTTTGGGCTGCCGCGGGCGCGCGTTCTGTCCGCCATAGGATCCGTGGCATCGGAAAAGGCAATTTCCATGATCGCAATTTATGCGCATGGAATTCCTCACATTTTCCCACAAACCGTTCTTGCCGAAGCCGATGCGGCAAAGCCGGCAACGATGGCGCACCGAGAGGATTGGCGCGATGTGCCGCTCGTGACGATCGATCCGGCGGACGCCAAGGATCATGACGATGCGGTTTTTGCAGAAGAAGACCCCTCAGAAGACAATAAGGGCGGCGTTATCGTCACGGTGGCTATCGCTGATGTGTCCTGGTACGTGCGTCCGAATTCGCCTTTGGACCGCGAAGCACTGAAGCGCGGAAACTCGGTGTATTTCCCCGATCGGGTCGTTCCTATGTTGCCCGAACGCATTTCAAACGATCTTTGCTCGCTGCGCGAAGGTGTCGAGCGACCGGCGCTTGCCGTGCGCATGACCTTTTCTGCAGAAGGACGCAAGGTCAGCCATACCTTCCATCGCATCATGATGAAGAGTTCTGCCAAGCTGTCTTATCAGCAGGCTCAGGCAGCAATCGATGGCAACCCCGACGATAAGACTGGCCTTATTCTTGAGTCGATCCTCAAGCCGCTGTGGAAGGCATATGGCATCATCAAACGGGGACGCGATAAGCGCCAACCGCTCGAGCTCGATATGCCGGAACGCAAGATCCTGCTGAAGGCTGATGGAACTGTCGATCGCGTCTATGTGCCGGCGCGCCTTGATGCCCATAAGCTTATCGAAGAAATGATGATTCAGGCGAATGTCTCGGCTGCAGAAACCCTGGAAAAGAAGCGCCAGCCATTGGTTTACCGCATCCATGACGGTCCTTCTTTGGCAAAGCAGGAAGTGCTGAGAGAGTTTCTAGCGACGCTTAGCATTGCGCTTTCGCACGGCAACCTGCGCGCTAACAACTTCAACGGCATCCTGTCGAAGGCAGAAGGGACGCCGTATCAGACTATGGTCAACGAGATGGTTCTCAGATCTCAAAGCCAGGCGATTTACAGCTCGGAGAACATCGGCCACTTTGGACTGAACCTTATCCGCTACGCGCATTTTACCTCGCCTATTCGCCGCTATGCTGACTTGATCGTTCATAGGGCGCTTGTTGGCTCACTAGGTTTTGGAGAAGGCGGTATTACGCCGGATGAAGAAGCCAAACTTGACGACATCGCAGCTGAGATTTCAACTTTCGAGCGCCGCGCCATGGCAGCTGAGCGGGAAACCGTCGACCGGTTGATTGCCCATCATCTCGCTGGCAGAATCGGTGAGCAATTTGACGGACGCGTGTCAGGAGTCACAAAAGCAGGACTTTTCGTCGCGCTTCCTGACTATGGCGCCGATGGATTCATTCCTATATCTACCTTAGGCAGCGATTATTTCATCTATGACGAAGCTCATCAGGCCTTGACCGGCGAAAAGTCAGGGCTCGGCTATCGGCTAGGAGATAGCGTCACGGTCCGGTTGGCGGAGGCAATCCCGCTCGCAGGCGCTTTGCGGTTTGAGATGGTCAGCGAAGGCAGATCGATGCCAGCTGCGACAAGATCATTCCACAAAGCCGGCAGGCGAGATGCAGCGAGAGCGCGCAAAAAGGCTGGCACACGCCCGCCAAGAGGACGGCGCTAAGCTACGTTTGGTTCGCGATCGTCAAACGGCGTCGAACGGTCCGCGTTTGCGGCAAGGTAGGAAGACAATGGATAAGCCGGTGAGCAGCAATTTGCGTTTTGGCGAAGCACCGAAAGCTGAAAGACCTTTGTGGCAATCGATCAGACGCGGCCTTTTTTGCAGATGTCCATCCTGCGGGGAAGGTCGATTGTTCAAGGCCTTTCTGAAGCCGGTGGACAGCTGCGCCCATTGTGGGGAGGCGATGCATCATCAACGGGCCGACGATCTGCCCCCCTATCTCGTCATTCTCGTCCTGGGACACGTGGTTATCGGCGGCTACATGGCGCAGGACCAGATTATGCCGCTCTCGCTTTTGGCGACATTTGCTCTCTGGACGCCGGTGACCATTGTTGTCGCCCTCTTATCCATCCAGCCAATCAAGGGCGCTGTCATCGGCTTGCAGTGGGCACTCCGAATGCACGGTTTCAGCGGCATCGAAGAGCAGCCTGAACATCCTTAGGCAGCGGCGCTATCGACGCGCCGCCTTCGCCTTGATACTCTGAGGACGAGGACTTCTGACCGCACACGCTCCTTTCTGTCGTCCATGCTAATGGAGATGAAAGAGGGACGTTAGCTCGAACGAGTATTCCAACCGACATTTTGAGACGGAATGGAGCTACTTGCGGCATCGACATGATCCGCCGTCAAGATATAGTCGTAGAGGCTCGCAGTAGAGCAGGAAGCTCTTGCCGTCATAGAAGATTCCCCGGCTTTCACCTTGACGACATAATTGGGGTATAGTGCGCGGCAAGTCCTTGCCACTTGGCATCTAGCGTATACCGTCAACAACGAAACGTGGTTGGTTTATTGTCTGCGAATCTATCTTTACGCTGTTCATCGGTAGGTCATTCCCCTCCCCCTCAACATCCTGTAAAGCACGGCGCGTCATGCCGGCTCGAGAGAGCCGTTTTTTGTTCATATCCAGCCCGGCGAACAGTCGCGGCCAGCGCGCGAAGGTAGACAATGTCTCAGCCGCAAAACGGTATAGCCGGCGACCTGGAACATATTCATTGGCCGTCGCTTGTTGCTGCAATTTCGGCGATTTCCGCCGTTGGCATCGCCATTGGGCTTGGATTGCCGCTTCTCAGCATCATCCTTGAAAAACGAGGCGTGCCATCAACCCTGATTGGCCTGAACACTGCAATGGCTGGGATTGCGGCGATGATCGCCGCGCCGATTACCACAAAGCTTGCCCATAATTACGGTGTGGCATCCACCATGCTTTGGGCGGTTTTTATTTCGGCCGTGAGTGCCATCGGCTTTTACTACGCGCCCGATCTATGGATGTGGTTTCCGCTTCGATTTGCTTTTCATGGCGCAACCACGACGTTGTTCATCCTTTCCGAGTTTTGGATCAATGCCGCCTCTCCGCCACGCAAGCGCGGCTTTGTGCTTGGTATTTACGCTACCGTGCTCTCGCTCGGCTTTGCCGCCGGTCCCCTGCTCTTCTCGCTGCTCGGCAGTGACGGAATTGCGCCATTTCTTGTAGGCGCTCTGGCCGTTCTGGCGGCCGCGATCCCGATCTATATCGCTCGTGGCGAAAGTCCGGTTTTGGACGAAAAGCCGGAATTGCATTTCATGCGATATATCTTCCTGGTCCCCACCGCGACAGCTGCGGTCTTTATCTTTGGTGCCGTGGAAGCCGGTGGGCTGTCGCTTTTCCCGATCTATGCCGTGCGGGTGCATTTCAGTGAGGCGCAGGCCGCCCTCCTCCTCACGGTCATGGGGATAGGCAATGTCCTCTTCCAGATCCCGGTGGGGCTCATTTCAGACCGGATGCGCGATAAGCGCCCGATCCTTGCGGTCATGGCGCTGCTGGGCATGGCTGGCTCGCTGTTATTGCCTGTCATATCGCACAATTGGTTTTTGATGGCAGGTGTTCTCCTCTTCTGGGGCGGGTGCGTGTCAGGGCTCTACACGGTTGGTCTCGCCCACCTTGGGTCTCGTCTGACTGGATCCGACCTTGCGGCTGCCAATGCGGCCTTTGTTTTCTGCTACGCCGTCGGCACTGTCGCCGGTCCGCAGGTCATTGGCGCCGCTATGGATCTTCCCGGCACGAACAACAACGGTTTCTCCTGGAGCATTGCCGCATTTTTTGGAGTCTATGCCGTTCTTTCCGGGGGCAGGCTTCTTTTCCTGCGCAAGCAGGGTTGACTTTTCGAGCGAGATTCGTAGTTTCGCGCCAGAATTGCCGTGGAGCTTAATAGGCCGTCCACGGCTTTGATTTTATTTAAGGCAGGACGACCATGGCCAAGGCTACCACTATCAAGATCAAGCTGCTGTCGACAGCCGACACCGGTTTCTTTTACGTCACGACGAAGAACAGCCGTACGATGACGGACAAAATGACAAAGACGAAGTATGACCCGGTTGCTAAGAAGCACGTCGAGTTCAAGGAAACGAAGATCAAGTAAGTTTCCAATACAGATTTTTTCCAAGACGCAGGTCCTAGGGCCTGCGTTTTTTTATGTGCCGTTGCCATATCAGCTAAAGCGCTTGGCGCTCCACGTTCAGGCGAGCGTGCTCAACACGTGGAATTTCTCCTGCCCGGATGAATCGTGCGAAATGTGATCCGACCTTCAGGGAAGGCAGAAGACCCTTATCCCCTTTCCAGAATGAAGGGGAAACCGCGCTTCCATCCTCGTAGTTCAAGCCTGTGCTGCACAAGTCAATCAGGCACTTGCAAAACGCAAAAATAAACGCCGCCCTTCCAGTTAGAAAGACGGCGTTTCAATTGGGGGTCGACCAGCGAGCGACACGGCACGAGGAACCGCTTACTATCGTCAACCGGTCGACCGACCCCACGACCCAGGAGATGCGGCGGACCTGACATCATGGGGTATCGGAACTACTAATTTATGCCCCAACTAATTGCGCTAATGGGAAAGAAAATCAACAATTTCTTAACAAACCTGCAAAACAGTTTATTTTATGGTTAAGAACGGGACGATTACTGAAGAGAATATTCAAATATTATTATTTGAACTTATAACATTCTAAATTAGTCCCCAAATATTCGAGAAATATTCTGTGGCTTTTTATTAGGGATTTCTAACAATATCTTTTTTCGATACATCAAATTCAAAAAGTGGCTGTGAGGAATTGTTCGTTGCAGGTCGCCGGTGCCGCAGCGATGCGTTGAGTTCGCAACGAAAGATGAGGATTAATCGAATATAGCTCGATTTTGCTACTTCGACACCAGGCTCCCAATTTTGCCCTATATGGCCGGAATGTGTTCCGTCGGTGAGGGTTTTAGCGGCTGTAGCTATCGGTGATTCGGACAAATGAAAGGGCAAACCACAAGCGCATCACCAAGCTCTAGTACAGCGCACTCTCATCATATCAGATCAATACTCGCGATCTTCTTGTTCTAATGCTATCGTTGGCCTTCGAATCGCCCCTGCCAGATCAGACTTCACGCTGCGGCTGCAACCACCTTGTTGCGACCGCCGTTCTTGGCTTGGTAAAGTGCAGTGTCGGCCTGGTTCAAGAGCTGATGTGGTGTCAAAATGGAAGCACTACGGAACGCGAGACCGAAAGACGCGGTCAAGCTGATGCTTTGTCCTGAAGAGGCTACGACAAAAGGCTCTGTTTCAATTGCCGCACGAAGCTTTTCGGCGGCTGCTGCAGCGAGTTCTTCCGATGTATCCGGCATGATGAGAACGAACTCTTCGCCACCATAGCGGCAAAGAAGATCTGCTCCGCGCGCATTGGCGCGAAGGCGCCGCGCAAATTCTTTGAGAACTTCGTCGCCAGCGGCATGGCCATAAGCATCATTGACGCTCTTAAAGCGATCGATGTCGGTAATTACCAAAGAGAGTGGCCGACCCCGCGCCATGGAACGGCTGAAGAGTGTTGTCAGATGGTTGTCCAGGTAGCGCCTGTTGTTCAGGCCGGTCAGCGGATCCGTGACGGCAAGCTCGATTGTCTGGTTCAAACTCGCCCTTAGCAGATCGTTGTAACGCTTCCGCTTTATCTGTGTAAGGCAGCGTGCAATTAGTTCATTTGGATCGATCGGGCGCAGGATGTAGTCATTGACGCCAAGATCGAGAGCGCGGACCAGCATTTCGTCGTCGCCATTTTCGGCAACGATCAGGATGGGAAGCACGCGGGTGCGCTCGAGAGAACGAAATTGTGAGCAAAGGCGCAGAGGATCGAAACTGTCCGCCACGCCATTGACGATTGCGAGTTCGAAGGGAGCATCTCCTGCCGTATAAAGAGCGGCTTGGGTATCCGAGACAGCCATGATATCGGCAATTGGCTTCAACGTCTTGATGATACGTTCTTGGGAACTGGGTCGGGAGTCGACCAAGAGTATCCGGGCGTTCTCTTCGGCGCCGTTATCTTCGAAAGCCTCTCCTACCGCAAATGAGCGGGCGGCTTCAGATCGAACACGCAGTTCGTCGCTGAGGGCCTTCAACCGCAATAGGCTCTTCACACGGGATACAAGCTGCAGGTCGTTGACCGGCTTCGTCAGAAAATCATCCGCTCCCGCTCTTAGACCGCGCACGCGGTCTGCGAGTTGGTCTAGTGCAGTGACCATTACAACCGGAATATGGGCGGTATGCGGATCAGCCTTCAGGCGCTCACAGACCTCAAATCCGTCCATACCGGGCATCATGATATCGAGCAGGATTAGATCCACCTGATCGGTCTGACAAATCGAGAGTGCTTCAAATCCATCGACTGCCGTCAACACATCGAAATACTCGGCAATCAGCCGCGCTTCGAGAAGCTTCACGTTTGCCGGAATGTCATCAACGACAAGAATGCGCGCAGTCATAAATGTCCTCTTCCAGCCTCAAGCATCGCCAAGGTAGATCTTGATGGTTTCGAGAAACTTCGGCACGGAGATGGGTTTGGAAACATAGGCTTCACATCCGCCCTGGCGTATACGCTCTTCGTCGCCCTTCATTGCAAAAGCTGTGACGGCGATGACCGGAATCATATGAAGATCGTCATCCTCTTTCAGCCATTTCGTCACTTCCAGTCCCGAAACCTCAGGAAGCTGGATATCCATCAGGATAAGATCAGGACGATGACGGCGCGCGAGCTCAAGCGCTTCCATCCCGTTTCGCGTTTGAATAGTGGTATAGCCAGACGCTTCGATGAGGTCGCGAAAGAGCTTCATGTTGAGCTCGTTATCTTCTACTATCATCACCTGTTTGGGCATATCAGGGCGTCCTACATACTTGCCGGGTCATCACGCCGCAGACTGATTCGCAGAAAAAGATGCGACGGTTCGTGTAACCACGGCCGGAGGCTACAGAAATATGTTTAGAAAAAGGTAACTTAGGTCTCCCGATGAAAAGCAATTTCAAGAGAACGCAGCCAACCTCGCCCGATCCGACGGAGGTTTCAGTCGAAGTTCTTGCCTGGCTTGCGTCCGATAGCGAATTATTAGCCCGTTTTCTTGCATTGACCGGGGTCGAGCCTGAACAGATCAGGCGCGCTGCGAGCGATCCCGGCTTTATGAGTGCGATGCTGGATTTCATCATGGCACACGAACCGACGGCGCTTGAATTTTGTGCCGCATCTGGAAGAACGCCTGAAGATCTGACGATGGTGTGGCGACACTTTTCCAAACCCGGCCTGGATTCTGGAGAATATTGACGATGTCGGTCGTGACCGATGTAGCACACGTCGCACTGAGCAATCGACCTTTGCTCGTCTGCGATCTCGATGAAGTCGTTCTCGAATTCGTTACCCCCTTTGCAGCCTTCTTGCGAAGCCAGGGGTATGAGCTTTTGCCCCGCTCTTTCAGGCTGCATGGGAACATCGTGTCTCTGACAACAGGCGCTGAAGCTCGAAAAGAAAGTGTCGATGATTTCCTCGAATCCTTTTTCCTTGCGCAGGCAGACTGGCAGACACCTGCCAATGCAGCGGTCGAAAGCCTCGATCTGCTTTCCCACGATTGCGATGTCGTATTTTTAACGGCGATGCCGCCACGCCATCAACGGATACGACGTGGCCTTCTCGATCGGCTCGGCCTGTATCAACAGATGGTGGCAACGAAAGAACCAAAAGGTCCTGTCGTTGCGAGACTTCATGGCGACCGCAACCTGCCGGTTGCTTTCATAGACGATATCCTGTCGAACCTCATTTCCGTCAGCGAGCACCTTCCTGATTGCTTTCTCGTCCACCTCATGGCGAATGACGAGTTCAGGCATTTGGCCCCGCCGGTCAGCGGAAAAATTGCTGCAGCGACCACATGGGCCGACGCCGACAGACTTATCAGAACACACTTCGGATTGCCGACTTAACGCTGCCCGTGCCAACGCAGATGGCGCTGGACGCCCTGCCCTGCATCATCGGCCCATGCTCGAAGAGCGAGCGGGCCGATGCACAATTGGCAGAGCATCTTTCCATTTCTGATGCCCTTGTTGGATCCGCTGGGTGCCTGTCACCTAAGGAAGCTATCTCTTCTCAAACGCGTTTAAACGACGAGTGATAACAGCAGGACCAACGCGAGCCCGACAACGGAAACGATGGTTTCCATCAAGCTCCATGTCTTGAAGGTCTCACCGACCGTCATGTTGAAATACTGCTTCACGAGCCAGAAGCCGGCGTCGTTGACGTGGGAGAAAATGACTGAGCCGGCGCCCGTAGCAAGCACAAGAAGTTCTTTGTTGACGCCGGGCATGACGGAAACGACAGGAACGACAATTCCCGCGCCGGTAATTGTTGCTACTGTTGCCGATCCTGTCGCAACGCGAATGAGCGCTGCCACGAGCCAGGCGAGAAGAATTGGCGATACCGATGCCTGAACAGCCAGTTTGCCGATCACATCACCAACGCCGCTCGCTATCAGCATCTGCTTGAAACCACCCCCAGCCCCGACGATGAGAATGATCGATGCCACAGGACCTAAGCTCTCGTTCAACAGATCGCTCATCTTTTCCTTGGAAAGACCGGCTAACACGCCAAAACTGTAAAAGCTGAAGAGCAAGGCCAGAAGCAGAGCGGTAATCGGATGTCCGATGAGGTCCATCCAGTTCCTGACGACGTGATGTTCTGGGAGGGCAATATCGGCCAGCGCCTTTAAAAGCATAAGTACAACCGGCAACATCAAGGTTGCCATGGTGATCGCAAAACTCGGCAGACGCTCGGGGTCAATTTCGCGAACGAACTGTTTGCTGAGTTCCGGTGAGGCGACACCCGGAACGCGCTTTGAAATGAGGCTCGCGAAGATTGGTCCGGCGATAGCCGCGGTCGGAAGACCGATGATCAAGCCGTATAAAATCGTTTTCCCAACATCTGCACCAAAGACACTGATGGCCAGAAGCGGGCCTGGATGAGGCGGCACAAGGGCGTGAACAACCGAGAGCCCTGCAAGCAAGGGAATGCCAACCTTGATGATCGAGACGCCCGATTTGCGCGCCACGATATAAACAAGCGGGATCAGTAGAACAAAGCCGATCTCGAAGAACAGCGGGAACCCGACGATGAAGGCTGCCACCATCATTGCCCAGTGCACACGTTCCTTTCCGAACGCACGGATCAGCGTTTGTGCGATCTGATCTGCCCCGCCGGACTCTGACATGAGCTTGCCCAACATTGTGCCGAGCCCCAGTACGATGCCAACGAAGCCCAGAACATCGCCAAAGCCGCTTTGGAACGACTTCATGATCAGATCGATCCCCATTCCGGAAGTCAATCCGAGGAAACCGGCTGCGATGGTCAATGCGATGAAGGGATGAACCTTAAATCGCGTAATCAATAGAATAAGACCGATGATGGTCACCGCTGTGTCAGCGATGAGAAAAGTTTCCCGGCTCATGCCTAGCATCTTTGTTCTCCTGCACGTCGATCACAACAATGATCAACGCCTCAATGCAATTCACTGCCCCCGGCCTTCATCGAACGCCGCAAAGTCACGGCGATTAAGTCTCGAAGTTTTCCGCAAGGGCTTCCACCAAAGGTGGCAGCGCAACGCGGTTCGGCAAGGTGACTCAACGATAAAGACGCGAGGAATGAGAAAGGGCGCAATGGTTCTATTGTTTGAAGCCATGCGAATTAAGACGTGATCGTTAGAGCAAGCCGAGCCGACGCCATGCAAGATCGCGAAACTGTGAAAATGCTGTCCGATCAAAAGCAGGCATTCTTTAAGACTCCCTCGTTAGCCTTAGCTTCCAGTATTGCGTCTCAGTTGAGTGTGTCA
This sequence comes from Oryzifoliimicrobium ureilyticum, assembly GCF_037199735.1. Lineage (NCBI taxonomy): Bacteria > Pseudomonadati > Pseudomonadota > Alphaproteobacteria > Hyphomicrobiales > Rhizobiaceae > Oryzifoliimicrobium > Oryzifoliimicrobium ureilyticum. Next base: position 30,408 of record NZ_JBBBVQ010000025.1, on the reverse strand, counting down.
TGTTTTCGCGTCTCCTCATTGGCTGGCTTGCAGCTACCGCATTGATAAGTCCAGCATTGGCCGGCGATCGGCCCATTTTGCAGATTTTCGTTTCGAAGAAAGATCAATCGCTGGTGGTCTATGATGGCCAAGAACCGGTCGCCACCTCCCGCGTCTCGTCGGGAAAACCAGGACACGATACACCGACCGGGATTTTCTCCGTTTTGGAAAAGCAGATCTACCACGAGTCGAATATCTATTCGGCGGCGCCGATGCCATTCATGCAGAGACTGACTTGGTCAGGCATTGCGCTGCATGAATCAAAATCGGTACCTCGTTATCGTGCATCTCACGGTTGCGTCCGCCTACCCTCCGCCTTTGCCAAGCAGCTCTATAAGATGACCACACTCGGCGTGCCCGTCATCATTAGCGATACGGCAGTTGAGCCCGCTCCAGTGAACAATGTCAGCCTTTTTGAAGCGACGCCTCCTGCACCACAGCTATTTTCAGATGCGACTTTGCGCCCTGGCGTCGGCGACCCAACCGGGAAGCCTATCGAGCTGGCGATGAATGCCGTCAGGCCGATTTCGCCGATACTTCACGATGCAACAGCCGATGATACGGCGGAGCCGATCAAAATTTTGATCACGCGCCGTAGCCAGCGCGAGACGGTCATCGATCTGCAAACTCTCCTTGGACAGCTTGGCTTTGCGCCCGGTCCTGCAGACGGCCTGATTGGCGATGCAACGATCGATGCCATCAACGCTTTCAAGAAACTGCGGCCCGAGACATTCGCCAAAGACAAGAGCCTGATAAGCGACAACCTTCTGCGCGCCGTCTATGAGGCGGCCGGAAAAGGTTCGCCGCCCAACGGTGTCATCATGGTACGCAAGGGTTTTAAACCGTTGTTCGAGGCTCCGGTCGACATCGCTTCTGCGCAACAGGCTCTTGGCACTCATTTTCTGATCCTTCAATCCGCGACGGATGGCAAGGATGGCCAGCAATGGCTGGGTGTCACGCTTGAAAACAAGCTACCGCCTCAAATGATGAAGCGGCTTGGTATCCAATCCCAGATGTCGAGCCTCGATTTTGCAACACCGCTGGAAGGTGCCCTCGGGCGCATTACCGTTTCAGACGAAGCGAAGCAGAAGATAGCCGATATGTTGGTGGCGGGCACAACCGTTACGATTTCAGACAGCGGCTTAGGTGCGGAGACTGGCAACGGGACAGATTTTATCACAGTCACCCATCGGTGACTTTGATTAATAAAGACGGCTGTTCCGATCGAGCACATCGACGGCATTGAACGCGCTTTGGAAAAGGCAGCGGAACGAATTGTCGCTTTGACCTGATCTTCCTAATGCAGCGTTCATCTTGATCGATGCGCGCTGCATTCTTTTGCGTGCTGCTTGCCTATTCAGAAAGGCGACAGCCGGCCTTTCCACGTAGTTTAGACGAGTTCCACATCCACGACGCCAGGAGCACTGCGCAAAGCCGCAGCAATCTCTGGTGTAATCCGATAGCGCTGTGGCAATTCAACCTCGACCTCGCGGCGCCCCTCATCCTTCACCACGATGAAGGAGACGAGACCGTCGCCTTTCAAATTCAGGTGGGAAGCTACCATGCGCAAGGGTCCTGAATCGCGCACGTAAACACGCAGCGCCTTTTGCATTTCGAGCGACTTCTCCTCCAAGGACTGCGCAGTTTGGAGACGGAGGCTGATACCCTCAGGGCGCTCTTCACCAGCAGCCGTAATGACAAAGGATTTTCCCGGTTCCAAAACATCTCGATACTGCATGAGGACTTCAGAAAAGAGCACCGCCTCAAACTGGCCAGACGCATCGGAAAACACGACAATGCCCATCTTGTTGCCAGTGCGGGTCTTACGTTCCTGACGTGAAATGACAGTGCCGGCTAGACGACCGAAAGCAGCACCTTGTTTAACGGCGGTCGAGAACTCGGCGAAGGATTGAACGCGCATTTTTTCCAAGATCGCCTTGTAGCTATCGAGCGGATGCGCCGTCAGATAAAAGCCAAGTACCTGAAACTCTTTCAAAAGGCGCTCGGAGGCGAGCCACGGCGAAAAAGGCGGCAAAGCAATCTTCTCAGGCCCGGTGGAAAGCGCTCCACCAAAGATGTCGGACTGACCGCTCAACTTGTTTTCCTGCGCCCGCTGAGCGTATCCCAAAACACGATCAAGGCCAGCGGCAAGCTGCGCACGGTCTATCCCGAAGCAATCGAAAGCGCCGGCGTAGATCAGGCTTTCGATCACCCGGCGGTTCACCTGCCGCGGATCGATCCGCAGGCAGAAATCTTCAAGACTTTCGAAAGGTTTGTCGCCACGGACCGCAACGATGTGATCCACGGCGTTTTCGCCGACGCCCTTCAATGCCGCCAGGGCGTAATAGATCCGGTTTTCACCTGTCTCGAAATGCCGGAAGGATGTCTGCACTGACGGTGGAACGACGTCGATTCCGAGACGGCGCGCATCCTGACGGAAGTCGTTGACCTTTTCCGTATTGGCCATATCGAGCGTCATGGACGCTGCCAGGAACTCCACCGGATAATGCGCCTTCATGAAGGCGGTTTGATAAGACACGATCGCATAGGCTGCCGCATGCGATTTGTTAAAGCCGTAATTGGCAAACTTCGCCAAGAGCTCGAAAATATTTTCCGCCTGCGGCTTGTTCACACCGTTGGCCACAGCACCATCGACAAAGCGCTCACGCTGCTTGTCCATCTCCTCCTTGATCTTCTTGCCCATCGCGCGGCGGAGCAGGTCAGCTTCGCCGAGCGAATAGCCGGATAGAACCTGAGCGATCTGCATCACCTGTTCCTGGTAGACGATAACGCCCTGCGTTTCCTTCAGGAGATGATCGATCATCGGATGGATCGATTCGATCTCCTCGTCGCCGTGCTTGCGGGCGTTGTAGGTCGGAATATTTTCCATCGGACCTGGGCGATACAGCGCGACGAGCGCGATGATATCTTCGATACAGTCCGGCTTCATACCGATCAGCGCCTTGCGCATGCCGGCGCTTTCCACCTGGAACACGCCGACTGTCTCGCCGCGGGACAGCATGTCGTAGGTCTTCTTATCGTCCAGCGGTATGGCGGCAAGATCAATCGCTGCGCCACGCTTTGCGGCAAAGTCCACCGCAACCTTCAAAACCGTCAATGTTTTCAGACCGAGAAAGTCGAACTTGACGAGACCGGCCTGCTCAACCCACTTCATGTTGAACTGCGTAACCGGCATATCGGAGCGCGGATCGCGATACATCGGAACCAGCTTGGAGAGCGGTCTGTCGCCAATCACGATCCCGGCTGCATGGGTGGACGCGTGGCGATAAAGACCTTCGATCTTCTGGGCGATGTTCAAAAGCCTTGCAACAACAGGCTCTTTCTCCGCCTCCTCCTTCAGTCTCGGCTCTTCCTCGATGGCCTTGGAAAGCGGTGTTGGATTTGCGGGATTGTTCGGCACCAACTTGCAGATCTTGTCGACCTGGCCATAGGGCATCTCGAGCACACGCCCGACGTCGCGCAAAGCGGCACGCGCTTGTAGCGATCCGAAGGTGATGATCTGCGCAACCTGATCGCGGCCATACTTGGCCTGCACATATCGAATCACCTCTTCGCGGCGATCCTGGCAAAAGTCGATATCAAAGTCGGGCATCGAGACACGTTCTGGGTTCAAGAAGCGCTCGAAAAGAAGAGAAAAGCGAAGCGGATCCACGTCCGTGATGGTGAGCGCATAGGCGACTAGGGAGCCTGCCCCAGAACCACGTCCTGGGCCGACAGGAATGTCATGCTGCTTGGCCCATTTGATGAAGTCCGAAACGATGAGAAAGTAGCCCGGAAACTTCATGCGTTCAATCACGCTGAGCTCGAAATCGAGGCGCTCGCGATAATCGTTATCACTGTAGCCTGGCGCCATACCAAGCTTTGCGATGCGCTCCTCAAGGCCCTCAATCGCCTGCCGGCGTAGCTCGGCAGCTTCTGCGCGCTCCGCCTCGTCGGGATCGGCGACGCCTCCAGTAAAGCGTGGCAAAATCGGTTTGCGCGTTTTCAGCACGAAGGAGCAACGGCGGGCAATCTCAACCGTATTATCGAGGGCTTCGGGAATGTCGGCGAACAGCTTCATCATCTCCGCCCTGCTTCGCAGATAATGATCGGGCGTCAGACGGAATCGTTTGTCATCCGAGACGATGGCGTTATGGGCGACCGCCATCAATGCATCATGTGCATCATAATCGTCACGTGCGGGGAAGAAGGCTTCATTGGTCGCCACCAGAGGCAAGTCATGCTCGTAGGCGAGCGCAATCATCCGCTTTTCGTGGTGACGGTCATAGGTTCCTTGGCGTTGCAGCTCTATGTAAAGACGTTCTCCAAACCTTGTCTTTAGTGCCTGCAGACGAAGAGCAGCCTCATGGGGCTTGCCGTCTTTCAAAATGGTGTCGACGGGCCCTGTCGATGCGCCGGTCAAAAGGATGAGGCCTTCGGTGCCGATTTCATCAAGCCAAGACAAACGGATGTGAGTCGCCTGCTGGCCATCGCCCCCGAGATAGGCACGGCTGATCAGATCCACCAGACGCTCGTAACCTTCTTCGGTTGACGAAAGAAGAACGATTGAGGGAAGCTTCACCAGCGCCTGTTGCGCGCCGCCTCGTCTCTCGCTTTCCAAGCCATCTTCCATGTCGATGGAAACTTGGCAGCCAACGATGGGCTGTATCCCATCGTCCATCGCCTTCTGTGAAAATTCAAGTGCTACAAACAGATTATTTGTATCGGTGATCGCAATAGCCGGCTGATTGTCGGACTTTGCTTTGGCCAGGATCTTCTTGAGCGGAAGCGCGCCTTCCAGCAGGGAATAGGCCGAATGGACACGCAGATGCACGAACCCCGGCGTTTCGCCCATGAAGTCATCCGCGCCAGCCTTGCTCGCTTCCGCCATGGTCGATCCTTTCGATGTCTCTGCACGAGGACATACACTGGGATTTCACGACGATTCTGTCCAGACTTTGCAGAGCCGGCGACCGCATGGCAGCCATGCGATCCCCTGAAAAATGCTAGAGGCTCATACAGAAAATCGAAAAACCGGCAACGAACAACATAATAGAAGCGAATGCTGCAATATCGCGTACGATCAGTGACATCGGACTCTCCTTCTTTCTATGTTCTTATTTTGTTCTATTTTTGTTCGTTCCGTCAAGCGGAAATCTGCGGTCAAGCGGAGACATAGTTAACATCGCTTGGCGTATGATCTGAATTTGCGCTAGGGATCAAGACGTCATGGCATGACGCGCTAGAGGGAGTGCTCTCTATTGATCGACGGTCCTTGCTCCGCAAGCGCAAAGCCGCATGCACTCTTCGGCCCCTTACCCAGAGAGGCGGCAAACACTCTAAGCCTATCAATGCTGAGGAGGTCTGGCTTCACGGCGCCCGGCGGACGTAAAAAGCGTCTGCTCTCTCAGAAGTCGACGACTTTTCCCTCGGAGATGGTCACGCGACGATCCATCCTTGAGGCAAGCTCGTGGTTGTGCGTCGCAATCAATGCGGCAAGTCCCGATTGGCGGACCAAGGCCTCTAGCGCATCGAAAACGTAATTCGCCGTTCCCGGGTCAAGATTGCCAGTGGGTTCGTCGGCGAGCAGCAGACGCGGCGCATTGGCGACGGCACGGGCTATCGCCACGCGCTGTTGCTCGCCGCCGGAAAGCTCGGCCGGACGGTGCGTGCCGCGATGACCGATGCGCATGTAATCGAGCAGCTGGCTTGCCCGCGTCTTAGCTTCGGCCTTTGACAGGCCGTCGATCATCTGCGGGATCATGATGTTTTCGAGTGCAGAAAACTCCGGCAGCAAATGGTGAAACTGGTAAACGAACCCGATTTCTGAGCGACGAATAGCCGTCCGCTTCTGATCTGGAAGGCCATTGCACAACTGACCGTTGATCGACACTTCCCCCGCATCTGGCTGCTCCAGCAGACCTGCAAGGTGAAGAAGCGTTGATTTTCCTGTCCCAGAGGGGGCGACCAAGGCGACCATTTCGCCTCTCGAAAGAGAAAAATCGGCGCCTTTAAGGATGGTTAGAACCGTTTCGCCTTGCCCGTAATGGCGTTCGACCCCGGTAAGCTTCAAAACGGTATTCCGCGTCATCGAGATCGTTATTCCTTATTCGTAGCGAAGTGCCTGGACGGGGTCGAGCCTCGACGCGCGCCAAGCGGGAAAGATGGTCGCAAGGAAAGAAAGCGACAGTGCCATCACCACCACCGAGAGCGTCTCGCGAAGGTTCATTTCGGCCGGCAGCTGGCTCAGAAAATACAGTTGCGGATCGAAAAGCACCGTCCCTGAAACCCACGAGAAGAACTCACGGATTTTTTCTATATTCACGCAGACAAGGACGCCAAGACCAACGCCGGCAAGCGTGCCGACAATACCGATTGCCGCACCCGTCATGAAGAAAATCCGCATGATGGCGCCTGAGCTTGCGCCCATGGTCCGCAGGATGGCGATATCGCTTCCTTTGTCTTTCACGAGCATGATCAAGCCCGAGATGATGTTCAATGCTGCAACGAGCACGATCAACGTCAGGATCATGAACATGACGTTGCGCTCGACTTGAAGTGCAGAAAAGAATGTCTGGTTACGCTGGCGCCAGTCGGTAATCCCAACCTGTTCCTTGGCGGCCTCTTCGATCTTCGGGCGCATCGTGTCGATGGCGTCAGGATCATTGACGAAGACTTCGATGGATTGAACAAGGCCTTCAGCATTGAAATAAAGCTGTGCCTCCTGGAGCGGCATATAGATAATCGAGGCATCATATTCAGACATGCCAATCTCAAAGATGCCTGAAACCTTGTAGGACTTGACCCGCGGATTGACGCCCATCGGGGTGACGTCACCATCCGGTGAAATCAGCGTGATGTTGTCACCGACCTGCAAGCCCAGCTGGGTGGCCATGCGCGAGCCGATCAAAACACCCTCGCCGGTATCAAAGCTCGACATATCGCCTTGCTTGATATTTGTCGCGACCGTTTTTAGCTTTTTCAGGTCTTCTGACCTGATGCCACGAACCAACGCGCCAGTGCCTGCTCCGCCCTGCCCAGAAGCGAGCGTTTGCCCCTCAACAAGCGGGAATGCGTATTTCACACCAGGGACCGCCGAAATACGATCAGTCATAGCGACGTAATCGTTCAGCGGCTTATCCAAAGGCTGCACGATCATATGACCATTGATGCCGAGGATCCGCGATATCAGCTCCGTCCTGAACCCATTCATGACGGCCATGACGATGATCAAAGTCGCAACACCGAGCATGATACCTATGAAGGAAAAACCGGCGATGACGGAGATGAAAGCCTCTTTTCGGCGCGCCCGCAGATAGCGCCAGGCGACGATACGCTCAAGCGCGCCAAAGGGCCTGCTTCCAACGCGCGGAACTTTGCTCGACGCCTGCTCCGCCTTTGCCTTCGCCATATTGCCTCCCTTAGGCCGACAGCCTGTTGATCGCTGCCTCGATCGTCATCGTTTCACGCTCACCGGTTCGGCGATCCTTGATTTCGACTTCGCCATTGGCAACAGCACGCGGTCCGGCAATGATCTGCATGGGGACGCCGATAAGATCAGCTGTGGCAAACTTGGTGCCTGCGCGATCATCCGTGTCGTCATAAAGAACGTCCTTGCCTGCATTGGTCAAAGACGAATAGATCTTTTCGCAAGCGCTGTCGCAGGCAGCATCTCCAGCCTTCATGTTGATGACCACTGCATCAAATGGCGAAACCGAGGCCGGCCAGATGATTCCGTTTTCATCATGCGACGCTTCGATGATGGCAGGAACGAGGCGCGAAGGACCGATCCCGTAAGATCCCATATGAACCAGATGTTCCTTGCCGTCTGGCCCCTGTACTTTCGCCCCCATGGGTTCTGAGTATTTTGTGCCGAAATAGAAGATATGGCCGACCTCGATACCGCGCGCGGACAAACGCTCTTCCTGCGGGATGGCGTCAAAGGCGGTCGCATCATGCATTTCGGAAGTGGCGGCATATAGCGATGTCCACTTATCGAAGATGGCCTGGAGGCCCGCAACATTGTCGAAATCGGTATCTTCGGCAGGAATATCGAAATCGACAAAGTTTCGGTGGCAGAAAACTTCCGACTCGCCGGTTTCCGCCAAAATAATGAATTCGTGGCTATGATTGCCGCCGATCGGTCCGGTGTCGGCGCGCATGGGGATCGCGCGCAGTCCGAGCCGCGTGAAGGTGCGAAGATAAGCGGTGAACATCTTATTGTAGGAATGGATCGCATCTTCCTTCGTCAGGTCAAAGGAATAGGCATCCTTCATCAGGAACTCGCGCGAGCGCATGGTTCCAAATCGCGGACGGATTTCGTCCCGGAATTTCCACTGGATATGATAGAGGTTCAGCGGCAAATTCTTGTATGACTTGACGTAAGAACGGAAAATATCCGTTACCATTTCTTCGTTGGTGGGGCCGTACAGCATAGGCCGTTCCTGGCGGTCGCTGATGCGCAGCATCTCCTTGCCATAGTCGTTATAACGGCCGCTTTCGACCCAAAGATCCGCGGATTGGATCGTCGGCATCCAGATTTCGTTGGCGCCAGCGCGATCCTGCTCTTCGCGAATGATGGTGCAGACCTTATCGAGAACTTTCTTTCCCAGCGGAAGCCAAGAATAAATACCCTGACTCTGTTGACGGATCATACCGGCCCGGAGCATCAGGCGGTGAGAAACGATCTCCGCCTCTTTCGGATTTTCCTTCAGAATCGGCATGAAAAAGCGGCTAAGGCGCATGACATATTCCACAACAGTTGAGATCCGCCTTAGAAAGCGGAATCATGACATTATTTCGTCTTTGGGTGCGTTCTTAGCCGCTTCCTGACAGGAAGAAAACCCGTCCATTCTGGAAGCGATAAGGAAGATGGATAAGATCAAGAATAGGAACGAAGGATATTGTAGAGAACAGTGAAGACGAGGCTCTCAAAACGCCAGTTGCATTAAAGCAATGCCTCGGTACACAACAATATTCATCAAAGAATATGACGCCCCGCGCGACGGCGAAGCAGCGCGACGATTACGTTCAAACAATTAAGGCGAAATTTGCAGCGGTGGAAAAATATGCCCGAGTGTCACCAAAATACCAAAAAACTGCGTGACAAGGCTCAATGTTTAAGCTAACTTAAGCCCATAAAACAGGCATTGAAGAAAATCATTGCCAATTCGCGGTCAAGTCTTGGGAGGATCAGATCTTAGGCGCGCTCGCTCGCAGCCCCGGCAACGGTTAAGGATCACGCGATACTTTAAAACAAGGCTTTTAGCCTTGTTTTTTTTTACTTTGTAGCATCGAGATTGATCGGTGTTGGTGCTCTCGAACCAGTTTCTGTCTTACAGCGCTTCGATAAATATTTGATGACACGACAGATGCTCCCTAGGGCCGGAACATCGTCGTCCGATTTTGCCTATTAAAAAGGCACCGACCTTTTCGTCATCATCTGAGCCTCATTGAAAATGAGGGCCAATCTGCGGCAAGGCATCGAAGCCCCACCCAAAGTAGGTAGATGAGACGTACCATCCTACATAGATTAGCGCAGAAATCAGGGTTGTCAGCGAGAAGGTGAAAATCGGCCGAAACCTGGCGGGAGCACTGGCGACCGTTCCCAAGACGACATCCTTTTCATCGGCCTGCGTCCTTAATCCGATCGGTAAAACTGCGAACAACGTCAACCACCAAACGATGAAATAGACAGCAAAGGCCTGTAAAATGATTTGTAACATAACATCCTCCCGATCAACGCGCCTAGCATAGAGTCTTTCCGCCCCGATGTCGTGGGGGGATGCGCATTGTTCCAAAGTGCAGAATGTCGCACGAGTTGACCTCAGTCATCGTAGCCGCACAGAGGACTTTTAACCTGTAGGGTGACAGGTCGTTGTCGCTCTGATTGATTTTCATCTCCCGAGAAGCAATTGATTCACTATGGGATTGGCTAAATCTTCGTGATGAAAACCGTCACCACTGGTTTCTTGCCCCAAACATGATTGGCTGTTGCCCGAACAGCCCGCTTCACCGACTCCTGCAAAAGGTCGAGATCCTTTCGGCGCGCGCGCGGAATGCTGTCAATCGCACCAACGACCGCGTCATAAAGCGTGTCTTCCATATCCTCGCCCTCGTGATCGTAGACCGGCAAGCCAACCGGAACGATTTCGGGTTCACCCGTGATATCAAAGCGCGCATCCAAAACGACATTGACAGCAACATGCCCCACAAATGAGAGTTTGCGGCGTTCACCAATTCCCATTTCGTCAAAGTCGCCGATCAATTGACCGTCTTTGAAGATCCGGCCATGAGGTGCTTCATCGATGACTTCGGCCGAACCCGGCGCCAGGCGAAGAATGTCACCATTGCGCACACGCGGCACCTGCTTGATGCCGGATTGCTCGGCCAACTCCTTGTGCGCGACCAAGTGCGTCGCTTCGCCGTGCACCGGCACAAGGATCGCTGGACGTATTAGCTCATACATTTTCTGCAGCTCGTTCCGACGCGGATGGCCGGATACATGCACGAGCGCCTCTGCATCCGTCACCACATGCACGCCCTGTTCAACGAGTCCGTTCTTGATATCTTGAATGGCCTTCTCGTTGCCGGGAATTGCGCGCGAAGAAAACACGACAATGTCTCCGGACGAGAGAGCCACATTGCGCATCTCATCGCGCGAGAGCTTGGCAAGCGCTGCACGCGGCTCTCCCTGACTGCCTGTCAGGATCACAACGACTTTGTCGCGCGGGATATAACCGTAATCCTCTTCGGAGATGAATGGCTTCACGCCTTCCATCAAGCCGATTTCCCGCGAAACTTCGACGACCCTTTTCAGCGAGCTGCCGAGAAGCAGAACTTCGCGCCCAGCAGCCTCGGCGGCCTCGGCAATCGTTCGTATTCTGCCGACATTCGAGGAGAAAGTGGTGATCGCAACTCTTCCTTCGGCATTCTCGATGAGCTTGCGAAGACTTTGAGACACGTCCTTTTCGGATGGTGAGACACCATCGCGCAAGGCATTGGTCGAGTCGCACATCAGTGCCAAAACGCCTTCGTCGCCCAGGGCGCGAAAACGCGCCTCGTCCGTCAACGGACCAAGCGAAGGCTCATAGTCGATCTTCCAATCGCCGGTATGGACAATATTGCCGAGCGGCGTGCGAATGACCAGCGACATCGGCTCGGGGATCGAATGATTGACAGCCACAGCTTCCACGCTGAATGGCCCGACGTTAATCCGATCACCGGCCTTGAATGGCGTGATGGGGATTTCCTTGAGAGCTGCCTTTTCAAAGTTCCGCTTGGCTTCGAGGAGACCTGCCGTAAATCCAGAAGCATAGACGGGCACATTAAGGCCAGGCCACAGATCGGCCAGCGCACCGTAGTGATCTTCATGCGCATGCGTGATGAAGATGCCCTTTAGTCTTTTGTGCTCGCCAGCGAGGTAGCGGATATCTGGCAAAACCAGATCGACACCGGGAAGATCTGGACCAGGAAAAGTCACACCGCAATCGACCATGATCCACTGGCGTAGGTCAGCCGGCCCAAAGCCATAGAGGGCCAGATTCATACCGATTTCGCCGAGGCCACCCAGCGGCAAAAATACCAGTTCGTCCTGCTTTGCCATTTTCTCGCTTTTTTCCACTATCCAAAGAAGACGTCGCCCGCGGCGATCGACATTACTGTGCCTGCGGCGGTCTGCAGCTTCAACAGCCCGTCATCGTCAATCCCCGCGAACCGCCCGCTGATCGAACGATCCGGGAGGTTGACAGTGATAGCCTCACCAACCCCGCAAGCAACACTACGCCAGTAGTTCATGATGTCGGCAATGCCCCGCCCCTCGTCCCACAAATCGAGGACATATGCCATTGAGGAAAAAAGGCGCGCGAACAATTCATCAGGCGAAGCAGCACTGCCTTCATCTTCCAAACTTGTTACCGGGTAAAGCCCGTGATTAGGCTTTACCCTTACGTTTATGCCGATACCGACAACGACCGCTAATCTTCCGTCTTTCCCTAATTCGCTCTCAATCAGGATCCCGCATGTTTTCTTCCGACCAATCATGACATCGTTCGGCCACTTCACCTCCAAGGGACGTGCTTCAGGAGGAAGAACCTGGCGGATAGCTTGGTGGACCGCAACGGCAGCTGCTAGCGGAAGTGAACCGAGCCTTGCCATTGGCGCAGGATCGATCAAAAGAAGAGACGCGTAAAGGTTGCCGCCTTCTGAGGTCCACGAACGTCCTCTGCGGCCTCGGCCAGCCGTTTGTCTGTCGGCCGTGATCCACAATAAACCGGTATCGCCCGCGCGGGCGCGGGCGATACACTCGGTATTCGTCGATGGTGTTTCAGTCAGCGCCTCATGCCGGAAATCGTCGATCGACATCCAGCGCCTCACTGGTACGCTCATCAGAAGAGAGTCGCTGCCGCTAGCTCGGCGGCGCCGCCGATGGGTCCACCAAAGATAACGTATGCCAGGATAAACACGCCTGAAATGCTGAAGACAACCTTGTGCGTGAAAGATGGCCCAGCAAACTCAGCCACGGCATCATCGAACCACATCAGCTTGATGACGCGCAGGTAGTAGTAAGCGCCGACGACGGAGGCGAGAACGCCGATAATAGCAAGGCCATAGAGCTTTGCCTGAATGGCAGCGACAAACACAAAGTACTTCGCGAAGAAGCCAGCCATCGGTGGGATGCCCGCAAGGGAGAACATCAGAATGGTCAGAACAGTCGCCATGAATGGATTAGTGGACGACAGTCCGGCCAGATCGCTCACGTCTTCGACAACAGTTCCATCCTTGCGACGCATCGACATGATGATCGCGAAGCTGCCGAGCGTCATTACCATGTAGATCAGCATATAAAGCATCACACCGGACACGCCAGCCTGATTGCCTGCCGCAAGACCGACCAGAGCGTATCCCATATGACCAATAGAAGAATAGGCCATCAGTCGCTTGATGTTTCTTTGGCCGATTGCAGCAAAAGATCCCAGCAGCATGGAGCAGATCGAAATAAAGATAATGACCTGCTGCCAATCGGGAAGGATCGGCTGGAACGCGGAGATCACGATACGCACCATCATTGCCATGGCGGCAATCTTCGGCGCGCTTGCCAGAAACGCAGTCACCGGCGTCGGTGCGCCTTCATAGACGTCCGGCGTCCACATATGGAAAGGCACGGCAGAAATCTTGAAGGCGATACCGGCGAGGATGAACACCAGACCAAACACGAGACCCAAAGAGCGCGTGCCGTCCATCGTGAGCGCTTTGGCGATATCAATGAACTGTGTATGGCCAGTGAAACCGTAAACCAGCGACATTCCATAAAGCAGCATGCCCGAAGACAGAGCGCCGAGGACAAAATATTTGAGACCTGCCTCAGTCGACTTCAGATGGTCGCGATTGATAGCCGCAATCACGTAAATTGCCAGCGACTGCAACTCGAGCCCGAGGTAAAGCGAAATCAGGTCGCCCGCCGAGATCATCAGCAAGATTCCGAGTGTCGAAAGCGTCAGCAGCACAGGATATTCAAATTTATCGAGCTGACTTTCCCGCGCATGCGTCATCGACATGAAAAGCGCCGCGAACGAGCCTATCAGCGCTGTGACCTTCATGAAGCGGGCAAATCCGTCGGCGATGAACACGCCGCCGAAGCCGCGTCCCTCTGCAGGGAAAAAGATCAGCCATAGGACCGCGACAGCAAAGACAACCATTGCCAGTGCGCCGACCGTCTTGCCTGACCGTTCGCCCGAGAAAACGCCAATCATCAGAAGAACCAGCGCCGCAATTGCGAGGATGATTTCCGGAACCGCCAGATGCAGGCTTGTGGTAATCAAGTCAGAGTTCATGTTCCAAAAATCCCGTCATCACTTCATCGACAGAGCGACATTGCGCGCTGCATCGACGGCGGCCGAATAGCTATGGATCAACTGGTCAACTGATGCCGCAGTGACATCGAAGACCGGAGCTGGATAGACGCCGAAGAAAATTGTCAGCGCGATCAGAGGATAAAGCACCACCTGTTCACGCGGCGAAAGATCGAGAAGCTTCTTAAGCTTTTCCTTCTCAAGCGCGCCGAAGATGACGCGGCGATAGAGCCACAGCGCATAGCAGGCCGACAGGATCACCCCCGTCGCGGCAAAAAGTGCTACCCAGCTATTGGCACGGAAAACACCGATCAAGGTCAGGAACTCTCCAATGAAGCCGGACGTGCCTGGCAAACCAACATTGGCCATGGTGAAAACCATCATCGCGACGGCGTATTTCGGCATGTTGTTGACCAGACCGCCATAAGCGGCAATCTCGCGAGTATGGGTTCTGTCATAGACCACGCCAACGCAGAGGAAGAGAGCGCCGGAAACAATTCCGTGCGACAGCATCTGGAAGATGGCGCCCTGAATGCCCTGCGCATTGGCTGCGAAGATACCCATGGTCACGAAGCCCATGTGAGCGACCGAAGAATAGGCAATCAACTTCTTAATATCGTCCTGCATCATCGCAACGAGCGACGTATAGATGATTGCGATCACCGACATTGCGAAAACGAGCGGCGCGAAATGCTCTGAGGCAACCGGGAACATCGACAGTGAGAAACGGATCAATCCATAGCCGCCAAGCTTCAGGAGAACGCCAGCCAGGATAACTGATCCTGCGGTTGGCGCCTGAACGTGCGCATCCGGCAGCCAGGTATGGACCGGCCACATTGGCATTTTCACGGCGAAGGACGCGAAGAACGCAAGCCATAGCCATGTCTGCATGGCCGGCGGGAACTTATAGGCAAGCAAAGCGGAAATGTCAGTCGTACCAGCCTGCCAGTACATCGCCATGATGGCAAGCAGCATCAACACAGAGCCAAGCAGCGTATAGAGGAAGAACTTGTAGCTCGCATAGACGCGGTTCTGCCCACCCCACACGCCGATGATAAGGAACATCGGAATGAGCCCTGCCTCGAAGAACACGTAGAAGAGAACGATATCGAGCGATACGAAAACGCCGACCATCATCACTTCGAGTACCAGGAAGGCGATCATGTATTCCTTGAGACGCTTCTCGATAGAGAACCAGCTCGCCAGCACGCAGAAGGGCATCAGGAACGTCGAGAGAATAACGAACAGCATGGAAATGCCGTCGACCCCGACGTGATAACCCATGCCGGTGCCGAGCCAGCCATGCTTCTCGATCATCTGGAAACCGGGATTGGCGCTGTCGAAGCCAATCCAGATAAACAGCGAAACGACAAAGGTTACGATCGTCGTCGCAAGCGAGATATTCAGAACGTTCCGACGCCCGTTGGCGCCTTCACCGTTCATCAGGAGCAGAAGCACGACACCGACGAGCGGCAGAAACGTGACCGTTGAAAGTATGGGCCAATCGGTCATCAGATAGACCCTCCGAGCATCATCCAGGTAACGAGAGCTGCAATGCCGAGAAGCATCGCAAATGCATAGTGATAGAGATAACCGGTCTGCAAGCGAACGACGCGGTTGGTGACGTCGACCACGCGAGCGGCTACGCCGTTCGGACCATAGGCGTCGATGACCCCAACATCGCCCTTCTGCCACAAGAAGCGGCCAAGTGCCTTTGCACTGCGTACGAACAAGAAGTCGTAAAGCTCGTCAAAGTACCACTTGTTGAGAAGGAACTTGTAAAGACCGCGCTGTGATTCGGCCAAAGCTTTCGGAGTGGAGGGCGACTTGATATACATGAACCATGCCGTGACGAAGCCGATGACCATCGCGATGAACGGGCTGAGGCCAACCCACGCCGGGACATGATGGAACTGCTCGAGCAATTCGTTTTCCTTGCCGGTGAAGAGCGCGCCTTTCCAGAACTCGCCATATTCCTCGCCGAAGAAGCGGCCTTCGAAGAGAACGCCCGCGAAGATCGCCCCTAAAGCGAGAACGTAGAGCGGAATGAGCATGACGCTCGGCGACTCATGGACGTGATGCATGACTTCATGCGACGCACGGGGCTTTCCAAAGAAGGTCAGGAAGATCAGGCGCCATGAGTAGAAGCTCGTGAATGCCGCAGCGACAACCAGAAGCGTGAAGGCGAAGCCGGCGAGCGGCGAATGCGATGCATAAGTTGCCTCGATAATCACGTCTTTCGAGAAGAAGCCTGCGAAACCGATCGGCGTGAAGGGAATCCCGACGCCCGTGATGGCGAAGGTGCCGATCATCATCATCCAGAAGGTAATCTTGATGTGCGAACGCAGCCCACCCATATGCCGCATGTCCTGCTCACCATCCACAGCGTGGATGACCGAACCGGCGCATAGGAACAGCAGCGCCTTGAAGAAGGCGTGGGTGAAGAGATGGAAGACAGCCGCACCGTATGCACCAACGCCGAGCGCCACGAACATGTAACCCAGCTGAGAGCAGGTCGAATAGGCGATGACGCGCTTGATATCGTTTTGAACGAGACCGACAGTCGCTGCGAAGAACGCCGTAATAGCGCCGATCAAGGTCACGAACACCAAAGCATCTGGCGAGAGTTCGAAAATCGGCGACATGCGCGCAACAAGGAACACACCTGCCGTGACCATGGTCGCAGCGTGAATGAGCGCCGAAACGGGTGTTGGGCCTTCCATCGCGTCCGGAAGCCAAGTGTGCAGGAGGAACTGAGCCGATTTACCCATCGCACCCATGAACAGCAGAAGGCAGGTTGCCGTCAGCGCGTGTGCCTTGTCCAGATGCATGCCGAATAATGTCAGGAAGACTTGTCCGCCCTCACCCCCTGCTTCAGCCGGCGCAAAGCTTGGAGCATTGGCAAAAATCGTATCGAAGTTGATCGATCCGAACAGCACGAAGATGGCTGATATACCGAGAACGAAACCAAAGTCGCCAACGCGGTTCACGATGAAAGCCTTCATCGCAGCAGCCGTCGCCGAAGGCTTCGTGTACCAGAAGCCGATCAACAGATAGGACGCAAGACCGACGCCTTCCCAGCCGAAGAACATCTGCGCGAGGTTGTTCGACGTTACCAGCATCAACATCGCAAAGGTGAACAGCGACAGATAGGCGAAGAAGCGCGGCCGATGCGGATCATGATGCATATAGCCGATCGAATAGAGGTGAACGAGAGTCGACACCGTATTAACGACGATCAACATGACCGAGGTCAGCGTGTCAATCCGCAGAGACCAGGAGACGTCAATGCCGCCCGACTGTATCCAACGAAGAACCTCGACCTTGATCACACCATCGGGGTGACCGAGGGCCACCGTGAAGAAGACGACCCAAGACAGGATCGCCGCAACGAACATAAGACCAGTGGTTACATATTCCGAAGCCTTCGCACCAATCGCACGGCCAAACAGGCCGGCAATGATCGCGCCGATCAGGGGAAGAAAGACGATCGCTTTATAGAGGAACATGAGCCGCTCAGCCCTTCATCATATTGACGTCATCCACGGCAATCGATCCGCGATTACGGTAGAAGACGACGAGAATAGCAAGACCGATCGCAGCTTCTGCGGCCGCGACTGTCAGAATGAACAATGCAAAGACCTGGCCGACGATATCGTTGAGGAACGACGAGAAGGCGACCATGTTGATGTTGACCGCAAGCAAAATGAGTTCGATCGACATCAGGATAACGATGATGTTCTTCCGGTTCAGGAAGATGCCGAAGACGCCGAGCACGAAGAGGATGGCGCTGACCGTCAGATAGTGGGAAAGTCCGATGACCATTATTTCTTATCCTTTGCGAGCCCGGCCTAGAGACCTTGGCCTGGCTTGACCGTAACGACCTCAATGGACGTTGCGGGGGTGCGAGCAACCTGACGGGCAATGTTCTGACGCTTGATATCCTGGCGATGCTTCAATGTCAGAACGATCGCCCCGATCATCGCGACCAACAAGACCAAGCCTGCGATCTGGAAGAAGTAGACGTAATTCGTATAGAGGATGTCGCCGAGCGCTGCGGTATTCGTTCTCTGGCTGATTGGCGGGATCGGCATGGCAACCGTCTTGGCAACGTTCGGCGAAATCACGCTGCCGCCAACCACGATCACCAGCTCGGCAGCCAGAATGATACCGATCAAGGCGCCCACCGGGGCATATCTCAACGCGCCGGAACGAAGTGCCTTGAAGTCAATGTCAAGCATCATCACAACGAACAGGAAGAGAACCGCAACGGCGCCGACATAGACCACCAACAGCAGCATGGCCAGGAATTCAGCGCCGAGGAGCAGGAAAAGGCCAGCAGCGTTGAAGAAGACTAGAATGAGAAACAAAACCGAATGGACAGGGTTCTTCGCCCAGACCACCATGAACGCCGACGCGACCGCGACAAAGGCGAAAAGATAGAAAAAAAGAGCCTGCAGACCCATGTTGGTGCCTTTTTCATCTTCCCCGGGCGGCGGTTAGCCAGCCAGCCCGCCGGAACGTGCCTCACGACAGCGCCCCAATGTTTCAGCCGGAAAACCTTTCCCGGCACTTGAATTATGATCAGCGATACGGAGCATCCATAGCGATGTTACGAGCGATTTCTCGCTCCCAGCGATCGCCATTGTCCAGAAGCTTGGCCTTGTCGAAATAAAGCTCTTCGCGCGTCTCTGTCGCAAACTCAAAGTTCGGACCTTCGACGATCGCGTCAACCGGGCAAGCTTCCTGGCAGAAACCACAGTAAATGCACTTCACCATGTCGATGTCGTAACGCACCGTACGGCGCGTTCCGTCGTTGCGGCGAGGACCGGCCTCGATGGTAATCGCCTGCGCGGGACAGATCGCCTCGCAAAGCTTGCAGGCGATGCACCGCTCTTCGCCGTTCGGATACCGGCGTAAAGCATGTTCGCCTCTGAACCTTGGGGAAACCGGTCCCTTCTCAAAGGGGTAGTTCACCGTCGCCTTTTGCTTGAAGATATAACGAAAGGTCAGCCAGAAAGCCGAGACAAATTCTTTCAGAAAGAGCGAGCTGACGGCGTTTGACAAAGCGGCCATCTTTAACCTCCACGATGACTAAAACTGGAGACAGGCATGATCACGCCCATCCCGTCAGCTTCAGCACGAATGCGACAATAACGACCATAGCGAGCGACAGAGGCAAGAACACCTTCCAGCCAAGGCGCATCAGCTGGTCGTAGCGGTAACGCGGAACGAATGCCTTCACCATTGCGATCATGAAGAAGACCAAGCAGGACTTCAGCATGAACCAAACAATACCAGGCACCCAATTCAGCAGCCAGAAATCCACAGGTGGCAGCCAGCCACCAAGGAAAAGGATCGTCGTCAGCGAGCACATCAGAACGATCGCGCAATATTCGCCAAGCATGAACATCATGTAGAGAGATGAACCATACTCAACCATGAAGCCGGCGACGAGTTCGGATTCGGCTTCCGGAAGATCGAACGGAGGTCTGTTCGTTTCAGCCAAAGCCGAAATGAAGAAGACGATGAACATCGGGAACAGCGACAGCCAGTGCCAGTCCAGAATGGATGGTGGCAAACCAAGCTTGGTGCCGAGACCCGTCTGCTGAGACATCACGATGTCCGTCAGATTCAAGGAGCCTACGCAGAGAAGAACCGTCACGATCACAAGACCGATAGAGACTTCGTAAGACACCATCTGCGCAGCAGAGCGGAGCGCACCGAGGAACGGATATTTGGAGTTGGAAGCCCAACCGCCCATAATGATTCCGTAAACCTCAAGAGAGGAAATCGCCAGGATGTACAAGATGCCGACATTGATGTTGGCGATCACCCATCCATGCGCAACCGGAACCACGGCCCAGGTCGAGAGAGCAAGAAGCACAGTCACGAGCGGCGCCAGCAGGAAGACGCCCTTGTTTGCACCCGCCGGGATAACCGGCTCCTTGAGAATGAACTTTCCAAGGTCCGCAAAAGACTGGAATAGACCAAATGGCCCGACGACGTTCGGTCCGCGACGCAGCTGAACTGCTGCCCAGATCTTACGGTCGGCAAGGAGAATGTAGGCGATGAAGACCAAGAGGCAGACGAGCAGAAGCAAAGACTGCCCGACCATAATGATCGCCGGCCAGACGTAGGTCGAAAAGAAAGAATCCATGGTTTCTGCCCTTACTCAGCCGCGACTTTGAAATTGTTGCGGGCCAGCGCCGAGCACTCGGCCATGACGGCTGATGCGCGTGCTATCGGGTTCGTCAAATAGAAGTCTTTGACCGGCGACGCAAACCCGGATTTTGCCATGGTCCCGCCTTTTTTCGCGAGTGCGGCAATTTGGGCGCTATCGACAGGAGCGATTTCATCGACTTCCGCGAAATGGGGGTGAGCGGCATGGAGCCGAGCCCGAAGCTGAGCAAGAGAATCAAACGGCAGCTTCTTGCCGAGCACATCCGAAAGCGCTCTCAAGACAGCCCAATCTTCGCGCGCTTCACCCGGAGCAAAACCGGCCCGATATCCGAGCTGAACACGGCCTTCTGTATTCACCCAGGTTCCGGACTTTTCGGTATAGGCCGCGGCCGGTAGGATGACATCGGCGTTCATGGCGCCGTTGTCGCCATGGCTTCCGATATAGACCGTGAACTTCGCCGACTTTTGCGAGAAATCAAGCTCATCCGCACCGAGCAGGAAGAGCACGTCCATGGCGCTCAACATTTCCACAGCGATCTTGCCCTTTGGCCCGGGAACGAAGCCAAGGTCCAGACCGCCGACGCGCGATGCCGCCGTATGCAGGACCGCGAAACCATTCCAGCCGTCCGTGACCGCTCCGACCTTGCCGGCCAGATCGGCAACAGCAGAAAGCACTGCCGCTCCGTCAGGACGTGTCAACGCGCCCTGCCCGATGATGATCATCGGACGCTCAGCCTTCGACAAGACTTCCAAGAAGCCGAGCTTGCCAGCAGCCAGATCGGCCAACGTATCGGTGCCTGCACCTAGATACTCGTAATCATAGCGCAGCTCTCCACCCTCCCCGATCACACCGATCGGGAAGTTGCCGCGACGCCAGCGCTTGCGGATCCGCGCATTGAGCACGGCTGCTTCGAACCGCGGATTGGCACCCACGATGAGCAGCGCATCCGCGTGCTCGATGCCCATGATCGTCGGGTTGAAAACATAGCTTGCGCGGCCGAGGGACGGGTCAAGTGCTGCCCCGTCCTGACGACAGTCGAGGTTCTCCGACCCCAGCGAGCGGACAAGCTCCGACAATGCGTACATTTCTTCGACGGATGCCAGATCTCCGGCGATCGCGCCGATCTTATCGCCAGTCGTGGCCGACACGGCCGACTTGACAGCTTCAAAAGCCTCACCCCAGGTCGCCGGCGTCAAACGCCCGTCCCGACGAATATAAGGACGATCAAGACGCTGCGTCTTCAAGCCATCCCAGATGAAGCGGCTTTTGTCTGAAATCCATTCTTCATTGATGTCGTCATTGACGCGCGGCAAGATGCGCATGACTTCGCGACCGCGCGTATCGACACGGATGGCCGATCCAAGAGCGTCCATGACGTCAATCGATTCGGTCTTGCCAAGCTCCCAAGGACGTGCCGTGAAAGCGAAGGGCTTGGACGTCAGCGCGCCGACCGGGCAAAGGTCAACCACATTGCCCTGAAGTTCGGATGTCATTGCTTGCTCAAGATAGGTTGTAATCTCGGCATCTTCGCCACGCCCGATCAGACCAAGTTCAGCAATGCCTGCGACTTCGGTGGTGAAGCGGACACAACGCGTGCAGTGAATGCAGCGGTTCATCACTGTCTTGACGAGAGGCCCGATATATTTGTCTTCGACGGCACGCTTGTCTTCGCTGTAGCGCGAAGAATCAATACCGAAGGCCATTGCCTGATCCTGAAGATCGCACTCGCCACCCTGATCGCAAATAGGGCAATCCAGCGGATGGTTGATCAGCAGGAATTCCATCACGCCTTCGCGTGCCTTCTTGACCATCGGCGTATTGGTGAAGACTTCGGCCAACTCGCCGTTTGGACCACCGCGAATATCGCGCACGCCCATAGCGCAAGAAGCTTGCGGCTTGGGCGGACCGCCCTTTACCTCCACCAGGCACATGCGGCAATTGCCGGCGACCGAAAGGCGCTCGTGGAAGCAGAACCGCGGAACTTCGATGCCCGCTTCCTCGCATGCCTGCAGCAACGTGAAATGATCGGGAACTTCGATCTCGTTGCCGTCAATCTTCAATCTTGCCATCGTCATTCAGTCCTGTTTGCAGTCCGTCGCTTACCGACAGACATCTCGTTGTGCAACACGTTGCATGTGCGGACCCGGCCTTCCATGCAAACATGCCAACAAATCCCTGGGTCGCTCTGCCTTCGCCAGACGTCTGGCACCAAAATAGCGAGAACGATACCGCTGTATTGCCCTCCAGGTCGCAAGCCTTTCGCGCCCCGGCATTGTCACATCCGCCGCATCAGGCAGATCATTGAAGGGTTATCGCCCTTCCGCGTCTATTCGGCGGCTTCCATAACCGCGCCGTCATCCAACGCGCGGGCAGTGTACTGATCGATGCGGGCTTCGATCTCCGGGCGGAAATTACGGATGAGGCCCTGGATCGGCCAGGCCGCAGCGTCACCCAACGCGCAAATCGTATGACCTTCGACCTGCTTGGTTACCTGGAACAGCATATCGATTTCGCTCTTGCGCGCATTGCCCTTCACCATGCGTTCCATGACGCGCCACATCCAGCCAGTCCCTTCGCGGCATGGCGTGCACTGACCACAGCTTTCATGCTTGAAGAAGGCAGAGATTCGAGCGATCGCTTTGATCACGTCGGTGGACTTGTCCATGACTATCGCTGCAGCCGTTCCGAACGAGGAACCAACGGAGCGAAGCCCGTCAAAGTCCATCGGCAGGTCCATAATATCTTTTGCCGGAACGATCGGGCACGAGGCACCGCCAGGAATGACCGCGAGAAGATTGTCCCACCCGCCGCGAATACCGCCCGCGTGCCGATCGACCAACTCGCGGAACGTGATGCCCATAGCCTCTTCCACCGTGCATGGACGGTTCACATGGCCCGACAACATGAAAAGCTTCGTGCCGACATTGTTCGGACGTCCGATGGCTGAAAACCAGCCTGCGCCGCGACGAAGGATGGTCGGCGCTACTGCGATCGATTCGACGTTGTTCACCGTAGTCGGACAGCCATAAAGGCCCATGTTGGCTGGGAAAGGCGGCTTTAGCCGTGGCTGGCCCTTCTTGCCTTCGAGACTTTCAAGAAGTGCGGTTTCCTCGCCGCAGATATACGCGCCAGCGCCATGGTGGACATAGATGTCCATGTCCCAGCCATGCTTGTTGTTCTTGCCGAGCAAACCAGCATCATAGCACTCGTCGATCGCGGCCTGCAGCGCTTCCCGCTCACGAATATATTCGCCACGAACATAGATGTAAGCCGCATGAGCGCCCATGGCAAAGGACGCGATCAAACAACCTTCAATCAGCGTGTGCGGATCGTGACGCATGATGTCGCGGTCTTTGCAAGTCCCCGGCTCCGACTCATCTGCGTTTACGACGAGATAGTGCGGACGCCCGTCGCTTTGCTTGGGCATGAACGACCATTTCAGTCCCGTCGGAAATCCTGCTCCGCCGCGTCCACGAAGACCTGACGCCTTCATTTCTTCGATGATCCAGTCGCGTCCTTTTTCAAGGATCTGCTTGGTGCCATCCCAATGGCCGCGGCTCATGGCGCCTTTCAGCGACTTGTCCTTCAGGCCATAGATATTGGTAAAAATGCGGTCTTTGTCTTCTAACATCGCTTATTCCGCCGATTCATCCAAAGCATTGAAACGCTGGTCGGTGCAATCATTACCGCATCGATGCGCTGAGTGCTGTTCTACCCCAAAGACATATTGCCCTACGGGTAAGATGTTCGACAGCCGTAGACTGAATGCCGCGGTCTTGTGCCGCATCGTTCCTTCAGCTTGCCTGTCGAGGTCTGTGCTCATTTCCATTTCCGTTTAAACTGATTGCCTTGCTATATTCGGCTTCACCGCTCTTGGCGAGAACTTCCGCATATTTCCTTTGCGATCAGTCTACTTCTTAGGCTTTGCCTTTTCGCCGGAAGGCTGTTCAGGCGCCTTCTCGACTTCCTTTGCATTTTTTGCTGCGGCGGCAGGTTCCGTGGCAGGCGTCTTCAGCGCCGCGTTGGTTTCTGCGTCCGTGCTCTTCGGCCGCCCTGCTTCCGATGGAGGGACCGAGGCACCCTCGGCCGGACGGCTTTCGTCAACCCAGGTTTTCACCGGCGTCACGTCGCCGTTCAAGACGGTCGAGCCGCCGATCGGCGCCGAGTAATGACGGTCGATTTGCGGACCTGGTTTAACGCTCGCGCCATTGCCGGCAGCAAAAGTGTCGATAATTTCTTCCAAACGCTCCGGGGTAAGGTCCTCATAGGTATCCTTACCGATCATGATCATCGGCGCATTCACGCATGCACCGAGACACTCGACCTCTTCCCAGGAGAGTGTACCCTCTTCATTGCGATGAAACGGCTGCTGGTGGATCTTCTTGCGACAGACAGACATCAGGTCTTCTGACCCGCGGAGCATGCATGGCGTCGTGCCGCAGACCTGCACGTGCGCGCGAGTGCCAACCGGCTGCAACTGAAATTGCGTATAGAAGGTCGCCACTTCCAGAACGCGGATATAGGCCATATCCAGCATATTGGCGATTTTCTCGATCGCTGCCCGCGTGACCCACCCTTCCTGCTCTTGTGCCCGCATCAGAAGCGGGATCACAGCAGATTGCTGGCGACCTGCGGGATATTTCTGGATCGTCTTTTCCGCCCACACCGCATTGTCGTCACTGAACGCAAATGCAGATGGCTGAAATTGATCTTCGGCTAGTCGACGAACGGACATTCTTCCTCACGCCTTATCAGTTTATGGTCCCACACCGCGATGCTGTCAGCGACTGCATCTCACAGGCATAGGCGGAACGGTCTTTCTGTAGAAATATCACGAACTTGCTACCATTGGGAATCGCGGCTTTGATTTGATAACCGCCTGCAAGAAGTTCGCTCATGGTTGCCACGGAACCGGGTTTGACGGGTTGTTCGCCCCCGAGCTTCAGGCCAAGGCCGTCGGAATCCTCCGCCACGGCGCTAAAAGCGCTGAGGACGAAGAGAAATACCGCCAGCCCGATTTTCATTTATCGGTCAACCTCACCGAACACGATATCAAGAGATCCGAGAACGGCCGTGACGTCGGCAAGCTGATGGCCTGTGCACATGTAATTCATCGCTTGCAAATGCGCGAAACCAGGGGCGCGGATCTTGCAGCGATAAGGCTTGTTCGTGCCATCCGCCACAAGATAGACGCCGAACTCACCCTTTGGCGCTTCAACGGCAGCATAAACTTCACCGGCAGGCACGTGATAGCCTTCAGTGTAGAGCTTGAAGTGGTGGATCAGCGCTTCCATGGAACGCTTCATGTCGCCGCGCTTTGGCGGCACAATCTTACCGTCCGTCGAGGAAATCGGGCCGGTCTTGGCGTCACCGAGCAAGCGATTGACGCACTGCTTCATGATGCGCACAGACTGGCGCATTTCCATCATGCGAATCAAATAACGGTCGTAACAGTCACCGTTCTTACCGATCGGAATATCGAATTCGAGATCAGAATAGCATTCATAAGGCTGCGACCGGCGAAGGTCCCACGCAGCACCCGAGCCACGCACCAGCACGCCCGAAAAGCCCCAGGACCACGCATCAGCAAGAGAGATTACGCCGATATCGACATTTCGCTGTTTGAAAATGCGGTTGTCAGTCAACAGGCCTTCGATATCGTCAAGCACCTTAATAAATGGATCGCACCAAGCACCGATATCTTCGACGAGTTGATGCGGCAGATCCTGATGGACGCCACCTGGCCGGAAGTAGGCCGCGTGCATACGAGCACCTGAAGCGCGCTCGTAGAACACCATGAGTTTCTCACGTTCTTCAAAACCCCAGACTGGCGGAGTCATCGCGCCGACGTCCATGGCCTGCGTCGTCACGTTCATGATGTGAGACAGGATACGCCCGATCTCGGAATAAAGGACGCGAATGAGCTGTCCACGGATCGGAATCTCGAGCTTCAGGAGTTTTTCGACCGCGAGCGAGAACGCGTGCTCCTGATTCATCGGTGCGACATAATCGAGACGATCGAAGTATGGCAGCGCCTGCAGATAAGTTTTGGCCTCGATCAGCTTTTCCGTGCCGCGATGAAGCAGCCCGATATGCGGATCGACGCGCTCTACGATTTCACCGTCCAGTTCCAGAACCAGACGCAAAACGCCGTGCGCCGACGGATGCTCTGGACCAAAGTTGATGGTGAAGTTGCGGACGTTATGTTCAGTCATGCGCAAAGCTCCGCATTGCAAAGATCGGCCCGATGGCCACCAGCAATATTCTTGTTCGTCTTCATATCACGTCCCACCCATCACATCTCGCCCTAACAACCGCGCCGAACCACCTGAAGGTGAAGGCAAAGCAGGCATGCGCCCATTACCTTGACGAGGCATCGAAATGACTTAGTGCAGCAGGCATCCCGCACACCGCCTCAAACTGGACGGCTAACGGCTTATTCTTATCAGTGCGCGACGGACAAGATGGTCCGCCACACTCGACCAAACTAACCTTAGCTTTTGGCTTTCTCGTCTCCAGGCAGGATGTAATCCGTGCCTTCCCAAGGGCTCAAGAAGTCAAAACTGCGAAATTCCTGCCGAAGCTCGACAGGCTCGTAAACAACACGCTTCGCCGTGTCATCGTAGCGCAGCTCGACATATCCCGTGAGTGGAAAGTCCTTGCGCATCGGATGGCCGTCGAAACCGTAGTCGGTCAACAAGCGACGAAGGTCGGCGTGACCTGAGAATGGAATACCATAAAGATCCCAGGCCTCACGCTCGAACCAATCAGCACCCATGAACACCGAGGTAGCCGAAGGAACCGACTCGCCGTCAGCAAGAGCGACCTTGATACGGATCCGTTCGTTCCGCTTCGGAGACAGGAGATGATAAACGACATCGAAACGTTTGGCACGGCTCGGCCAGTCAACGCCGCAGATATCGATCATACTGACGAAACCGCATCGTGGATCATCCCGAAGGAACGTCAGCAGGCCGATAATCGCTTCCGGCGTCGACGTGACGGTCAGCTCTGCGTTTGCAACGGTTGCTTCAAGTATGTCGCCGCCGCGCATCTCACGCAGATAAGTTGAAATTTCGAAAAGCGCTTCGCTCATATCAATCCCGCCTCAACGCTCGATCGTGCCGGTGCGGCGGATCTTTTTCTGCAGAAGCAATACGCCGTAAAGCAATGCCTCTGCAGTGGGGGGACAGCCAGGAACGTAAATATCGATCGGAACGATCCGGTCGCAGCCACGCACCACCGAGTAGGAGTAGTGGTAATAACCGCCGCCATTGGCACAGGAGCCCATCGAGATGACGTACCGAGGCTCCGGCATCTGGTCATAGACCTTACGCAGAGCCGGCGCCATCTTGTTCGTCAGCGTACCAGCTACAATCATAACGTCCGACTGACGCGGCGAGGCACGAGGAGCCACACCAAAGCGTTCCATGTCGTAACGCGGACCGGAGGCCTGCATTAGGCCTTCAACGGCGCAGCAAGCTAGACCGAACTGCATCCACATCAACGAACCGGTACGTGCCCAGGTGATGAGATCGCGGGTAGACGTAACGAGAAACCCTTTATCGGCCAGTTCGTCGTTAATCTCGCCGAAGAAAGCGCTATCGCTACCGATAGGCTTGCCTGTCGCAGGATCGATCACATCCTTTGGATGCGGCGCCACGAGCGACGTATTGTCTGTGCGGGCTACTCCCATTCGAGGGCTCCCTTCTTCCATTCATAAATGAAGCCGATGGTCAGCACGCCAAGGAAAACCATCATGGACCAGAAGCCGAACCAGCCGATCGTGCCGAAGGAAACGGCCCAAGGAAACAGGAAGGCGACTTCAAGGTCAAAAATAATGAAGAGAATCGACACCAAGTAGAATCGGATGTCGAACTTCATGCGCGCGTCGTCAAATGCGTTAAATCCGCACTCGTAGGCGGAAAGCTTTTCAGGATCCGGAGATTTGTAGGCGACGGCGAACGGCGCAATCAAAAGTGCCAAGCCGATCACGAGCGCAATCGCGATGAAGATCGCGATCGGAAGATAAGAACTGAGAAGATCAGTCATCAGGTTCATCCCTGCCTGCCGGCTGCGCCGTTCCGGCGCACAATCGGGCAATTGCCCGGCAAGCGAACATGCGTTGCAACAGGCCCGTGGTTAGCGCAGCCGTGACTTATGTGCAAGACTTTTAGAATCCCATTTCGGTACTGCGATGCAGCTTCATGCGGCAAGAATGCGGCGATAGCGGCAATCAGCCGCAACTGCCTCAATTACGCAAGGCCGCTCTCTCGAAATTGCATATCTGTCAGGAAGTATGGCGCGAGTGACGGGGCTCGAACCCGCGACCTCCGGCGTGACAGGCCGGCACTCTAACCGACTGAGCTACACCCGCGCATATGGCGTTTCCGGACCTTCTACACAAGGTTTCTAGCGTTAGAGTACGCTGACGTACCAGAAATGATGGCGCGAGTGCCGGGGCTCGAACCCGTGACCTCCGGCGTGACAGGCCGGCACTCTAACCGACTGAGCTACACCCGCGCATATGGCGTTTCCGGACCTTCTACACAAGGTTTCTAGCGTTAGAGTACGCTGACGTACCAGAAATGATGGCGCGAGTGACGGGGCTCGAACCCGCGACCTCCGGCGTGACAGGCCGGCACTCTAACCGACTGAGCTACACCCGCATTTCATTTCCGATCCGGACGTATCCGCATCCCTGGCAAAGCAGACCGGCCGCTTCGATGTGCGGCTAACTACGGGGTTCGCTTTTATGTGTCAAGCACGTTCGGACGACAAATCGGTGACAAGCTCATAAATGTTCACATGTCCACTTCTTACGCTCGCAAAGGCGGTCCCTTCCGTCACAAAAATAGTGCTTCATTAGCCTTCAAATGCCGGAGATGTGCAGCACTGAGACTGGACCATCTCGTCACCTTGGGTCAGCAACGTCGTGACGGTTGTCAGCGCGCCCTCCTCCGCGCTAAGCCAGCTTTTCCACAGGAGGTGGCATGAAAGAGGCCGCGCCCGCTGAGAGAATGGATCACTGAGATGCCGGTGATGATCGAGGGACAGTCACACTTCCAGCCTTTAGGCTTACCTTATTGGGGTTTCGCAGATCTCAACAAGGGAGTTGGAAGCATGACTGCCTCTTATGAATACCATATCGGAGTGGACTACCACAAATCCTATAGCCACCTTGTCGTCCAGGACAGCAGCGGCAAGACGCTGAGATCCGGCCGGGTGAAGAACGATCGCCAGTCGCTCGGTGGGTTTCTCGAACGGTATCGCGAGAACTCGCATGCCGTCGTCGAGNCAAATCCTATAGCCACCTTGTCGTCCAGGACAGCAGCGGCAAGACGCTGAGATCCGGCCGGGTGAAGAACGATCGCCAGTCGCTCGGTGGGTTTCTCGAACGCTACCGGGAAAACAGCCATGCGGTTGTCGAAGCGACGCGCAACTGGATGGTGATGTACGACTGGCTCGACGACATTTGTGATGATGTCGTTCTCGCCCATCCGTTGAAGGTGAAGGCGATCGCCGACGCCAAGATCAAGACCGACAAGATCGACGCGACGGTGCTGGCGCATCTGCTGCGGGCCGACCTGGTGCCGGAGGCCTGGGCTCCGAGCGACAAGGCCCGAGAGCTGCGCGTCGCCCTGCGCGAGCGGATGTTTTACGTGCGGCTGCGCACGATGACGAAGAACCGCATCGTGACGGTATTCGATCGCTATCCGGAGCAGACGGCGCAGTTGAAGAAGCTGGGCGACTTGTTCGGCAAGGCTGGACGCCAGCAGCTCGCCGCACTCAATGTGTCGGAGGTCGACCGTATCCAGATCGACCGTGGTCTTGCCTTCATCGGCGACATCGACGGCCGGATCAAGCAGTCGGAGGCGACGATCCGGGTGATGACGAAGACCAATGGCAACGTCAAGCTGTTGAAGACGATCCCCGGTATCGGCGAGTTCTTTGCAAGGCTGATCGATGCCGAGATCGACGACATATCGCGGTTCCGCAATCCGAAGAAGCTCGCCGCCTATGCCGGTCTGGTGCCCTCGACCTATTCGAGCGGCGGGAAGACCTTCCACGGCAAGATCATCAAGCAGGGCAACAAGTGGCTGCGCTGGGCCTTCGTCGAGGCCGTCCAGCCGGCCATCGCCACGGACCCGCAGTTGCGAGTTCAGTACGAACATCTGAAGATAAGAGGAGTAAACAAGGCGCGTGTTGCCATTGCGCGCAAGCTTTTGACGATCGCCTTCCAGATCCTGCGTGACCAGCGCGCTTATGAGCCGCGCGACACCAGCACCACGGAAGGCGCGTCGACGATATCCCGGTTGTCCTGATGGTTGTCTA
>NZ_JBBBVQ010000024.1:0-92153 GCF_037199735.1 Oryzifoliimicrobium ureilyticum | reverse complement strand
CGCGCATCACCTCACTGGCCCGCGCATCCTCCGTGCCGATGACGATACGGTCAGGGCGCTTGAAGTCGGCAATCGCGGCTCCTTCGCGCAGGAACTCGGGATTGGACACAACGGCAATGTCCTTGCCGGGGAATTCGTCGCGAAAAATCCGCTCGATCTCGTCGCCCGTTCCGACCGGCACGGTCGACTTCGTGACGATCACCGTAAAGCCACTAACGGCCGCGGCAATCTCGCGGGCGGCAGCATAGACATAGCTGAGGTCAGCGTGACCGTCACCGCGGCGCGAGGGTGTGCCCACGGCGATGAACACGACATCGGCAGCGGCCACCGGCGCGGCGAGATCGAGAGAAAAATCAAGACGTCCTGCCGAGCGATTATGCGCAATGATGGCTTCCAGGCCCGGCTCGAAGATCGGCACCTCGCCGCGCTCCAAAGCCTCGATCTTGGCCTCGGACTTGTCCACACAGGTCACATGATGGCCAAAATCCGCAAGGCAAGCCCCCGAAACAAGCCCAACATAGCCCGAGCCAATCATCACTATACGCATATCGTCCTCGTTCCGCGTTCGCTGGAAGCAACAGAATCAGTTGCGTCCGAATTCGTCGACGATGCGTATAATATCATCCTCACCAAGATACGACCCAGTCTGTACCTCAATCAACTCCAACATGATTTTTCCGGGATTGGCGAGCCGGTGCACTTCGCCAAGAGGAATATAGACCGACTCGTTTTCACGCAGCATCTGGACGTTTTCGCCGATGGTGACTTCTGCAGTGCCCTTCACCACGATCCAGTGCTCAGACCGATGATGATGCTTTTGCAGCGAAAGCTTCTTGCCCGGGGTCA
The DNA here is from genome assembly GCF_037199735.1 of Oryzifoliimicrobium ureilyticum. Classification (NCBI taxonomy): domain Bacteria; kingdom Pseudomonadati; phylum Pseudomonadota; class Alphaproteobacteria; order Hyphomicrobiales; family Rhizobiaceae; genus Oryzifoliimicrobium; species Oryzifoliimicrobium ureilyticum. Next base: position 91,307 of record NZ_JBBBVQ010000024.1, on the reverse strand, counting down.
CGAAAATACGCTTCACCTGGAAACGATCTCCGTTGAAGATCGACGTATATCCGCCCCAAGGACGATAGGAGGTCGGATGCGTTTCGGTCAGTTTCGCCGTCTTCGGCAAAGAGGCAAGCAGCTTCACGATGTCGCCAACACTTTGGCTTTCCTGTAGGTGACCGACATAAACCGCGTCTTCACTTGCGATGACCGCCACATCTTCCATGCCCTGAACGGCAAGGTGAACCCCATGCGTCATGACCAGCGAGTTACGGCTATTGAGCAAGGTCGTATTGCTGGTTGCGACATTGCCCTGCTCGTCGCGATTTCCAGCCTTCCAGACAGCATCCCAGCTGCCAAGATCCGACCACTTGAAAGGCGACGGCACGACCGCAGCATTCGTCGTCTTTTCCATGATCGCATAGTCGATTGAAATATTGGGTGCCTTTGCAAAGGCCTGCGCGTCGAGACGAATGAAGTCGAGATCGCGGGCAGCTTTTTCAACGGCATCTTCCGCAGCACGCATGACCTCAGGCGCGTAATTTCGCATTTCGGACATCAGCGAGGATACTTTGAGCATGAACATGCCGGAGTTCCAATAAAAGCCGCCGGTCGCGACCATGTCCTTGGCGCGGTCGAGAGGCGGCTTTTCAATAAAGCGCTGAACTGTTCTCGCTCCGGTCGGAAGGCTGTCACCGCCTTCGATGTAGCCGTAACCCGTCGCCGGCTCAGACGGCTCAATACCAAAGGTGACGAGCTTACCGAGCTCCGCCGTCTGTTGTGCCTTCTTGACGCTGTCGAAATATGCCTGCCCGGCGACGATTTCGTAATCGGAACCCAGCACATGCATCACGACATCCGGTCCGTGAAGGTCCGAAACCAGCCGAGCTGCCGCCGCAACGGCAGGCGCCGTATTGCGACCAACCGGCTCCAAAAGGATGGCCTTGAGCGAGCATCCGAGCTCCCGCGCCTGCTCTGCCACCAGGAATCGAAACTCTTCATTGGTCAGCACGATCGGCGCTTCGTAAATCGCTGGATCAGAGACACGTTCCAGCGTGTCCTGGAACAGGGTGCGATCGCCGATAAACTGGATAAACTGCTTGGGCGCGGATGCGCGGGAAAGCGGCCAAAGACGCGTGCCTTTGCCGCCGGCCATAATCACGGGAACGATCTTTTTGGTCATGTGCCTTTTCCTTGCGATCCGTCGCGTTAGTGATTGCCGGCCCAGGACCGGATGCGGTCCAAACCGGACCTCAGAAGCGAATTTGCGGCATCCTCATCTTGCGCCTCCACATAGCAGCGCATCTCCGGCGCGTTACCCGATGGCCGGAAATGGATCACACGACCATCGGCCAGCGTCACGCGAAGACCGTCGATATCAGTTGTCGCGACAGGCTGACCGATCGGCTTCAAAAATTCCGCAAGATTTTCGTCCGAAGCCCGCAAATAAGACATCAAGCGCGCGCTGGTCTCCACAGCAAAATTTTCGAGACGATCGGCAGCAGCGACAGGCAGCGTAAAGGAAGCGGCGACCTCGGACAATGGCTTGCCGGCTTTCGCAGCAAGGCCAAGGACTGCCAGGATCGGAAGGAAGCAGTCACGCGTTGGAAGAGGCCGCAGCACGGAGTCGTTCAAGGCGATGTCCGTTCCGGTCAATGTACCGCCGTTGGCTTCGAAGCCGATGACGCGCGGGCTTCCAGACGCCACGGCGTCCTCGATACCGGCAATGACGAAGGGCGAGCCAACCTTAGTGCGGATGACGGAAAAACTTCCCGCTTTTTCAATTCCGGAATTCGACGTCACGGGCGTGACCACAGAGGTGGCATCGACAAATTTTGCAACGATAAGACCGAGAAGATCTCCTCGAAGGGGAACCCCCTTCTCATCCGCCACAAGAGGACGATCGCCGTCGCCATCTGCCGAGATGATCGCATCAAGTTTGTCGGACGCGGCCCAGCTCTTAAGGAGCTGGATTGTCTCAGACGAAACAGCTTCAGTATCTACGGGGATAAACTCGGTCGAACGACCGAGGGGCACAACCTCTGCGCCGTAATCCGCCACAATTTCGCAAAGTAGATCTCTGGCAACGGTGCTGTGCTGATAGACACCGATCCGCAGGCCAGACAAAGCTGCGCTGGTAAGAATACCCGCATTTCTATCGCTGAAGACACCGAGGCATTCCGCTGAACGATCAGCAATTTCCGTTGCGCTACTCGGCAGCTCAAAGGAGGGATCCAATTTCGCCGCTGCCGCTGAAATCGCGGCCTCATCCGTCTTGTCGATTTCGCCATCTGGCCGATAGAACTTGATCCCGTTGCGGTCGGCAGGAATATGGGAACCGGTAATCATCAAGCTGGCGGCCTGAAGATGGAGACCATAGAGAGCCAGAGCAGGCGTCGGGACAGTCCCGCAGTCGACAACCTTGAACTCAAGAGCCGCCAGAGCGTCCGCGCAATTCTTCGCTATTTCCGGGCTGGAGTCGCGAAAGTCTCGCCCTAACAGAATTATATCGCCCTTCTTCACGCGACCGCTATCAAGGAGATAGTGCCCAAAAGCCGATGCATAAAGCGCAGAAGCCCGACCCTTTAGATCGACAGAAAGGCCACGAAGGCCACTGGTACCAAACTTCATGAGATAAAGTTCTCTCCGCAAAAAGCTGCTTACAATCTAAAGGTCTTTTATGACAGCGATTTTTAACTACTATCCAACCACACCGAAAGTAAACAGGTCAACAAACAGTTTATAGCTATAGTTAATCTTTAAGTTGCCGGCAGACTTATTGCCTCAACACCTTTCAAGACTTGCGAAAGCTGAAAGGATCGACAGCAAAAAAACAATGTTGGTCTCAGCGATACAGTCAGACAATCACTGCGTCATATCCAGTAGATACACTACTACACCGCGTCATTGTCAGGAAGCGCGATGGAGACGCAACCCTTGCGAGGATTTCTTATACCGGCTGACTTCTGCGCGCATTGCCGTCGAGCGTTATGGCGTTCCCACTGGTAATTCAAGCTCGATCGCGCCTGCTTTCTCGAATGTCAGCTTTGCTTTTACCGTTTCGCCTTTCCGGAAAGGCTGCGTGACATTCATGAACATCAGATGGTAGCCGCCAGGCTTCAAGGTCACGGTCTGCCCCGCGGGAATGGTGATGCCCGCCTTCAGCTCCCGCATGGTCATCACGCCATTATCGATTTTCATCTCATGAATTTGGACCGGCGAAGCGCGATCTGAGCTGATGGAGATCAGCCGGTCGTCCTCGTTTCCATGATTGATGATGGTGAGATAGGCGCCTCCGACTTTTGCACCCGGCAGCATCGCTCTGGCGGAAAGGCCAGATAGCTCGATATTGCCGATCTTATAGTCCTGTGCCGCCGCGGGCGTAAGATTGAGGGCGGTCATGAGGAAAAGAACACCTGCCATGATAGCTATACCCCAACTGGTTCGACGTCGTGGAGGCAAGCCGACGGCTTGTCGCGCTTCAACAGAACAATTCGGGCTTATCTTGAGCATGGATAGCTACCTCGGTAACAATTTTAACGCAGATCCAGCAGACGCGGCATCCTGACGAAGCGCTGATCGATAGCAGTAAGCATCCGGATTTGCATGGGAAAAATATGATGCTGCAAAGAGCATGCGTCCATCAGCTTCGTTCGGCGCGATCTCTGCCATCAGGATATTCCGGCGGTCCCTTGATCTCAATCAGATTGCCAAATGGATCGCGGATATAGAAGGAATGACCGATGCCACGAGCCCCGCCATGCACCGCTTCGCGCTCGATTTCCACGCCATGGCTTTGAAGATGTGCCCGCAGTTCTCTATGATCGAAGGGACCAGTTGCAATGCAGATGTGATCGACGTTTCGTCCGCCCGATACAGGCGGTGTTGCCTTTTGGCCGCCAGGATGCGTCACATCCCAAAGGACGATCAAAGCCGCGCCACACCAGACCTGTTCCATACCAAGCTCAGGATATGAGAAGCCTGGACGGCAGCCTATTACATCGTGGTAGAATTCCAAGGCGGTCGCCATGTCATCAACGACGAAGACGACATGATCGATACCGACCAGCGAAAAGGGAATTGAAACTGTCATCGAAGATCCTCCGGAGCGTACCATAGCTAGTCTGCTCGCAAAGGACAGTGTCAAACCGCGATGGGCGACGGCCGGCTATAAGGGGAAACTTGGATCAATCGCAAGTCCCATGGCCTCGGCTAAGGCAGTAAGTGAATGTGCGGCCGTAGGTGGTGCGGCGAGCGTTCGACCTTTGCGTTGATGGCAAAAACTGTCTTCAGAAGACCTTCCGTCAAAACATCGTCCGGTGTACCTGCGGCGACAAGCCTGCCATTCTGCAAGATGATCAACTCATCGCAGAACATCGCTGCATGATTGAGGTCATGCAGGGCAATGATACTGGTGATGGGCAGGTCGCAGACCAACTTCATCAACGCGATCTGGTGTTGGACATCGAGGTGATTGGTCGGTTCATCAAGAAACAGTTCCTTAGGGCTCTGCGCCAAAGCCTTTGCAATATGGGCGCGCTGGCGCTCGCCGCCGGAAAGGCTTTGCCATAGATCGTTTCGTTTGCCTGACATACCGGTGCGCTCAAGAGCCTCGTTGACGGCCTCTTCATCCTCAGGCGACCAGCCCGAAAACATCGAGCGGTGCGGAAACCGGCCGAGCTTTACGACATCGACGACCCTCAGGCTTGCATTGGTGGTCGCGTGCTGTTCGACAAAAGCAACGCGCCGGGCAAGAGCGCGCCGGCCAATGAATTTCATGTCCTGATTGTCGATGCTGATTTGACCGGAGTTGGGACGCTTCAAGCCTGCAAGAATACGAAGAAGCGAGGTTTTCCCCGAACCGTTAGGCCCCAGCAAACCCAGCATCCGGCCGGGCTTTACCTCGAATGAGACGTCGTCGAGCACGGTTTTCTTTCCGATTTTCCAGACGATTTTGTCTGCTTTTATGCTCATGAGGCGCGCTGTAATCTGTAGAGAATGACGGAAAAGAACGGTACGCCGACAAGGGCAGTGACAACGCCAATTGGCAAGACTTGTTGCGGGACGAGCGCCCGCGAAGCTATGTCCGCCAAAACCATGAAGATAGCGCCAAGAACAGCGCAGGTTGGCAAAAGGCGGATATGCACCGGGCCGACGAAAAACCGTGCGGCATGCGGCACGACCAGCCCGACAAAGCCGATCGAGCCGACCATGCTGACGATCGTCGCGGTTATCATGGCTGTAAGCGAAAAGAAAAGGAGCCGCGCCCGACCAACATTGACGCCAAGTGCAGCGGCCGATTCGTCCCCGAAGGCAAAGGCATCCAGAACGCGTGCGTAGAGGAGACAGGCTAGAAGTCCGAACCCGACAATTACGGACACCAAGGCCAATTCCGGCCAGCGCACCCCGCCAAAACTTCCCAAGAGCCAGAACATGACATCTCGCGCTTGTTGAGCATTGCCTGACGTGGTCACTACATATGAGGTTGCTGCGTTGAAGAGCTGTGAGGCCGCGACACCTGCCAAAATGGTTCGGTCAGCGCCGCCACGCGTCCCATTCGAAAGCAGTGCGACGAAGAGAAAGGCAGCGAAAGCGCCGGTAAATGCACCGGCGGAAAGAGAAACTGCCCCTGCACCGAACCCAAGAATGACGATCGCAACCGCTCCTGTCGATGCTCCGGCAGAAATCCCGAGCACATAGGGCTCGGCGAGCGGATTGCGCAAAAGCGACTGCATAATCGCTCCTGACAGAGCAAGACCTGCGCCACAGAATGCAGCAACGAGCGCACGGCTCAGGCGATAGTCCCATATCACCGTCTCATAAATGCGGCTGATCTCAATATGGGTCCATCCAAGGCGGTTCGTGATCGCGGCAAATGTCGTCGAGATGGGGATCGGCAGATCCCCGATCCCAACACTGATGGCGACCACCAGAGCAATTATCAAGAGGCAAACGGGCAGCAGAAGACAGAAGACGACGACCGGCTGCGCCGTATAATCGCGTTGTCTCACTTTATAATACCGAGCGCTTTCAGCTGCGCTTCGACCTGCTCAGCGCCATAAAGAGTTCTGATCGTCGGGTTCATGGCTTGTCCATCCATAACGACGATCGCCTTGTTCTTCACGGCCGGCATCTGACTAACAGCGGGGTCCGTGTTCAGAAATTTGATCTTTGCCTCGGGCTTATCAAGCTCCCACCGGTTGCGGTCGAGGCTCGCCACGACAATCACATCCGGATTGGCGGCAATGATGCTTTCCCAGTTCAAGGTCGGCCATTCCGCGTCCGTCGTAATGGCATTTCTGCCACCAAGCAGGTCAGCGATAAAACCGGATGCGCCGTTTTTTCCTCCGACATAAGCGTCCGAAGATGGGGACTGGCTAGAGAACCAGAAGAGATAGGAAAGTGGCTTGCCATCTTTTGAAACGGTCGAGCGAAGGGTAGCCTCACGCTTTTTGAAATCCGCGATCAACGCCTGGCCGCGATCGGCAACATCGAAAATCTGTGAAAGCTCATCGATTTCCTTGTATAGCAGATCCATGTTCCAGAGTTGCGCACGGCTGCCGTAATAATCCTTGACCTTATCTGTGCTGAGGCACGTGCTCGGCGATAGATAGACCGGCACGCCGACTTTTTCGAAGTCTTCGCGTTTGGCCACCTTGCTGGCCGGTCCAACCAAGCTTGGCAAAGCAGCCGCAACAAAGTCCGGATTTTGAGCTAGAATCGTCTCAAAGGTCGGAAACTCCACCGTCAAGAGTTTAACCTTCGCATTTGCCTCGGCCAGCTCCGGCAGCACTTTGCTCGGCCAGAACGCGGTTCCAGCCATCTTGTCCTGGAGGCCAAGCAGGAGAAGGATTTCCGCACTATTTTGCCCAAGACCGATGGCCCGTTCCGGCGCCTTCTCAAACGTGATCTTCGTCCCGCAATTTTCGAGAGTAAGGGGATATGTGGTTTGCGCGGCAAAGGCAGGCTGGCCGGTCAAGGCAAACAGGGCGCAGAAGCCAGAGACGACCCGAACGATATTGTGAAACTTCATAGCGACCTCGCATGGCAAAACGACGTCCGCCTATAGCCACAACGGCCCCGACAAAACAAGACAAAAATTATCATATTTATCTGCCTTGGCGACGGAAAACGAGGCGCACTGACTAATCTGCTGTTATATTTCAATTTAGCATTGAGACGCACCTTTTTACTTTTCATCCGGAAGTAGAGGCGACCTCTTTTTTACTCGAAAGCGGCACAAGCATCTTCATCTTCATGAACCAAAAGGGGCGTTAACACGTTTTCAGGCTGGCTTCGCGGAGTTGATTTTCATGAAATTCTTTCTTTATGCCTATTCCTTTCGAAAACTGACTATTTCACTTGTATTGGCGCTGACATGTGCGACGTCTGCCGCTGCAGATGAAATAGCCGCAATCCCTGTCACGGCCATTAAGGCTAAAAGCGCGTCGATCGACCGCAACATCTATGGCATTGGTACCGTCGCGCCTCTCCAAACGGTCACGGTCAGGCCCCGCATAGACGGGCAAATTACCGACATTTCGTTCATGGAAGGTCAGATCGTCGAAAAAGGCAGTGTGCTTTTTAAACTCGACGACCGGGAACTCGTATCGGCACTTGCCTCTGCGAAAGCAAAAAAAGCGCAGGATGAAGCCCAATTGAACACTGCAACCGCCGATGCCCAGCGTTATGCGGCTTTGGCCGAGAAGGGCATCGCCTCCACTTCGACCCTTGAGCAAAAAGATGCAGCAAGCAAGCAATATGCGGCCGCGGTTCAGTATGACGAGGCGCTAATCAAGAATGCGGAAACGCAGCTCGGTTTTGCCACCGTCACCTCCCCTATAACAGGCCGTACCGGTTTCAAGCAGGTGGATGTCGGCAGCGTGATCAGCGCAAGCTCGACGGACGGCGTCGTCACCGTGACGCAGATGGATCCCATCGGCGTCTCTTTCGTCGCCCCAGGTGAAAGGTTCGGCGAGATCAGAGAGGCGCTGAAGAATGGAATTGCCGATGTCGAGGTCGGAACGACGGATGGAGCACGGCTGCTGGCTAAGGGTAAACTGACCGTCATGGACAATGCCGTTGATGCCTCCAACGGATCTATCCATCTGCGCGCGACGTTCGACAACAAGGAGGGCGTGTTATGGCCGGGTCTGCCCGTCACCACCCGTTTGGTCGTCGAAAAGCGCACCGGCATCGTTGTACCTGATAAAGCCCTTGCCCGCGGTCGTGACGGACTTTACGCCTATGTCGTCGGCCCCGACGGGAAGGTATCGAAGCGGCAGGTCAAGACTGCTTTTGTCACAGATGCGATGGCGCTTGTGACTGACGGTATCAAGGACGGCGAACAGGTTGTCATGGATGGCCAATCGCGCATTGCCGACGGCGTTAAGGTTGCCGTGACACCATGGACCGGCTCCCCCACCGGGGAAATTGCAGAAAAGGCCGCCCAATGAGCGCAAAGGAGTCTCTTCACCAGCACCACCAGCAGCCGCAGAAAAGCAACTTCTTCGATTTCTTCATTCTCCACCCGGTAGCGACGGGCTTGATCATGGCCGGCATCTTTTTGCTTGGCGCTCTCTGCTATCCCCTGATGCCAGTCTCCGCCCTCCCGCAGATCGATTTTCCCACCATTCAGATAGCGGCAAACCTTCCAGGCGCATCGCCGGAAACGATGGCGTCCAGCGTCGCGCAGCCGATCGAAGAGGCGCTGTCGCGTGTCAGCGGCATAAGCGAGATGACATCGACGAGCTCGCTCGGCACAACGTCGATCACCGTTCAGTTCGGACTAGACCAAGATATCCAAACCGCTGCGAGCGACGTCCAAACAGCTATTAGCGAGGCCTCCGGACAGCTTCCAAAGGATATGACGACGCTGCCCACGGTCAGAAAGGTCAATCCGGCGGATGCGCCGGTCATGCAGCTTTCGGCAAGTTCTGATACGCTGACCCTGCCGCAGCTCGACGAATATATCGAGAGCAATGTCGCCAATAAGATCGGCCAGGTTTCCGGCGTCGCCTATGTCAATATTGGCGGCAAACAGAAGCCGGCGATCCGCATAGCTGTTGATCCCGGGCGTCTGGCACAGGCAAATGTCACACTTGAGGATGTTCGCAGCGCGATCGGAAATTTGAGCCTCAGCGCACCGAAAGGTAACATTGACGATCCAACGCGTACCTTCCCGATCTATACCAATGACCAGATCACAAGCGCCGCGGAATGGAACGATGCCGTTATTGCCTATCGTAATGGCGGCCCGGTTCGCATCCGCGACATCGGCCAGGCGATCGACGGCGCGGAAGACAATAAGATGGCGCATTGGACCAATGGCGAGCGTGGTATCGCCCTTGATGTTTTCCGCCAACCCGGTGCCAATGTCATTGCCGTCGTCAATGCGGTGAAGGAGCAATTGCCTGCGCTTCAGGCGTCTTTGCCAAAGACGATCAAGCTGGAGCTCGTGACCGACCGCACCAATACGATCAGAGCGTCTGTCGAGGACGTTCAGTTCACCTTGATGCTGACGATCGGTCTCGTCGTGCTGGTCATCTTTCTCTTCCTGCGCAACATCCGCGCCACGATCATTCCCGTCCTTACCTTGCCAATCGCGCTCGCGGGATCGCTCGCACCCATGTGGGTCATGGGCTTCAGCCTCGACAACCTGTCCTTGATGGCACTTGTGGTTGCCGTTGGCTTCGTCGTGGATGATGCGATCGTGATGCTGGAAAACATCACAAGGCATATCGAAGATGGTCTTGCCCCATCGGAAGCGGCGCGCAAGGGCGCAGGCGAAATCGGCTTTACGATTGTGTCGATCTCGCTTTCCTTGATCGCCGTATTGATCCCTATCTTGTTGATGAGCGGCATTGTCGGACGGCTGTTCCGCGAATTTGCCGTGACGTTGACCATTGCCATTGTCATATCCGCCTTCGTGTCGCTCACCCTGACCCCCATGCTCGCATCGCGGTTTATCGGCGCGCCCGGCAGCCAGAAGCAGGGATGGTTTTATGAGGCCGGAGAGCGCTTCTTCAACAGGCTGACGGAGCTTTACGTCCAGAGCCTCGGTCCCGTGGTGCGCCACCGCTATATCACGCTCGTCATCTTTCTCCTGACGGTTGCGGCCACAGCGTACCTTTTCATCACCGTTCCGAAGGGCTTTTTCCCGGAACAGGATACCGGTTTCATCGCAGGTCTTTCCCAAGCCTCGCCCGACATCTCCTTTACAGAGATGGCGAAATTGCAAGAGCGGGTCAGCGCGATCATCCTCAAGGATCCTGCGGTTTATAGCGTCTTCATGGATATTGGCGGCGGCAACGGCGGCAACGCGCTCAATCAAGGTCACGTGAACATCACGCTGAAACCGCTCGACCAACGCGATGTGAGCGCCAAGCAGGTCATCGCAAGACTAAGCGAAGCCCTCAACGCGCAGCAGGGCATCAAGCTGTTCATGCAGTCGGCCCAGGATATCAATATCGGCGCCCGACCGGCCAAGACCCAGTATCAATTCACGCTGGAGGACGGAAACGTCAGCGAACTCGCGCAATGGGCCACCAAGGTCACGACCGCGTTGCAAGCGCTTCCCGAGCTGCGTGATGTCGGCAGCGATCAACAGGCTGAGGCGCCGAACCTGACGATCAAGATAGACCGTGCTGCCGCCACCCTGTACGGTGTATTGCCCTCGACAATCGACGATACGCTGTATGACGCGTTCGGGCAAAGGCAGGTCGCATCATACTCCACGCAGACTGACACCTTCCGTGTCGTTTTGGAAGTCTTGCCGAGTCTGCAGCGCGACATCGCGACGTTGGACAGGCTTTCCGTACGGGCTTCCAATGGGACACTGGTGCCTCTTTCGGTCATCGCAAAGTGGACGACAGACGGCGTTTCGCCGGTTTCGATTTCGCACCAGGGCCAGTCGCCTGCAGTGACCATATCCTTCAACCTTGCGCCTTCGGTCGCGCTGAGCCAGGCAACGGCTGCAATTGAAAAAGCAGTGGCGGATATGCATCCTCCGGCCTCACTGCAAACCAGTTTTGCCGGCAGCGCGAAAGCGTTCAAGGATTCGCTGTCAACCGTGCCTTTGCTCATCCTCGCATCACTCATCGTCGTCTACATTATTCTCGGAGTGCTCTACGAAAGCCTCATCCATCCTCTCACCATTCTCTCCACCCTACCCTCTGCAGGTCTTGGAGCTCTCTTGGCTCTGCAAATGGCCGGCCTCGATTTTGGCCTCGTGGCCATGATTGGCGTCATCCTGTTGATCGGCATTGTGAAGAAGAACGGCATCATGCTGGTCGATTTCGCCATACAGGCTGAGGCAGAAGAAAACCTCAGCAGCGAGCAGGCCATCATGAAGGCGGCAAAGATGCGTTTCAGGCCTATCCTCATGACCACGATGGCGGCGCTTCTGGGCGGTATTCCGCTTGCGGTCGGTCATGGCTCCGGGGCAGAGCTGCGCCAGCCTTTGGGTTATGCCATTGTCGGCGGGCTGCTGGTGAGCCAGTTGCTGACACTTTACACGACGCCGGTGATTTACTTGTTGCTGGATAAGTTACGATCTCGCCCCCGGTCCGGCATCGATGAAGCGCCGCCCGTTCCTGCAGGTTCGTAACAGCTTTCGACACATTTGAGCCGCAGTCCTATTGAGGCCATGGTCATTTCGCGCCATATCTAAGCATCGGCTCGAAGATCCGCGAGGGTTTTCGAAAAGCCTGATAGCGAGATTGAAACGGTTGGCGCGTCATCGCACGTGCTTCGATGCGCTGCCCGTTATGGCATTATCGAAGAGGGCCTGCGGCCTCTGAGCATAGGAAGACCCCATGAAAGCTTTAGTTCTCGAGCGCGTCGGCGAGTTGGCAATCCGCGACATCGATCTGCCCCGTACCGTGGGTCCGGACGATGTTAAAATTGCCATCCACACGGTGGGTGTTTGCGGCAGCGACGTTCATTACTATACCCATGGCGCGATTGGGTCCTTCATTTTGCGGGAACCCATGGTGTTGGGGCACGAGGCCGCCGGCACGGTTATCGAAACCGGTTCCAACGTGCGTAATCTGTCCGTGGGCGATCGGGTCTGCATGGAACCGGGCATCCCCAACATGTCCTCCCGCGCATCAAAGCTCGGCATCTACAATGTCGATCCCGATGTCCGGTTTTGGGCAACGCCTCCAATCCATGGCGTGTTGACGCCGGAAGTGGTTCATCCTGCTGCCTTTACGTACAAACTTCCTGACAATGTCAGCTTTGCCGAAGGTGCGATGATCGAACCTTTCGCCGTTGGTATGCAGGCCTCCACACGCGCCAAGATCACGCCTGGCGACGTCGCGATTGTGATCGGCTGTGGCCCGATCGGCATCATGACGGCGCTTGCCGCACTTGCAGGTGGCTGCTCTCGCGTTTTCGTGTCCGACCTCAGCGCCCCGAAGCTCAAGATCGCAGGCCAGTATGCTGGAATTACGCCGGTCAATATCAAGGAAGAGTCCCTCCAGGATGCGATCATGAAGGCGACGGATGGCTGGGGCGCCGATGTTATCTTCGAGGCAAGCGGAAGTCCGAGGGCTTACCAGGGGATCTTCGATCTCATGCGCCCGGGCGGCACTCTCGTCCTGGTCGGACTTCCAGTCGAGCCCGTCAACTTTGACGTTGCCGGCTCGATCATTAAAGAAGCGCGTATCGAGACGGTTTTCCGCTACGCAAACAATTTCGATCGTGCCATCAACTTGATCGCGTCAGGCAAGGTCGATCTGAAGCCTTTGATTTCCGAGACCTATGACTTCCAAGACAGCATCAAGGCATTCGAACGCGCCGCGAAGGGTCTGCCGGAAGACGTGAAGTTGCAGATCCGGCTCTAAATAGCCTTCAGGCAGAGTTGCCGAATACACCATTCATAGACGGCCATCTTCGACGGTCGTTTATGCCGTAGCTCGGAAAAACAATCATCTGGGAGTGGCAGAAAAGAGCCCAACCACCTTCACCTCGGCTTGCAAGCTCCTATCTCGTGAAGGAGAATGAAGCTGGTGTCCTGAGAAAGCGATGATTGTATTTCTTGATTTCGAAGCCTCCTCGCTGAACAAGAACAGCTTTCCGATCGAAATTGCCTGGGTGTTCGAAGACGGACGCTCACGCAGCACGCTGATTAAGCCCCTTCCCAATTGGACCGACTGGTCCGACAGGGCGCAATCCATCCATGGGATATCGAAACAAGAACTGCTGTCTGCCGGTGCACAGGTTGAGGACCTCGTCAGCGAAATGCTGGAAGTCCTGCAATCGCACGAACTTTACGCGAGCGCGCCCTCCTGGGATGGCAAATGGCTCAGCACCTTGTTACGTGCTGCCGGCAGACCGCGGCATGCACTCAAGCTTGCCAAATCCGATGATGCCTTCGCTAAGGCCGCACGGCTAATCCTGGGCGAGGATGTCTCAGACCCTGAAATCACCGAGCTTGTGAAGACGGTGATTGAAGAGAGCGAGCCGCCCGTGAAGCCGGCGCACCGCGCTCTCCCTGATGCGATGCTGGAACTGCACCGCTGGCAGATGACGAAGAACGCAGCCGCTGCCTTGCACAGCAAGAGAGCGCTTACCCAGGCGAAGTGACATTTTCCCCCACCTGCGACAAAAGCCAGGACTGGAACATATCCGCAGCCTCATTGGTCTGCTTCGTCTCCGGCCGAACGACATAATAGGCATTTTCGGTGATCATCGGCATATCCGATAATCTTAGCAGATGACCGGACCGCAGTTCTTCTTCGATCAGATAGGTGGGCAGCAGAGCGACACCTAAACCCGCAATCGCCGCCGATACGATCATCGAAAACTGGTCGAACCTGACGCCCTGATAAGCGCCGTAGCCTGGATATCCGTTCTCGTTCATCCATTCCGCCCAGAGCTTCGGTCGAGTGGTAAGCTGAAGCAGAGAGACACTCGAAAAATCCAAGTTTCGCGTTGTCTCGAACTGAGCTGCAAATTGTTTGCTGGCAACGGGAACGACCGCCTCTTTACACAGAAAGGTGGAAAGGCCCCCTGCCCAGGCAGCTTGGCCGAAATGAATTGCGAGATCGAAATGATCCTCGGAAAAACTGAACGGACGCGATCGGGACTCGATCGTCATGGCAACATCGGGATGGCCCGCCAGAAAATCCCCCAACCGCGGGACCAGCCATTTCGTGCCGAAAGTCGGAAGTGTCGCAATCTTCAGTGATTGGCGCATGTTACCGGCAGCGACAGCGCCAATCATCAAACGTTCCGACTGAGTCAGAAGTTCACGCACTTCCGGCAAGAGCCTCTGGCCGGCTTCCGACAGGATCACGCGCTGGCGCACGCGCTCGAACAGCTTGAGGCCCGTCTGCTGCTCGAGTTCGGCAATCTGGCGACTGACCGCACTTTGCGTCAGATTCAGCTCCTCTGCGGCTCGCGAGAAATTCTGATGACGCGCCGCGCACTCAAAAGCCTGGAGATTGACAATATCTGGGATCAGTCTTCGGCGCATTGTTATTCCAATTGTGCATCAACTTAATACAATGTCTCACATGACATGCATGAAACTGGGGTATATCCTTCCGAACAAGCATAATCTCGCACAATCAGAAAGGATATGCCATGACGCTGGAACATGTCTCTACGAGCGATATCCGCAGTGCATTTTCGGCAGCCATGTCCGCCATGTACCGCGATGAGGTCCCCGCTTACGGCACGCTCATGGAACTGGTGGCTCGCGTCAATAAGGAAGCTCTTGCCGCTGACCAGAGCCTCCGGGAACGCCTTGAAGCAACTGACAACCTTGAGCGCATTTCCGAGGAACGCCACGGAGCGATCCGGTTGGGAACTGCTGAAGAATTGGCGACGATGCGGCGAGTCTTCGCAGTCATGGGCATGTATCCCGTTGGATATTACGACCTTTCGACAGCCGGTGTCCCCGTACATTCTACGGCTTTCCGCCCTGTAGGAGAGGCCGCGCTGAAGCGCAATCCGTTCCGCGTCTTCACCTCGCTTCTTCGCCTTGACCTGATTGCGGATGCTGGCCTGCGGGAAGAGGCTGCGCATGTTCTGTCCAAGCGGCAGATCTTCACGCCGCAGGCCCTAGAGCTGACGGCAAAGGCAGAACAGGAAGGCGGTCTTTCGCAGGACGATGCCAATCGCTTTGTGGCCGAGGTTCTGGAAACCTTCCGCTGGCACGACAAGGCCAATGTCGATGCAGCCATGTATCATCGCCTTCACGACGCCCATCGCCTGATTGCCGATGTCGTTTCTTTCAAGGGACCACATATCAATCATTTGACGCCGCGCACGCTCGATATCGACAAGGTCCAGGCATTGATGCCCGATTATGGGATTGCCCCTAAAGCCGTGGTTGAAGGACCTCCAACACGCAAATGCCCGATCCTGCTTCGTCAGACATCGTTCAAGGCGTTGGAGGAACCCGTGTCCTTTGAAGATGGTGAAGGCGGCTGGCAAACCGGCTCGCACACGGCGCGCTTCGGTGAGATCGAACAGCGCGGCATTGCTCTGACGCCGAAAGGCAGAGCGCTTTACGATCAATTGCTGGAAGGATCGCGCCGAAAGGTCAGGCCGGCTGCGGATGGATCCAACTCTGCCGCCTATGAAGCAGCCCTCGTCGAAAGCTTTGCCGACTTCCCAGATGATTGGGCGAGCATTCGCGAAGGTGACCTTGGCTATTTCAGCTATTCGCTGACTGAAAAGGGGCGCGCACAACGCGGCTCTACTTCACAGGATGTGGACGCTCTCATTGCAGATGGTCTGATCCAGTTCGATCCGATTGTCTATGAAGACTTTCTTCCCGTCAGCGCCGCCGGAATTTTTCAGTCAAACCTCGGCGATGGGGCTCAGCAAGAGTTTCTTGCAAGCCCCAACCAGCAGCGATTTGAGGCCGATCTGGGCGCTGAGGTCCTCAACGAATTCGAGCATTATGCAGGAATGGAGCAAGCATCGCTCGATGCTTGCCTTCACGCTCTTTCGAACCGTGCCGCCGCAGAATAAAGCAGCAGCGGGAACAAGCTTACGGAGTTTTACGTGAATATGACGATGAAGCCGATGAACGTCGCAGATGAAGCCGCAGCCATTCTTGACCGGCTGGGCGTAAACAAGACACTTTATACCGGTGGCGACATGCCGGCTTTCTCGCCGGTGACCGGCCAGAAGACGGGCGATCTCAAGACCGTTTCTGCGCAAGAGGCCAAGGCAGCGATTGATAATGCGGATGAGGCCTATCGCCAGTGGCGGCTGGTTCCAGCACCCAAACGTGGCGAACTGGTTCGCTTACTGGGAGAGGAACTGCGGAGTGCAAAGGCCGATCTCGGTCGCCTCGTCTCTCTCGAAGCTGGAAAGATACCGTCGGAAGGATTGGGCGAAGTTCAGGAGATGATCGACATCTGCGATTTCGCGGTCGGATTGTCGCGTCAGCTTTACGGCTTGACGATCGCAACGGAACGTCCCGGTCACCGGATGATGGAAACCTGGCATCCGCTTGGCGTTGTCGGCATCATTTCCGCCTTCAACTTCCCGGTCGCGGTCTGGTCATGGAACGCAGCTCTTGCGCTCGTCTGCGGGAATTCTGTCGTCTGGAAGCCATCGGAAAAGACGCCGCTGACGGCGCTGGCCTGCCAGGCTATTCTCGAGCGCGCTGTAAAGCGATTTGGCGATGCGCCCGCAGGTCTTTCCCAGGTGCTGATCGGCGACCGGACAATCGGCGAAGCGCTCGTCGATCATCCAAAGGTGCCGCTGGTGTCGGCTACAGGCTCAACGCGCATGGGACGCGAGGTGGGGCCCCGTCTTGCAAAGCGGTTTGCACGCGCCATTCTGGAACTCGGTGGCAATAATGCCGGCATCGTTTGCCCCTCTGCAGACCTCGACATGGCGCTGCGCGCTATCGCCTTCGGGGCCATGGGAACAGCCGGTCAGCGCTGCACGACACTGCGGCGTCTCTTCGTGCATGAGAGCGTTTATGATCAATTGGTTCCTCGTCTGAAGAAGGCCTATGAAAGCGTTTCCGTCGGCAATCCGCTGGAAGGCGCTGCATTGGTCGGCCCGTTGATCGACAAATCGGCCTTCGACAACATGCAAAAGGCTCTCTCAGAGGCGAAGGCGCATGGCGGCTCCATCACCGGCGGCAACCGTGTGGATCTCGGTCTTGGGGATGCCTATTACGCCAAACCTGCTTTGGTCGAGATGCCGCGTCAGGAAGGTCCTGTATTGGAAGAAACGTTTGCGCCCATCCTTTACGTGATGAAGTACAGCAATTTCGAGAGTGTGATCGCCGAACACAACGCCGTCGGTGCGGGATTGTCGTCCTCCATCTTCACGTTGGATATGCGCGAAGCAGAGCGGTTCATGGCTGCGGATGGCTCCGATTGCGGAATTGCCAACGTCAATATCGGGACGTCGGGCGCTGAAATTGGCGGCGCTTTTGGCGGCGAGAAGGAAACTGGAGGCGGCCGGGAGTCTGGTTCAGATGCGTGGAAAGCCTATATGCGACGGGCAACCAACACGGTGAACTACTCAAAATCTCTGCCGCTTGCGCAAGGCGTTTCGTTCGATATCGAATAGCAACACGTTGCCTACGGAAAACGCCCGGTGCTTCGCGCCGGGCGTTTCTTTTGCAGCAAAGACCATATACTTGCTTGTTTCGCCCAAACGATCCGTTGAGCGAAACATCAACCAAAACCTGTCAGACAGCTTCTTTCATACGGGCTGCCACTGGATCATAGACACGCCCAAACCTATTGGCGAGAAGGTCGCCGAGAGCGATTTCTTCCTGTCTGACGAAGCCCTGCGATGGCAGCTTTCCCTGCGCAAGAAGATCAAGCACGGTTGTAATGCCGGCAGCAGTCGTGATCTGGATCGCGCTCATTCTCTTACCCGCGATGACACCAGAATAGACCTTGTTGGCATAAGTTTCCTGTAGGTAACGGCCGTCTTTCCATCCACAGACCGTAACGAAGATCACCACGACATCCTGGATCGTTGCCGGCAAAGCATGTTCGAAAAGGTCCTTCAGGACATCACGGCGGTTTTTCAAGTTAAGATCGTGGAGGAGCGCCTTGATGATTGTCTGGTGGCCAGGATAGCGGATGGTCCGATAGTTCATCGTGCGAACCCGTCCCTCCAGCGTCTTGGCGAGGGTACCAAGGCCGCCCGAGGTGTTGAACGCTTCATAGGTCACGCCATCGAGCGAAAACTCCTCACGCTCTTCCATGGCCGGAACCGTGACGAGCTTGCCTTCGACGATCGCCTCGCAGGGCTCGATATATTCGTTGATGAGCCCGTCCGTGCTCCAGGTGAGATTGTAATTAAGCGCGTTCGATGGATATTGAGGCAGAGCGCCGACGCGCATGCGCACGCTATCCAGGCTGTCAAAGTTCTTCGCGAGATCATTTGCGACGATCGAGATAAAGCCGGGCGCCAAACCACATTGCGGAATGAAAGCAGTTCGTGCGTCTTTGGACAGATCCTCCACTTTCTTCGTCGTCGCCACATCTTCGGTGAGATCAAGATAATGTGCGCCCGCGACGAGCGCTGCCTCGGCGATAAGACCGGTCAGATTGAATGGCGCAGCTGAGAGTACCGCAAACTTACCCTTCAGCGCAGATACGAGAGCGCCCTTGTCGGTAATATCAAGGGCAAGGGTGGAGAGCATCGGATGCCGATCAAGCTTGCCAAGCTGCTCCGCACTCCGGTCAGCCACCACAACCTCATAATCACCGCTCTCAATGAGCATCCACGCAATCGCGCCACCAATTTTCCCGGCGCCAATCACAACCACTTCTTTCATATTGTCCCCTTCAGTGCTTCGTCGGTTTGATACCGAACGATCTTGCAGCCGTGGATAGCTGATTCATAGCTAGCGATTGGTCATTTCGCTGGTATATTCTGTGCAATATGACGATGTGGATCATCATAGTGCGGAGATGACAATGCAACTTACAGAAAAGGACAATCAGCTATTGGCGCTGCTGGCAGCAAATGCTCGGCTACCGGTGGCGACACTGGCCAAGAAGCTGTCCCTGTCGCGCACGACGGTTCAAGCGAGACTTGAACGTTTGGAACGTGAAGGTGTGATCGCCGGCTACGGCGTTCGGCTTTCGGAGACATATCAAGCGAGCCTGATCCGGGCGCACATCCTGATCACGATTGGACCCAAGGCTCTGGCGAAGGTGAGCGGCTCGCTTGAAAAGCTGCAGGCGGTAACGGCGCTTTACTCTGTCAGTGGCTCGTTTGATCTCATTGCCATGATCGCAGCGCCATCTATTGCCGAGCTCGATCAGTTGATTGATGAGATCGGAAGCATCGACGGCGTCGAGCGAACCTTGTCGTCAATCATCCTGTCGACAAGGATTACCCGGTAGGAGTGCCGAACGCAATCAGCAGCGGCCTCGGCGCTCGGTTTCAAAGGGATGCCTTTGCGACCAGACTGCATCTTAGACATGCAGCCGGCCAGCAAAGCCAAGACGTGGCGCTCAAATGCTCAGGCAGAGATATTTGATCTCGACATAATCGTCGATGCCATACTTCGATCCTTCGCGTCCCTGTCCGGACTGTTTGATCCCTCCGAAGGGTGCGACTTCGGTCGAAATAAGCCCCGTGTTGATGCCAACCATGCCGTATTCGAGAGCCTCGGCAACCCGGAAGATTTTCGAGATATCCCTCGAATAAAAATAGGACGCCAAACCGAACTCGGTATTGTTAGCCATTTCGATCACCTCTTCCTCGGTGTCGAATTTAAATAACGGCGCAACGGGTCCAAAGGTCTCTTCCCGCGCGACCTTCATCTCGGATGTCACATCCGTAATGATCGTCGGCTGGAAAAACAGGCCACCACGACTGTCGGCCTTTCCGCCTGTTGCGATCTTGGCGCCCTTGCCTACTGCATCAGCGATATGTTCCTCGACTTTGTCGACCGCTTTCTGCGTGATCAGCGGACCGGCGGAAACGCCCGGTTCGAAACCGTCTCCGACCTTGATGGCGCTAACCTTCTCCGCCAGTCTTTTGGTGAAGGAATCATAAATACCGGACTGCACATATAGGCGATTGGCGCAGACACAGGTTTGTCCGTTGTTGCGATACTTTGACACCATAGCGCCTTCGACCGCCGCATCCAGATCCGCATCATCAAATACAATGAAGGGAGCGTTGCCACCGAGCTCGAGACCGAGTTTCATGATCTGGTCTGCGCCTTGGCGCATCAGGATTTTGCCGACATTCGTGGAACCTGTGAAGGTCAGTTTTCTGACCTTGTCATTCTCCGTGAACTCCTTGCCGACGGATGAGGAATCCGTGGAAAGAACGACATTGAAGACGCCGGCGGGCAAGCCGGCTCGCTCCGCTAGAATCGCAAGCGCCAAGGCAGACAGCGGAGTTTCGGCAGCGGGCTTGGAGATCATTGCACAGCCTGCAGCGACAGCCGGCGCGAACTTGCGCGCCAGCATAGCGTTCGGAAAATTCCAAGGCGTGATGGCTGCAACGACCCCGACAGGTTGCTTGATCACGAGGATCCGCTTGTCCTGCTGATGGCCGGGGATCGTGTCGCCATAAACGCGTTTTGCCTCCTCGCCGAACCACTCGACATAGGATGCGCCATACAGAATTTCCCCTTTCGCCTCCGCTAAAGGTTTGCCCATCTCCATCGTGAGGATCGTTGCCAGATCGTCGGCATGCGCTGTCATAAGATCGTAGAGCTTGCGCAAAACAGCGGCACGTTCCTTGCCCGTCTTCTTCGCCCAGAGCTTTTGGGCCTTGTAAGCCGCATCGACCGCACGCGCCGTTTCAGAACGGCCCATGTCCGGCAACGTCGCAATGACTTCGCCCGTGGAAGGATTGGTTACATCAAAGGTTTTCTGACCATCGGCGGCAGCCACCCATTCACCGCCAATGAGGGCCTTGTCCGTCACAAGGGAGGTCTCTTTCAGTCGTGATAAAAGATTATTGGAAATCATCGGTCATGCCTCCGCTGCGCATTCGCGCAATGTGTTCTCCAGAATGTCGAGAGCCTCTGCAAAAACATCATCCTGAATGGTGATCGGCGACAGAAAACGAATGACGTTTCCATAGATGCCGCAGGTGAGAAGGATGAGACCCTTTGCAAGAGCCCTTTCGCGAACTTTGTTCGTAAACTCCGCATTGGGTAAGTTTGTGCCCGGGAGGTTTAATTCAACCGCATTCATGAATCCAGGCCCACGAATATCGGCAATTTGCGGCACCGAGGACACGAGAGATTGCAAACGCTGCTTGAGGCGATTGCCGAGCAGGCAAGCGCGTTCGTTCAGCCCCTCCTCTTCGATGATATCGAGAACGGCATTGCCCGCGGCAATGCCGATGGGATTGCCGCCATAAGTCCCGCCCAACCCGCCAGGCCCCGGCGCATCCATAATCTCCGCGCGGCCAGTGACGGCAGCAATCGGGAACCCACCGCCGAGCCCTTTCGCCATGGTCACGATATCCGCATTAACGCCGTAATGCTCCATTGCGAACAATTTTCCTGTGCGCGCGAAGCCTGTCTGCACCTCATCGGCGATCAACAATATTCCATGTTGATCGGCAATCTCACGAAGCTTTTGCATGAATGTGCGCGGCACCTCGTAAAAGCCGCCCTCGCCTTGGACGGGTTCAACGATGAGGGCTGCAACTCTTTGAGGATCGACATCCGCCTTGAAGAGCTTATCGAGAACAGAAAGGGAATGTTCCGCCGTTTGTCCGTGAAGCTCCACCGGGAAAGGCACATGGAAGACATCCGGCATCATGGCGCCGAAGCCGGTCTTGTACGGGACGACTTTACCGGTCAGCGTCATCCCCATGAAGGTCCGCCCATGAAATCCACCGGTAAAAGCGATTACGGCCGAGCGGTTCGTGGCGGCGCGGGCTATCTTGATCGCGTTTTCGACAGCTTCCGCGCCTGTCGTGACGAAGATCGTCTTCTTTTTGAAATCGCCGGGAACTGCCGAATTCAGGCGCTCTGCCAGCCGGACATAATTTTCGTAAGGGACGACCTGGTGGCAGGTGTGGGTGAAATGATCGATCTGGTCTTTTACCGCCGCAATGACCTTAGGATGCCTGTGGCCGGTATTCACGACGGCTATGCCAGCCGCAAAATCAATATAGCGTCTGCCTTCGACATCCCAAATTTCGGCGTTTTCCGCGCGCTCAGCATAGACCTGTGTCGTGACGCCAACACCGCGCGATATGGCGTCAGAACGACGCTCAGACAAATCTACGTTCAACATGATTTTTCCCCTCACTCGACAGGTAACGGATATTTTCACACCCACGCAAAAACTCTATATTTTTTCTGTAGAGTTGCAATCTCCTTTTTCATCGCTATCAAAAAGCGGATGCGAACCGGATAAGGTGAATGGGCGAAACCAGCTTTAAGATCGCGGAGGCAGCAAGGATGGCTGGCGTTTCTGCTTCCACGCTGCGTCTTTGGGAGGCGCAGGGACTGTTTGAGCCATTGCGCAGTGGGTCTGGACAGAGACTTTTCGACCATGCGTTGATCGCGCGCCTGCAAAGGATTGCCTGGTTGCGAAGTGAACGGGGACTGAACCCGGCTGCCATTCGCGAGATTCTTTCCGAAAGCTCTGCCGAAAGGTCCGACGCTTCAGAAGAAGACGGGAACGATCAGGCTGAGGGTATTCCCATCGGCACGAAAATTCGGCGGCTGAGGCAAAAGCAAGACAAAACGCTAGAAGCAGTCGCACAAGCCACCGGCCTTCCCATCTCCGTCCTGTCGACCTTCGAGCGAACCTCGGTCGGACTTTCCTTTGTCGGCCTGCATTCTGTAGCCTCTTGTCTCGACACCACGATCGCGACACTTAGCGGGGAAGAACCCTCAGGAGCCCACTCACTGGTTCGCCAGGGGGAGTGGAAGACTTGGCCGCAGACGTCCTCGGGCGTGACGGTCCAAGTGCTTGCACAGGGAAATCCGCAAATGGAATGCCATCGGTTTCAACTTGCCCCCGGCGCCTCCAGCGAGGGCGCATATCAGCATGCCGGGGAAGAGTTTCTCCACGTTCTCTCCGGGAAATTGGAGATCGTTCTCGATGACGACCAGTTTTTCGAGCTTCAAACCGGCGACAGCTTCTATTTTCAAAGCAGCAGGTCCCACTCATGGAGAAATGCTGCCGATGGCGAGACCATCCTGATCTGGGTCAATACTCCGCCAACCTTCTAGACCGCAGGGCGGCTTGGCACGCAGTGATCATCGGCCGCTAAAGCGCAGCCTCGCAGCATCCGAGACGGGCGTATAAAGGGAAACACGGGTTCCTTCAGGGTCGGAAAACTGAACCGTGCGATTACCCCAAGGCAAATCCTTAGGCTCATGCACGACTTCGATACGGTCTTTCAAACGGGCGAACTCAGCATCGACATCCACCACCATAAACTCGAGGATGGCGGTTTTGTTGGCGCATGGTTCGGCACTGCCCTCCTTGAAGAGACTGACCGTTTCCGCGCTGCCGATTGCCAGGACCGCGCCAGGCATAACGATCTCGGCAAAGACGGGCGCAAGCCAATCCGCTGTATAACCTGTCAGCAGCTCGTAAAAGGCAACCATCGGCTGGATATCGGCCGCAACAAGGCGCGTTGAAGCAAATTTCATCAAGTTCTCTCCATGGATTGTTTCGGTTGACTGCTTTGATGACACAGTCATGCTGACAGCGTGGTGGCAGCAGGAGTCAGCAGCTGTGCGAAAAGCCGAGCGTCTTTTTCAGATCATCCAAATCCTGAGACGATCAAGCCGTCCAGTTACCTCGTCACAATTGGCCGATGAGCTTGAAGTGGCGCGGCGCACGGTCTACCGCGATATCGCGCATTTGATTGCCCAGCGAGTTCCCATCTCAGGGGAAGCGGGGTTGGGGTACGTTCTCGATCAAACATACAACATGCCGCCGCTGATGCTTACCCCAGAAGAAATTGAAGCGGTTCTGCTTGGGGCGCAAATGGTGGCAAGGCTGCGTGATCCAGCCATCACGAATGCGGCCAAGGATGTCATTGCAAAGATCAGTGCGACGATGCCAAGCAGCTATCTGCCTTTTATTGCAATACCGGCCGTCAGCCTGAAGCCTGAAGATCCCTTAGAGCCATCTGCCTTCGACACACGCCCGATCCGGCGCGCAATCCGCGACGGGCAAAAGCTGGCGATCGATTATCGTGCGGCGGACGGCGCTGTCACGCAACGCGCCGTCTGGCCGGTAATTCTAGGCTATGCCGAAGGGCATTCCCTGCTTATTGCCTGGTGTGAACTGCGCGAGGCCTTTCGCCATTTCAGGTGTGAACGCATCCTTGATCTCACGGTTCTGGAAGAGCCCATCGGAGTCCCAAAAAGCACTTTAAGGCAGCGATGGCTTCAATGGCGCGATGGTGAATTTTCGCGATTGCAAAAAACGCCGTGACAGTCGTTCTCGGACGCCTTTTTCAGGTGCTGGGTTCCACCTGACAAATTGTGCACTCGGCGGAGAGCCATGCCTTACACAAACGGCAAATCTATCGTGCCATTAGGACCGGCACCGGGCAATCCTCCAAAATTGCAGCCGTGACGCCTCCAAAGATCCGCTCTCGTAACCGCGAATGGCCGTAGCTGCCCATCACGATCATATCGCATCCAATCTCCGTCACATGTTGACGGAGCACATCTTCTGTTGGACGCCCGCCGCTCGCAACCTGCTCGATGACCACATCAACGCCATGGCGCGATAGAAAGGCTGCAATATCGGCACCCGGTTCGCCGCCGTTTCCATAATGGGCAAAGTTTGGATCGACCAAGGTTAGATGAACTTCGTCCGCATCTTTAAGAAGATCCATTGAAGCCCTCACGGCGCTTACAGCTTCCACACGCGAGTTCCATGCAACGCAGACGTTTTTGGGCCGCAAATTGGCATTGCTGCCTTCTGGTAAAATGATGAGAGGTGTTCGCGTATCGAACACCGCAGCAGAAATCACCGCCTCGCGAAGGTCGATATCCTTGCGCACGCCAATCCCCATCAGAACCACGTCGACATACATGGCGCGAAGCGCAATATCATGCTCGATGACGAAACGGTCCTCGCAACGATGTGAGATGTCGAACGAAATACCGTTTGTTCGGCATGCCTGCGCCGCCTTTTCCTGGACGGACAGCAAGGCTGCGGTTTTCTCCTGTCGATCATCGATCCACACCGCTGTGAACGGATAATCGGCATTGAAGGGAGGAACAGCCGATCCCAGGACGAGAAACGACAAATGAGCATCGAGTTCAATCGCGATTGCAATGGCGCGATCGATATCCTGCTGCGCATGTGTCGCTCCGATGGTCGCAAGTACAGTTTTGAAAGCCACGGGCAATCCCCTTCCATCTGTGTGATTGGTGATGGAAAGTTACCTGATGGCGCAAGAGCTGCCATGATCTTGGTCAATGACGATCTCAAGACGAGCGGATAAGGCGCTTCGCGATCGCGATGAATTTTAGAGGCAACCTGTATTTATTGCTGCGCCGGTTCGCCACGTTTCAGCCTGTGGTGTTCGGTTGATCCCGATTTGCCGTGGTGGCTGCAGTCTGTCTCGACAAGGCAGAGAGATAAACCTGCATCGTATCTCGTGCCACACGATCTATGGTCAGGTAATCGATACGGTATTGACTACGCTGTTTCCAAAGCTCGATCTGATCCGGCGTTTCGATAAGTTGTTGGAGGGTTTGCGCTAAAGCATTGGGATCCTTGGGAGGCACGAGAATACCGGCTTCACCCTGCTCAAGCAGCTGAGGAATACCGTCGACTTTTGTGCCAACAACGGCACACGCTGCCTCACGCGCTTCCGAGAGAACGAGGGGGGCAGGATCGGCGTGCGAGGGCAACACAAAAATGTCCGCCCCAAGCATATAGGGATATGGATCCTTGGCAGGTCCTATAAAGGTCACGGCCGGAGCGCATTTGAGTTGGGAGGCCATCAGCTCGTAGTCTTGGCGGAATGGGCCGTCACCGACGATGTAAAGATGGAAGTTGGGGCTCGACTGGTAAAGAATATCGACTGCCTGCAGCAGGTCCGGCAACCCCTTGCGAGGATGAAGCCCACCAACAAAAACGATGCTCGGTTTGTGCAATGCGGCCGGGACTTCACTGCGCCCTTCTGATCGAGCAGAACCGATCGTCCCATTGAGGACGACCGCTAGCTTCGAGGCTGCAACCCCTCTTCTTCGCATCGACGCGGCGACGACATCGCTGACTGCAATCACGCGCTTGCCGAGCCCCATAAGTGTTGCGCTCTTTTCAAATTCATTATGGACTGTCGTGATGAGCGGAACGCCGATCAGCTTACTGATTGGAAATGCCAAAACGGCACTTGTCATCATATGGGCATGGACGACCTCGGCGCGAGATTTACGCAGGGCCTGAAGAAGCCGAACCTCAGCCTTTAGGAGATTGAGGACCTTCCGGTTATGGTCGACGGTGAAGGTCTTTATGCCTTTTTCGTGCAACAATCCGTCGAAGTCACCACCGCCGCTAGCGACAAAAACCTCATGTCCCTGCGCAGCCTGAGCGCAGGCAAGATCGACAGCGGCATGCACATGTCCATTCAGGCGCTGCGTGTGATTCAGTACATGAAGAATACGCATAACGAACCTTTCATCACCCGCTCAACGCGGCGGTCATTTCCGATTTTAATGGTGGGGCGTCTTGCACAGAAAGATCTGCCAGAGCCATTTCTACGTCGATTGTCGAGACACGTGCGGTTGGCTGGTAGTTGAAGGCACCCTGCCTACCCATCGACTCGATACCAAACGCTCTTAGTCTTTTTATAGCCTCATCGGCTCGCTGTGCCGCACCTTTACTGTAGATCGGATAGGCATTCTCGAGGATCTGGCTACCTTCCAGATTGAGCGCTCCCTTGAAGAGCCCATTCCGCTCTACATGTCGGCGGAAATCATCCTCGGCCTCTTCGACCGTGTTAACCTGGCCCGCAATAACTTCGACAGCGAAATATTCACGTTCGTTGATGGCGCCATAGAAGTCCGAATAGACAGTGAGCCGTTTCCATGCCCCATCGTGCGAGAAGTTATAGATAATGGACTGTGGAAAGCCTCGATCTCCTCGAAAGCTGAAGTAAAGGCTGATCAGAGTGATCGTCTCGAGTGGGGATTGTGATGGGAGCTGGCAAAGTCTCTCCATCGCGGGAATTGGAACTGTCGAAACAATTCGCTTGGCCGAGAATTCTCCACTGTCGGTAATCACATGAAACCCAGACGCCGTTTTTTCTATCCGCCGTAGTCCAGCCGACAATTGAAAAGCAACGCCATCGTTCACCAGCCTTCGCACAGCCACGTCGTACAGCTTTGCAAAACCTTCCTTTGGTCTTGCCATCTGCCGATTGGCCGGTCCAGCAACCGACGCGGGTTTAAAAAGCTTCTTTAGAAGGTTGCCGATTGATGCATGCTCGCTGATCCAAAGCATCCGTTTGCGCGCAAGGTCGATATCGATTGCCTCAGGAACGATGCCGTAAAAGCGACACATGTAGGTTTCAAGGCCCGACCGCCAAAGCAGATGAGCACCGATCCAATAGCGGGCGAAATCCCGCGCATTGTCCATTCTGCGTCGGAAAAGCCGCGCATAAAGAACGGACGCCCCGATCCGCAGGAGGCCAAGCGGGCCGGCGGCAAGAATATCGTCGCGAACCGAAATCGGATAGGTCGTTATCTTTTTTTGCGGATTGAGACGGCCCCAACTGGGATCGATCGGCACGTAATGGTCCAGAATTTCGGGGAAGTGACGCAGCAGCGGGGAATCATCCTGGAAGATCAAGCTGCCGACGTCGAAGGTATAGCCTTCGGGCGAGGTCCAATCGAGATGGTTACCGCCAACCTGAGCATAATCGTCGACCACAAGGGTCTTTTCTCCCTTGGCCGCCAGCATTGATGCTGCAACCAATCCAGAGATACCTGCTCCGACCACAATTGCATCGAAGCGTTGCGGAGTTGATGAAAATGCAGGCTGCCGGTCTGTTCCGTCCATATAGCTATGCCCCCTCTGCATTCCTGGCGTTGCATCACAACTTTATGATCTATTAGCACGAAAAGCAGATGGTTTAAGAAAAAACTATGTATCCACACCCATTGAAATTAATATAGCAAGACAACTTCAGCTTATTGTCATAATAACTTTCTAAATTCGACTTGCGAGGGAATATTTCTCTCTGTTACATACCAAATTGGCTTCTAAGCGCGCGCTGTGAATATTTGTAAAAGTCCAGCAACGGAATTAGAAGGATCGTCGGCGAAAGGGTATTTTGTGCTGCGGCGGAACCTTAATGTGCTGAACGCTCCCCTGAACGGCGTCGGATTGATCTCCAGCGACGTCTTCGACACATTGCTTTTGCGGCGTCCGCGAGCGCAACGCTCGCGTGTGATAGAAGGTGAGAGGCGGTTCGCGGCTCTTCTCAAAGCAGAAGGTTTTCGGATTGATGCCGAGGAACTGCTGCGCGTTCGCATATTGGCGGAACGTCTTGCCTACCGCGCCCTCAACGTCGGCGGCGGGATCGGAGAAGTCAAACTGTCCGATATCATTGCTCGGCAACTCGCTTTTCTTGGGCTGCCGCAGTGTTTCGTTGTCAAGCGGCTCGACATAGAGATCGCAATCGAAAAAGAGTCGTTGTTTGCAAACGGCGACTTAGCGATGGCTCTGCGCGAGCACCGTCACCAGGGCCTGCGTGTCGTTGCCGTGTCCGACACCGCGTTGCCGACGGACCGCTTGACTGAACTCTTGAACTACTTTCACGGACCCGGCCTTATTGACAAGGTTTACTCCAGCGCTGAAATCGGCGCGAGCAAGCGCTCAGGAAATCTCTTTTCTCATCTTCTGACAGAGGAAAAGATCCCAGCATCACGTGTTCTACACATCGGCGACGACAGGCTTGCAGATCACAATGTGCCGCACAGTATGGGGCTGCAAACCGTCCACCTCCCGAAAAATCGAATACGCCATTATCTCACGCGTGCCGACGGAGCACGCGCGGAAACGGCGAGAAGCCTGCGCAAGGCCACCGACCGCATCAGGCTTGACCAGTCCTCGACAGCCAATAGCTTTTCATTCGGAAGAGACGTATTTGGCCCTATAGTTGCGCAATTTTGCCTGCATATCTGGCTTTATGCGCAAGAGGTCGAGGCCCAGGGCGGAACGCTCGCCTTTTGTGCACGAGGTGGGATCGGCATCAGGGAGGCATTCGAGAAACTGATCAGCCGCCTTCAGCTGCCGCTTTCATTGCGCCGGGAAAATATTCTCATTTCACGTTTGGTCGCGGCGCGCATGGCCCTAGAAGCGCGCAGCCCGACTGTTTTGGAAGAACTCAGCCGCGAATTTGGCAGAGCAAGCTTTGCCGACGTCGCGACTGCGCTTGGCGGAGGCAATTACGACTTTCCAGCAGCTTGGCGGGAGCCGTTCAGATCCGAGCAATTCTTCTGTATGCTGGATACACCCTTCGCCGCGCAGATCGTTGAAGATATCGCGCAACAGAACAGGCTGTTCCGCAAACATCTAAATGCAATTTGCGGAAACGAGCGGCGGGTTATTTTATGCGATACCGGATTATACGGCAGCACGCAGCGCCTTCTTGCTGCAAGTCTGACCGATAAATCCTTTGAAACCGTTCAGTTTGCACGTTGCAACTATAAAGGCTTCAACGAGGACCACTTTGCCGAATTGACAGGGCTTTTGGTCGAAGACAATTTTTACAACCCATTGAAGATCGAAACGGTCGTACTGCGCTATTGGCATATCATCGAAAGCCTTTTTGAACCGGAAATTCCTTCTGTGCGCCTCTTGAGGCTGACAGAAGAAGGCACGGTCACTGCGAATTGCGGGGACATCGCCTATGGCAAGATCGATGCGGTAAAAGGCAACATGCTCTTGTCGGGAGTTCTGGATTATATTGAGAACGTGGCTAGCGGCGCGCAAATCTTACGGGAGGCGGCGCCAGCTTGGGCGCGATTGAAACAGGCAATCACCAATCCCAGTGACAGCGACAGGAAAATGCTGGGTGTTGGGCCTCGGTCCGTCGATTTCGGCCGGTCGGAAAGCATTAACGTGGTGAACACGACCAGCGGTACGAACACCATCCGTCGGCTCAGTTCCATCAAGACCCACCTTTGGCGCGAGGGTGCAATCGCACAGGACTTTCCACGTTTGAAGACAGCACTGCTTCCAGCCTTGGAGCTTGCTCATATCGTACGTAGCATCTCTGTTCGTCTGCAGAAATGATAGACCTTAGTGTGACGGCGATTGCCGTCAGGGGGAGTTTGGAAATCGGGGGGGTTATAGGGCCTGCACACAGTGTAGAGCCTGCATATAGAAGGTGTGGAGTAAAATATGCTGGCGTTTAAGGCTGTCCAGGGAGCGGGCTGGCTTGTGTTTTCGCGTCTTGTAGGACGCGTCATTGATTTCTTTACCTTGCTCGTCCTCGCCAGAATACTGTCACCGGCTGACTTCGGACTGGCGGCCCTGGCAACATCGTTGGTGCTGATAGTCGACACCGTGCTGGAAGTACCCGTCACCCAGGCGCTTGTCCGGCTGCCGAAAATTGACAAAAGCCATCTTGATACTGGTTTCACGCTTGGCCTCATTCGCGGCGCGCTGATTGCCGTCATTGTCCTGGGAGCTGCCTGGCCGTTTTCCGTATTCAACCATGAGCCTCTTCTGCTGCCTTTGGTGGCCGTTCTGTGCATAGGTCCTGTGGCGAAGGGTTTCGTCAGTCCGGCCATGGTGACATTTGCCCGTCAGCTTGGCTTTCGGCAGACCTTCATTTTGGAATTATCAGGAAAAATATGTGCGAGCGCGGCTGCCGTAATGGTCGTGCTCAGTGGTGGCGGCTATTGGGCAATTGTGACGAATTCCGTTATTGCTTCCGTAGCGGCGACTATCGCTTCCTATGTTCTTGCGCCCTATCGCCCCGCCCTTTCGTTGGGACGGCTACGGGATTTCGCAAGTTTCATCGGATGGTTCAACTCGGCGCAGATCATCTCGGCGTTCAACTGGCAATTCGACCGCTTTTTCGTGGGTTCGCTGACGGACAAGGCGACGCTGGGACGATACGCGGTGGCCAACGATGTGGCGGTCATTCCCACACAAAGCATAATCGGGCCGGCTCTCCAGCCTGTCATGGCAGCATTCTCGCAAATCAATAACGATCCGGTTCGTGTAAAACAGGCCTTTCTCAAAGCTGTTCGATTTGCAATGCTGATTTCGGTGCCGGCATGCATCGGCATAGCTTTGACTGCAGATCTGGTCACGGACCTCCTGCTGGGAGAAAAATGGAAAGATGCGGCACCGCTTTTAAGCATTCTGGCAATTTCGGTGGCACCGATCCCGTATTTCCAGACGCTCTACTCCGTCAGCCTAGCGCTGGATAAGCCGAATGTGATTTTCAAGCTCAATCTGACAGATCTCGTTTTGCGCCTTGTCCTGCTTCCAAGCGGATTTTATCTTGGATCGGTGACCGGAGTGAGCTTCGCTCGAGTCCTTCTTTCTTTTGCGATGTTCGGCTTCTATATCACCGAGGTCAGAAAGCTTCTCGACCTTGGTATCGCAAAACAATTGCGCAATCTGTGGAAGGTTGCTCTATCGGCACTTGTCATGGCTTGTTGGGTTTACTTCCTCCGAAAAGGCTTGAGCGATCGGCATCTGAACCATGTCCTCGAACTTGGCTTTGTCTCAGTGACGGGGGCAGCGGCCTATGCGGGAACGCTTCTTCTCCTCGGCATGCGACTAGTTGCCGGACGTGGGCGGCTTGAGCTCGTCGACCGTTGAAGACGGTCCGTTTGCTCAACCATTTTAAGCTCGCGTGAAGTCTCTACAGGAAGGCGCGCAGTAGGCCACCCATGGACCGGTGGCCCACATTGAGACGATATGCCAGACCCCGGCGTGCTCGACGATTGGGCAAGATGGCCGTCAGAAGAAGAAACGCTGTAAGCGCTGCCTTCGTCTTGAGGGTATGACTGGTTGCAGCGATGATGCGGAGCAAACGCCAGAGCATTGAAAGCGATACGCGGCGACCTTCGGCAACGGCAAGATAGATCGATCTTTCCAGCCAGAAATGCGCCTTGTCGGTGGCAACCAGTTCATTGGCGCGTCCAACATTGGCTAAGATCTGGCGGAGGTGCTCCATTCGCACGGTAAAGCGGTCGATTTCTCGCCTGAGAAGCTCGGGATCGAGAGGCCTTCCGAGACCTGAATCATTCCGGTCGTGGACCCTGTAATGCCCAAGCGGCGTCGATAAGCTGACAACGGTCCCGAAGAAGGGCGCGGCAAAAAGAATGACGCCATCGACAGCACGATCGTATGTCGCATCCTTCAGCAAGTGGCAAAGATCGCGCCGAAAAACATTCCCTGATGTGGGCGGCGTCGTATAGGTGCCGTTTGCGAGAACGCTTTTGATCAGCGCACCGCTATCGTGGAAATTCTCCAGTTTGGGAACGGGATCACCAATAACCATCCCATTTCGGTCGACCCGTATCAAAGGGAATTGAAGTTTTGAGACTGTCTCGTCAAGCTGGGGAAGGATCGTATCGAGAGCACCGGCTATAAGCTTATCGTCCGCATCGAGAAAGAGGATGAAGGGCGCTTTGGTCCTTTCCACGGCAAAGGCACAGGCAGCGCGCTGGCCCGAGTTTTTGATCCGATAGGCTGTCACCGGATATTGCCGAATAACATCCCATGATCCGTCGGTGGAACCATCATCGACGACAATCAACTCGCAATCGGTCCGCTTTTGATCAAGAATGCTAGAGATTGCCTCTCCGACATAATCGGCATAATTCCAGCAGGCAATAATGATGGCCAGCTTGGGGTCTGCGACGTCACTCGTGGAGGCCGCAAACCGTTCCAGTTCAATCATCGACGTCCCTTGTTCAAGGCCGCGCCCACCACATTCGCCCCTGCACGCCTGAGCAGATGGACGGCGTCCGTCACCTCTTCGAAGGTCGTTTCATTTGCCCGAACGACCACCACAACGGCATCGGCAAACGCTGCCAGCGCCAGGGCGTCCATGGATTCCTTCAAGGGTGGAAGGTCTAGGATGACATCGCCCTTAAAACGCGCGCCTTCGAGAATGCGGTTGATACGCGGATTGCGGAAATCCGTAAAAAGGTTTGCGTTGGTGTCCTTGGAATGAATAGGCAGGACGGCGACGCCATCGACCGTTTGAAAGCTGATTTGATCGATGGAAACATCCGTGAAGGCAGCATCGGCAAGCGAGCTCGACGGGGAAGCATAATTCTCGTCCGTACCTTGCTCATCCGATTGATTTTGAAACAGAGTGATGTAGCGACCGCTTCTGCTCATAAGCTGTGAAAGCCCTGTGCAAATTGTGGTGACACCGGCACCCGGCGACCACGAGACGACGGCAACAGAAAGGCTTCGATTGTTGCGCAGGTTCATGCAGGCAATCTCGACCGCGGTTCGCAAATCATGAATCGCGCGAACGAATTCCAGATGCCGCGTACCGACATTCCATGGGATGCCATTTTCATCCGGCGCGTCCGGAATTGTCCCAAGGCAAGGCAAGCCACAGTCTACGGACAAGTCACGTTCGTTGCGAACGCGCCGATCAAGCGCCATCCGTACTGCAACTAGTCCAAATCCGCCAAGGAGCCCAAGCACGCCTCCAAGAGCAGTGATCAGCGATTTGCGAGGCGCCGAAGGGCCAAGTGGCGCAAGAGCTGCACCGATCACCCTAGCGTCCGCGTCGGGCGTCGGAATGGCCGGCAACGAGCCGTCATGCATGGCAACCCGCGCAGACTCCATTTGAGCGGAAAGACTATCGAGCCGTCCTTGCAGTGCCTCGGTTCCTGCACGAGCCATCTGCTCTTTGAAGGCGACAGCTTGAAAAATATAGCCGGACGCGACAGCGTTTGCGACACGGGCTGGCAACGCCGGATCGGAAGAGGAATACTGGACCTCGATCACAAATGACTGTCCCACGCGACGCGCGTCTAGTCTTTTTGCAAAATTCAGAAAAGCGGCGCGCTCCGCGTCGCTATCCAAGCCATCTGTGTTCGTTGGCTTGGCGGCATCGCTTTTAGGTTGGGTTCCGTTCGAGGCAAACAAGCCGTGCAAGACAGAGGCGACCCTGCTGAACAGGCTCGGTTGATCCGCACGCAATTCGGGGCTGTTTTTCACGCCGACGCTATCGAAGACCGCCGACAGCAAGCGTTCGGAACGAATTGTCTGAAGCTCGCTGTCGGCGCGATTAAGATCGAGGCTCTGCTGAACCGCGAACTCCTGCCCGGAGGGGGCTGCTTGCTTCGGCTCGAGAAGCAAAGTTGCGGTTGCAGTATATGTGGGTGGCAGCGAATGAGCATAAAGGCCGGCCAAAATCAGCCCTGAGACTGTGCAAGCAATCAGCGTTCCCTTATTCCGCGAGCCAATTGCCAGGATGCTGCGCAACATGACGAGTGGACCATCCGGCGCCGTTTCAGGGCGCGTTTCATCCACACGCCAGAGTTTAGAAGGAACCTCAAGAGGGCGGGGCTTATTAAACATCATCTTGCTTCCTGCCTCCTGTTGGACTTGTGAATGGCTTTATCGACATTGAGCGCAGCGGCTCTTTCCGGTTGAAGGCGCCCACGCAAAAGATCGCCCATCGCTATGAGATTGCCTCTTGCACGTCCGCGTCTGTCAATGAAAG
Organism: Oryzifoliimicrobium ureilyticum; assembly: GCF_037199735.1. NCBI lineage: Bacteria > Pseudomonadati > Pseudomonadota > Alphaproteobacteria > Hyphomicrobiales > Rhizobiaceae > Oryzifoliimicrobium > Oryzifoliimicrobium ureilyticum. Next base: position 56,681 of record NZ_JBBBVQ010000024.1, on the reverse strand, counting down.
GCTCAGATTTGAATATGCCTACAAAGTTGCTGACGGTATTGCGGAAAATATGATCCGCCACATTAGCAAGGCTCATCGTGCCTTTCCGCTTCATGTAGAATGGGTTGATGATCTGCGAGTAGCCAAGCCGCTCGCCACTGACGCGGCCGCTCTTGACACCCATATGGACGCCATAGGCACGGGACCACTTGATCAGGCGCCCACCTTTTCGCACCAGAGCAGCGGCAAAATCACGATCTTCCAGCCAACCGTACAGCACCAGCCGTTCGTCAAAGCGTAGATCGCCAATTGCAGACATGCGAAATGCCATGTTGCACCCATAGGGACTGTAAGGCTCGATCCATTTGTCCTGAGGTTTCGGCGCCTGAGCAACGAGCTGGACGGCATCTTCAAATGCTATTCCAGGACCTTTAATACCATCGGCAAGTACCTCACCCGTGACACCGACAATTTCGGCCTCGTCGCGAAATACGGCTGCGACCTCTTCCAGCCAGTTTGCGTCCGCAACGAAATCATCATCGAAAAAGGCGACGATATCGGTGCCCGCGTCGAGATGTGACAACGCGGTATTTCTCTGACTGGCTAATCCTGCCGGTCCCGTCACCACTTTAACGCCAGGTTCAGACACCAGTTTTCCTGCGTCCGCAAGATCAGGACAGGAGACGATGACCGAGGTTGGCTGCAGGCTTTGCGTGTTCATGAAATGGCGAACTGCCGCGGTGACAATGTCGGGCCTGCCTCGTGTTGCAAAGACAGCGGCGACACGAGCCTTTGGAGGTGGCAACGGGTTATAAACTCGCAAGGCTACCGACGGATTTTGTAGAAGATCGAGATAGCCTTCGGCTGTCTGCGACCAGGAAAATCGGCGAACATTCTCGAACCCGCGCCCCACCAAATCATCTCGAAGCTGCCGCGAGCCGAGAAGATCGGCAATCTTATCGACCCATTCATGCGGGCGGAAAGGAGAAGCAAGAAGCGCTGCATCGCCACAGACCTCAGGCATGCTTGCGCAATCCGATGAAATAACGGGGCATCCCCGCGCCATGGCCTCAACGATTGGAAGGCCAAAGCCTTCTGCGAGCGAGGGAAATGCAAGGCAAAGAGCGTGGTCGAGCAAATAGGCGAGGTCGTCGTCGGATACCCGTCCGCACAGCAGGATATTAGACCGCTCTTGCAACGTTTGAGCAGCATAAATCCCATCGCCGCCACCGGCGATAACAATATTGATCCCGAGCGCATCGAGTTCAGCCGCGACACCAACGAGCAACGCCATATTTTTATGGCGGGCGCGTGATCCAAGAACAAGAACAAACGGCCGGTCGCGCAGCCCCGGAATATCACGCGCCACAGTGGCGCGCGATGCGTCCCATGCCAGCGCATGCTCATGCCCGTTCGGCAGGACGGCAATATTTTCAAGCGCTACAGGCAGATGATGCGATATTTGTCTGGCAGCAGCATACGACACCGTTGCTATTCGCGCCGACCGGCGCGCGAGCAAAGGCTGCAGCGTGTGATAAAGCATCCTAAATGAACGGCTGTAACTATGGGGAGCGGCAAAGACATTCGTATCGTGAATACAAACGATCTGTTCTGACTTCGTAACCGCCGCAGTGTTACACAAATTGAGAATAGGTCCGCGACCGGCGCGGAGCGGAAGCTCCAACTGCTCCCATGCATGGCCCCGCAGGACGGAACCCTGGCCGATCCGCAATTGCTTGTAGTCTGGAACCTGGACCCCGGCAGGCGTTAAAATAAGCCCGCCACTCGACCGCTCCGATTGATCCATCGCAGCCAAGACATTTCGAGCATATCGTTGTACGCCTGTGATGCCATGCCCCAGGAAACGCCCATTTACGACGAAGGTATCTCCCATCTTATATCTTTCGTCTTTGAGCAACAGGGGCAAAGATATTGGCGTGCGATGTGATGGCCCCTAAATCCGTCATTACTCTTACGCATGCCTTTTTATACGTCAGCACCAGACCAAGGCAGGTCGGAGGAACCTGCGAAGATATTTGCCGCCGACGAGAAGTGATGGAGGACCCTGACGGCAGCGTTAATAGCTGCCGCGAGAGCGCAGGACTGCAGGCACAGTTTTGGCCATAATGGCGATATCGCCAAAGACGCTTCGCTCGCTGACATAACGAACATCAAGCTGCACGCGCTCACGATAAGTTGTATCGCTGCGGCCACTGACCTGCCACAGACCTGTTAGGCCGGGGCGAACCCGGATATAGTCGATGAAGTGAGAACCGTAGAGCTCAGCCTCACTTGGAACGATCGGACGCGGGCCAACCAAGCTCATGGTTCCCATGATAACGTTCAGCAGCTGCGGAATTTCGTCCAGGCTGCTCTTACGCAACAGCGCCCCAAAGGGCGTTATCCGGGGATCGTCCTTCAGTTTCCGAGTTGCATTCCATTCGTCGAGCCGATGCGGATTCTGGGCGAGATATTTCGCCAAAACCTCGTCGGAGTTCGTAACCATCGTCCGAAATTTCAGACACGGGAACATCACGCCATTTTTACCAATGCGACGATGCGCAATGAAAATCGGCCTTCCCTGGATAACCAGAAGAATTCCAACGAGCATCAAGATCATTGGAGTCAAGACAACCAAAGCGGCGGTCGCTAAAATTGCATCAAGAAGGTACCTGAGGAACCCACCTATGACGGCGGCTGCGCTCTTGTCTCCAGCTCCGAAAGACCGGGGAGCCACTTCACGAGACAGTCGCCGCTTGTCATTGAACCTGTCAAATTCTCGGCCGAGATCAATCTCACTCATCCGCGTACTCCCAAACTAAGTAAAACTATAACTGGGTCTGTGCAGAAATCGTCCGCATGGACATACATAACTTAGTTAACAAGTATTAAACGGTTTGACAATAAAATTATTGCGTTGCACTATGCTAACGTGCAAGTCGACAATAACGGCATTCTCAATACAACTCGCTGAGTTATTGCGTACTTGAGGTTAACTTCTATCGCATCAGTTTATCTGCGTTAAGAACCTCAAGAATACTGATATTGCACGTTAAAGTATATGCCATGCGTGCTATATGGGGTTCTTTGTGCGAGTAGCGATCATACATTATTGGCTGGTGGGAATGCGCGGCGGAGAGAAGGTTCTCGAAGCGCTTTGCGACATTTTTCCAGATGCGGATATCTACACGCACGTGTTTGATCCCGCTTCAATATCAGGCAAGTTGAAGGCGCATCGTATCCAGACGACTTTCATCGGGTCGCTTCCCTATGCAAAGAGACTCTACAAGAAATATCTGCCGTTGATGCCTATGGCTCTCGAACAGATTGATCTAAGTTCCTATGACCTGGTGATCAGCAGCGAGTCGGGTCCGGCCAAAGGCATTATCCCGACTTCACCAGCTTTACATATCTGCTACTGCCATTCCCCGATGCGCTACATCTGGAATATGTACAACAAATACTATGAGAGCTCCGGGCTGGTTACGCGCATGATGATGCCGCCGATGGCCCATTATCTGCGGACCTGGGACGTCGGCTCGGCCAACCGCGTCGATGACTTCGTCGCCAATTCGAGGACAGTGGCCAATCGTATCAGGAGCTATTATCGCCGGGAGGCGGCAGTAATACACCCACCGGTTGATACAGCTGCGTTTCACGCCGTGCCCAATTCCGAGTTGGAAGACTATTATCTGATGGTCGGCGAACTTGTGAGCTACAAGAAGCCTGATCTTGCTGTGCAAGCCTTCAACAATATGAAGAAGAAATTGGTTGTCATCGGCGGCGGCGAGATGCTGTCCCACCTTAAGAAAATAGCTGGGCCCACCGTAACGGTTCTCGGCTCACAACCTTTTGAAGTGTTGAAGCATCATTATGCTCGATGCAAGGCGCTGATTTTCCCTGGTGAGGAAGACTTCGGGATTGTGCCGGTCGAAGCGATGGCCAGCGGGCGGCCTGTCATTGCCTTTGCCCGTGGAGGGGCAACTGAAACAGTAATCGCAAACAAGACCGGAGTATTCTTCAACAACCAGACGGTTGAAGAACTCATGGATGCAGTCGAAAGAATGGAGAAGTTGGATTTTAATTCAGCGGACGCAATCTCACGCGCTGCAGATTTCCGTCGGGATGTATTCGTCAACCGCTTTCGCACATTCGTCGAACGCGCGACCGGGACTGAGCTTGCCATTCCTGCATGATAGGCCCTCGTCAGCATCCCGTTATTTGGAGTTTATGATGTTCAAAGTCTTCGCGGAACGCCAAACCGTCAAGCACAAGAAGAAACGCTCGTGGGTGCGCAACGGCCTTTCGGTGGCCACGTTTGCCGCTGCCTTTGTCGGGTTGGTTTCTCAAAGCCTTGCACAGGATTATCTCGTCGGAGCCCAGGACACTTTGAAGATCCGCGTGTTCGAATGGCGTCCCAGCACCGGGGCACCGTTCGAATGGGTACCCCTCACAGGCGAATTTGCCGTCTCGGCGGCAGGTAACCTTTCATTGCCGATTATCGGAACGGTTCCCGCTGCCGGTAAGACCCTCGAACAGATCTCTGATACGATCGGAGAACGCCTTCAAAGCCAGGTCGGTCTGCAGAAGCGTCCAACAGCGTCGGTGGAAATCTCGTCCTACCGGCCTTTTTACGTGACCGGCTTGGTTACAAGCCCTGGGAAATATGGCTTCAGTCCCGGTTTGACGGTCGTCCAGGCGTTGAGTATGGCGGGCGGTCTTGGACCGGTTGACCCCAACATTATTGGATTACAGCGCGACGCGCTTTCCACGCGTGGCGACTTGAGAACATTCGAGGCGCAGAGACTTGAACTGGTGGCCCGTCAAGCACGTATCGATGCGATTTTGAACAATGCTGCAGCCGTTCAATTTCCTGCGGAGTTGACCTCGAAGCAGGGCGATCCAGCGATCAGCCGGATGATGCAAGAGGAATCTGCCCTCTTCGACACGCGGATGCGATCGATGCAAACAGAGATCGAGGCATTGAAGCAGTCGAAAGTCCTGGCGAGCAACCAGATCAAGGCTTTGAATGAAAAGTCAGCATCGCTTGCCAAACAGATCGATCTGGCAGCGAAAGATCTTGGATCCGTCAACAAGTTGGTTTCGCAGGGATTGACTGTCTCTGCACGCCAGTTGGGTGCGAACCAGAACGTAGCTGATCTTGAGAGCCGCAATCTCGACGTCTCACTGGCAATCCTCAAAACCCAGCAGGATTTGGCGAAGGTCGATCAAGATATGGAGGATGTTCGTAACAAGTATCGGATCAGTGCGCTGACCGAAGCTGCCGAACTGCGCGATCGTTTCGCCGTGAACGCCAAGAAGACGGAAACTGCCAAAGACCTATTGAAGAACCTGGAAGTACGGGCTCCGGCCGCGCTTGCGACTTTGGAAGATGACAACGACAGTTATACGTTTAAAGTCACGATCAGCCGGCTTGTTGACGGAAAGAACCAGTCTTTCGTAGTCACGGATAACGATACCGTTTCGCCAGGTGACGTCATCCGCGTCGAGCGCCGCCCTGAGGCGCAGGGTAAATCGACGGTCAACAATTAAAACCAGGAAAGTAATCATCCGCTAAGCCTTCTGCGAATGCGTCAAGGCGTTCGCGGAATTTAGCTTGCGCGTGGAAGACTTATGCCTGATTATCTTGCCCAGTACTCCTGAGTGAGAGGTCGGAGCGACCTTATGGGTTGGGCACTTGCGGTTTGTTTCATCATCGGCGTCATAAGCGCAGCGCGACTTCCCGTGCTTATCTTTACGCTAATCGTGTTTTTTGTGCTGGTTGGATATGCGATAGCGAGCATTTCCACCGGAACAACGTTGCTTGCGGCTGTGGGCTGGGGAGCGGCGATCGCTACAATGTTGGAAGCCGGCTATATCTGCGCACATGCGGCTCTCTACTTCATCGTCGTTCGACGCGCACACGGCCGGCGAACCTCCCACAAAATTCAAACGAAATATACGGTTGATTAAGTCAAGCCCAACGCCTGCGTGTTGGCGATTAAGCTGTTGAGCCTTTCTGTCACATCGCGTTAGGCCAAGGAATTTGTCCAGCTCTGCAGTCAGCACGGATAGCCAACCTGTTGTTAATTGTCATTTAGGGCAATATTTCCAAAATACATCATTCAGCGCCGTCAATAAAGAAGGCATACAAACGGTTTCTGTTATAATTTTTCTGTGTCACTTGCATTTTATACTATAATAAGACAATCATTTCAAAGTTTCAGCAACCTATTGGTTACTTGATTGACACTGTCATCTTACTTTTCCGACCCGCTGCACCACATGCTCCGATCCGCGAAAGAGGGACTGCCTTATGGATCAGATTAATAGCGGAAGCGGGCAGAGAATTGCTCTCCCGTCGCAGAAGCGACGGAAAATTCTCTACGTGCAACCAGGAACGCAGACATTCGCGGGTATCGAGCGCGTTGTGGATACAATCTGCAGCCAGCTGATGGAAAAATACTCGGACGCGTTCGATGTTGACGTCTTATACGTAAGCGCGCACGAAAATCGCCCGGAGACTGCGAAGTACACGGCAATCGACCGTAGACCGCAAGGGCGCCTTCAGCTCATGAAAACGTTCCGCGAGGTTATAGCGGCTAAGGATTACGATTTGGTCATTGTGCCACAGATCGAGCCAGCCGTGATTGCGATGGTTTCGTGCCTGGGGCTTCGTCGAAATTTCGTGGTGCATTTGCACGGGAATCCGAAACGGGAATGCAGCCACATCAAAGCGAAAATTCTGTTCTTCCTAATGAAGACTTATTTTCTGCGGCGCATGCGTTACGTCTTCGGTACCTCGCCCAGACAACTTTCCTCATTTGACGCCATGTTCGAAAGCAAGGTTCCAAATTGGTGGGTCCCAAATCCAGTTCGCCGGTTTGATGATGTGGAGGTCGCCAATCGAGGACAGACTGGGTATGTCACCTTCGTCAATGTCGGCCGCTTTTCCTATCAGAAGGGTCAGGACATTCTTGTCCGCGCCTTCGCCGACGTATATCGCCAAAGAAAAAACGCGCGTCTTAAGATCGTCGGCCATGGCGCGGGCGAGACCGAACTTCGCGCTGAGATCCGCCAGCTCGGCCTAGATGACGTCGTTTCCATCGAACATCTGCCCGATAATCCGCAACCCGCCCTCGCCTCAAGCGACGTCTACGTCTCCACCTCTCGGTGGGAGGGCTGGTCGCTTGCGATATGCGAGGCACTGCGTTTTGGTTTGCCGGTGGTTTCAACAGACTGCGAATTTGGTCCCAGCGACATCTTGGTAGACACGCGTCTCGGCCGCTTGGTCTCGGCTGATGGGGGACCGTCGCTGGTATCGGCAATGATCTACTACTGCGACAATCTAGCTACTGAGCAGCAAAACGCTGATTATCGCCGGTCTTTCATCGATCAATATAGCGAAGAGCAGGTGGTCGACATTCATGCGAAGGCTTTGCTTGCTGCCGCAGGATAAAACCAAAAGGATGAATGGGCTTTATGAAAGAGCATAAGCTATCACGGCGTCATTTGCTTTCATCGAGCCTCGCAGTCGTCGCGGGAGTTGCGGGGGCAGATCGCGCGAAAGCAGCTACTGAGGATCCGACTGCGGGCCGATCCTTGGCTTTCGAAGATAACTTCATCGCTTTGGATTGGTCCATCTGGAACGCCGGTCCAAAAGCGACAAACTGGGATACTGGATTTTATGGCCGTTCTGCTTTCGCCAGAAAGGGCGGCGAGGAGGGCTTCAATCCTTACTCGATCGTAGAGGATCCAAAGGCGACTGACGGTAAGGCTTTGCAAATTTCCGCAAAGTATATTGGAAATTCAATGCATGTTCCTCAATACTACGGGAACAATAACCGGGAATATCAGTGGATTTCCGGCAACTTACAGACCGCCCGAAAGGATGGGACCTTCACGCGAGGCTGGCGGCGGGGATATTTTGAAGCCAGGATGGCTTTCCCCAAACATCCTCTGACATGGCCAGCATTCTGGCTCATGAATGCGCGGGGAATTGTTGCCGGCGCAACGAGCATCGAAATCGATGTGGTCGAGCATAAGGGATGGGAAACGCATCAGTACGGTGCTTACCTGCATGAATGGGGACAGCCCGGCGAACATCATGAGGGAACCGGCGTAACTACCGAAAGCGACCTGACGCAGGATTATCATTTATTTGGGGTCATGATCGACGACAGCAAATGCGTTCCATATTTCGATCGCAAACCTGTTATTGATAGCCGAACGAATGCCGTCGCAAACTGGCCCATCCACCGGTCTCCAGACCTTGATGTGGATGGAGACGTTTTCTGGCCGCTGCTCACCTTGGCATTACGCACGGATGTTCCCTTTCCCGAACAACTGACGGATGAAGAGCGGCTACCACATATGAGGGTCGACTATGTCAGGGTCTATACCTGATCTTCAGCTCGAGTGATCCGCGTTGCGCCAACCAACCCGCGCGGATAGAGCATACCGCCACTACATGCCTGACGTTAATGCCGATCACCCCGAATATCTGCGCGTTCCTTGAACGATAGGCTCGTCGCCGCCAACGGGGTCACGATCGATTGGCCTCCCTTGAGAGGCATGAACGGAACGCGTGCGGCCGGCGCATAGGCTCGACTTGCGCAAAGACCGCAGAAGACAAAAAAGAGAAGTCCCATATCAACGGTCGGGCCGGCGACGAGCGAACCAACAAGAAGAAAAAGCGCTCCGTTGCACGCGGCAACCCTGACATCCGACCTGAAGGTCCGCATTTGGATTTTTGGTTTCAAAGCGGTCAGCGCGAAAAGCGAAAAGAGAACAGCGCCGGGAATGCCGACATTGGACAACAATGCGAGCGGAAAGCTTGAAGTACGAGCAGTCCCTAAGCCAACTCCGAGGCCAAAGGAATCGAGGAAATTTTGCCAGGCTGCAACATTCCAGGATCCTCGCTCGAGCGCTGAACTTGATGTCGATTTGCTGAAGACGAGCATGTCGACATAATCGTAGATCCAGTTGAAAAGATCCTCTTTCAAAAAGACGAAGAGTACCAGTGCGAGAACAAGCGGAGGCGCAAGCAAAACGACGGCCGTGCTGTTCCGGCCTCCAGCGTTGACACCGCATCTCATCAGAGCGGTCAGATAAAGCAGTACAAAACAGATCGGTGTCGCGACCAGACCGGTTGACGATGTAGACATGATAATAAGAGCCAGCGAGACTAGGCTTACCAGCGCTGTCCAACCGGTGCCTCTTCCGCAAATCCATAAAGTCGCCGTGAAACCAAAAGATCCGAGCGTCATACCCGCGAATGCTGATGCTTCCGGCCAGGACCCGACAATGCGCTTCATCCCATTGACCATATCACTGTCGTGAAAGGTGTACTGGGCGTTACGCATGAACTGGAGAAGATCTTGCGTGCCCGTGGCGCCCGTCGCCAGATCGAGGAAGGCGAAGAAGATATTAAAGACTGCGTATGCCAGCAAACCCTGAACGACAGCACGAAAACCATTCTCCGTAGCGCAGATAGTCGTAATCGCCACGAAGCAGAACAAATCCGCCGTGACATAGATGGTTTGCGTCAAATTGCTCGAAACCGGCCCGAGCGGCACGGTGCCCCCCGTCGAGGGATACTGCGACGAGCCCAAGGGGATGATGTCGCTCATCCCCTCGAATAGGCGTGGTGAGAAATAGGCAGAAACCGCTCCGTAACATACAAGTCCGGCCAGCCAGAAAGCAGGCCGGCCCAATCGAAATTCGGCAAACGCGATCTCAGGAAGATCTTTGTTGCGGAACAACGAAATGATGAGAAACAACAAGAAAAGATGAGAGGGCTGAATGCTAGACCCACCAAGCGTCAAGGCGGCCGCAGATCCTAGGAGCGTGAGGACAACGAACACCACGACGGTTGTCCCGTATCCTCTTGTCAAACAATAAAGTCCGAGGAGAACGACGAAAATACCGATAGGTTCAATCATGTTTTAGCGCCAAAATTGACCGCGATCCATGCGCCGAGCACGCCTGCATTGCGCGAACAAGCTGGGACGTCGAAATCTTTGTCAGCGCTTTGATCGTAAACTGATCATCGGGATTTGGCACAACGATACTTACCCTACACAATTACTGATCGAAGAATTACTTCCTGTTTATCTAATTTTTGCGCTATACCCAATAACATATGGTTTACTAAGCGTAAATTCCTTGAATATTTTTAAATACTATAATATTAATCGCTCAAGGAAGGGCCCGGTTATGGTAGATCAATTTATACGCTTGATGCGCGCTCCATGCGTCTACTTCAGAATTCCAGGTATCACCGCGGCGTTCTTCCTGTTGAGCTGGTTCCATTACCAGAGTGCTGCCGTTGCTTTCTACTATAGCATTGTCTGCTTGATCATGTTGGAGATGGGGTATATCGGAGGCGTCCTGTTCTTGGTCTGGCGAGAAGCGAAACAACGGCCTGCCCGGTGAGCAGCGCCTGAGCCTCTTGACGACAATCCTTTATCGCCACAGCATCACAACGACAAACTGCGACCAAAGTGGAACAATTGCGTTCGATCGTGGAGATCGTGACACCCGTCATTTCCCAAGTGAGACATTTAAGCCGATCGGCACGCGTTGTTGCCGTCTCACGCCGTAGCGTTCCTCAGACGGTATGTCCTAAAGCGCCCAGGATCGGTCAACACCGTAAACACCGATATCGTCATAGACAGGCACTACACCCACTGTGATGCACGCGGTTATTCCGCAAGCACCAGCAACGAGTAACCGCCCAAGATACGAACAGCCAGATCCGGATTGAGCGGAAACAGCATTTTCCGCGGAAGGCTCATAAGACGGCTGCTCAGCGCCTGGTTTGGAAGTTCGATCCGGCTGGCTGTATAGGCGTAGTCGACAATTGAATAGCCGCAATCCTTCAGCGTCGCGAGTGCGCTTTCTTTGTAAAAGTAATGCAAATGGCCTACATTTTTACGAAGATTGGTGATCGGCCAGCTTCTGAGCACCGATTGAACGGAAAGGTCGAGAGGGATGTGAAAAATCTTATAGCGTCCCAGACCGCGCAGGCCTTTAGCAAAGCCGATATAATCCTCGACATGCTCAATGACATCGGCAATCACCAAGACTTCGTAATAGACATCCGGCTCTTTGAGAATGTCTTTCAGATGGAAGGAAACACTTGGCGTCGACTTTGTCTTTGCCCGCTGGTAGGCGTGCGGGGCAACCTCATAGCCGTCAAATTTCGCATTCGGGAACGTACGGGAAAGATTCAGCAAAATTTCCCCTGTCCCGCATCCAACTTCGCAAAGGCTGGAAAACTTTACGCCATTCTTCTGGATAATCTTTGCGATCTGCTGCGCCTTCCAGGGAGAATCTTCCTCGTGCCATGTCGGATTTAGCTCGGCATACTGACTGGAGATGTAGATTTCTTCCACTGAAACACTCCTCTTGGATAAGACCTAGGACAAACATACCCCGAATGGCCCAAACGAGGGCCATCGACATTCTGGACGGATCAATGCGCCGTCACTACTGACAGTCAACTCTACCTCTAAATAAAACCGGAGCTCGCAAGCAGGTAACGCGAAGCTACTCTAAGAAGCATATCTTTATGTCTTAGGTCCGTCCAGCAATATTATTAATATATACTTATCATAAACACTCGGATGCTCGCACGACTCCAGCTTATTTTCCTATGCTGTTATCATTTACGACCATAGCTCTTCCGATGTTCTTGCTGAGTGTGAGAACTTTTACGATTCCGATATCATGCCGGTGATCTGCTTAGGCTCTGTGAAGCGTTGAGGATCAATCGGCCAGGAAGACAGTTGAACCTGTCGTTCCAATCAGAACGTGGTGGAAGGCCTCCACCTGGATACGAAAAAGCCGGCTCTTGCAGGAAGAGCCGGCGCAATTTCGAAATGTTGAAGACAATTAGGTGCGGACGGTGAAGTCTACGTCTACGCTTGCTTTGATTGCGTTCGAATAGGGGCAGATGTCGTGGGTTACTTCCACGAGATGCTTGGCGTCGGCGTCCGACATGCCCGGCAGATAAACATCAAGCGCCGCTGTGATCCCGAAGCCGCCTTCAGAGCGCGGGCCGATTCCGATCGTCGCCGATACGGTAGATCCTTCCGGAACCTTCGTCTTCAGCTGTGATGCGCCAACGCGCAATGCGCCGAGGAAGCATGCGGAATATCCCAGTGCGAAGAGCTTTTCAGGATTTGCTCCGTCGCCGCCTGGACCGCCTAGCTCTTTCGGAACAACGAGTTGAAGTTCAAGCGTGCCGTCGGCCAAAGAGGTCTTGCCGTCGCGGCCGCCTCCGGTTGCTGTTGCGCTAGTCTTGTACTTGGCATCAACTGACATAAGTCTCTCCTTGACTTTAGGGTAATGGGCCATGTCCCGAACCCCGATGACGTCAACATAGACATCGCCACATCAGACGTCAATAGTGCAAAATTAAATTGTTCGCAATTTAATTTGAGCGACCTATTGATCGCTCCATACTGGCCTTTGAGACGGTCTGATGCAGTTCTTAAAGAGGCAGCTCTTTGCATACAAACGGCTGCATAACATCCTGTGCCCTCTGATCAGGCTCGTGATGTCATTAGAGCAAAGTATGACTTTGATCTGCGAGTACTTACATGCAACGCAGGCCGCACTGAGCGCTGGCAGGGCTCTGCCAAAAGCGCGTCAGGCGTCCAGTTGCTGCTCACCGATGACACGCAAATCATCTGGCTCACCGTTTTTACCGGGCTGGACGTTCCGTTCCTCGATGATCGCGGCCAATCCCTCGGCATCATAGGGCTTCACCAAAATAACTGCGCCCTGCTCGCCGCGGATCGAGGTCGGATCCCCTGTCGCATAGATAATCATCGCTGACGGGCGCAGCAGCTTTGCTTCTGCAGCGAGCGATGTGCCTGAGGCACCCGGCAGATTAACATCCGTCACGAGAACGTCGATTGGGATCGTCTGAAGCGCGGTCTTGGCTTCTTCGGCACTTGCTGCCTCAACGACGATCAAACCAGACTGCTGCAAGATTTCGGCAGTGTTCATTCGAATTAACGCATCGTCTTCGACGAGAAGAACCGTCTGTCGGCTGACCTTTGGCGTCTCAAAAACAGACGCCTCACGTGTCTCGGCAGTCTGTTTTTCCGCCGGCACATTCTTTACCGGTTCTGCCGTTTTCAAGCGTTGAGCTTGATTGGCCAGAACATGGCGAAACTTCCGCGCCAGCGCCTCGCGCGTATAGGGCTTCGACAAAAGTTCGACGCCCGCATCAAGCTTACCGCCGTGAACGATTGAGTTTTCCGTGTAGCCAGATGTGAACAGGACGGCGATGTTCGGCAATCTCTCGCGAGCTTTGCGTGCAAGTTCAGGGCTCTTCAACTGGCCTGGCATCACAACGTCGGTAAAGAGAATGTCGATTGGGATACCGCTGTCGATAACCGTCAAGGCGCTTGCCGCATCGACTGCCTTCAGCGTCCGATAACCGAGATCTGTCAGCATGGCGATGACGGTTTCGCGCACTTCTGCGTCGTCCTCGACGACAAGTACAGTTTCCGTGCCGCCAACGATCGGCCCGTTATCAACAACAACCTCTACGTCCTCCGCTTCATGCGCGCGCGGAAGATAGAGCTTCACTGTCGTTCCATGACCAACTTCGGAATAGATCTTTACGTGGCCTCCAGACTGCTTGACGAAGCCATAGACCATCGAAAGGCCAAGGCCCGAACCCTTACCTTCCGCCTTGGTCGAAAAGAACGGTTCGAACACCTTATCGATGATTTCAGGCGACATGCCCGAGCCTGTGTCGCTCACCGCCATCATGACGTACTGGCCCGCCGTCACCTCATCGTGGCTACGGGCGTAGTCGTCGTCGAGATGTGCATTCAAGAGCTCGATTGTCAGCTTGCCTCTGCCGTTCATCGCATCGCGTGCGTTGATCGCAAGGTTAAGCAAAGCGTTTTCGATCTGGGTCGGATCGACGAAGGTGTTCCATAGCCCGCCCCCGACGACCGTCTCGACCTCGATCGCCTCGCCGATGGCGCGACGGATCATGTCGTCCATGTCCCGCACGAAACGGCTGATATTGACGACTTTTGGTTCAAGAGCTTGCCTGCGCCCGAAGGCCAGCAGTTGGCTTGCCAATTTTGATCCGCGTGCCACGCCTGCCATCGCATTGGCAATTTTCGTCTGGGCTCGATCGTTACCAGCCACCTCTTTGGCAAGCAATTGGAGATTACCGGACACCACCTGCAAGAGATTGTTGAAATCATGGGCAACACCGCCGGTCAGTTTGCCCACCGTCTCCATCTTTTGCGCCTGCGCCAGCTTCGTTTCGGCGTGACGTCGCTCTGCGATTTCCGCAATGACGCGGGCTTCCAGCGTTTCGTTCAACTGACGAAGCTGCTCTTCAGCGCGCTCCCGATGCCGGACCTGGCGGGCAAGAACAGTGGCCTGCTCTCGCAACGCCTTCTCCGCCGCACGCTGATGCGTGATGTCCGTATGAACACCCACCCATTCGATGATATCGCCAGCGTCACTGATGATGGGCAGCGCGCGGATGGCAAAGTCTCGCCACGCGCCGTCATGCCGGCGAACGCGATGCTCATGCACATACATCGTTCGGTTGGCAACCGCCTCGTTCCAGGTCTCGACCGAGGATTCTTGATCGTCGGGATGGACGGCTTCCGCCCAGCCGAACCCCTGATACTCATCGAATTTTTGACCCGTAAGCGCCGCCCAACCAGGTTGCTCGCCATTCATGCGACCATCGGCGCTGTTGGTCCATAAAATACCGTGAACGGCGTTCATGGCAGTCCTGAAGCGGCTATTGCTCATGGCCAGCTGCGCTTCGCGAACGGCCCGGTCTTCGACGTCAATTCCCAGGATATGTACGCCTGGGATGGTGCCATCCGCCTCGATATTCGGCACGTATCGAACTTCAAATCGGCGTGGTGAATGGCCAGCACGCGGCATATCGGTTTCGACCGTGACTGTCTCGCCGGCCAGTGCCCGGTCAATATCTGGCTTACGATCCTGAAAGAGCTCCTCGCCAATGACGTCACTGACGGAGTGTCCGACGATCTCTTTTGGAGCTTTTCCGAACCAGTCTTCGTACATCGCGTTTGCAAATCGGTAGGTGTACGATCGGTCAACATAAGCAATCATCATAGGAACTGCATCGGTTACCCGGCGCAGTTCCGCCTCGCTATAGGCTAGACGGGCCTCCATCGCGATACGATCACTATTGTCGATCACCGTACACATAACGCCGTTGATCTTGCCGTCAGTTTCATAGACGGGCGTGTAGAACAAATCGAACGTAAAAGTGTGCGGCTTTCCACCTCGGATCAAAGTCATGGATTGATCGTGAAACGAGCGCAACTCGCCGCGCAATCCGCAAGCAATCATCTCCTTGTTCCAGTCCCAGATCTCGGGCCAGACGTCCATAACACCACTGCCAAGAGCAGCGGGATGCTTATCTCCAGCAATTTCGCGATAGGCATCGTTATAGATCAGAACGTGATCCGGTCCCCACATCAGGACCTTAGCGACAGGGGAGTTGACGATATTGGCGACCGTCGAGCGAAGCGAAGACGACCATTCCTCCAAAGGCCCGAGCGAGGTCGAGGACCAATCCATCTGTCGGATCAGTTCTCCGCAGGCGCCGCCGCCGATGGGCCATGCTCCGCTTGAGAGGCGCGTCGACACAGTCGAGGCGTGAAGCATGCGTAGAGCAGCTTCAATCGCCGTGCTTTCGTCTCGATAAGCACCTGAGGTAAGGCAATCACTCAAAAATGCCTCGCCTTCTGAGGAAAGCGACAGCAGTCTTTTCAAAGGCTCAGGCATGTCTTCTCATGTCGCGCTGATGATATGGAGCTCGCTTTTGCCACAACATCTGCAAGCAAGCTACTGGATCATGCAATAAAACTAAAATGTTGAAATAGAAATCTTCCATCGAATTTCAACATTTCAGGATTGGCACCACGCTCGAACCGAAAATGAGAGATCTCAAATCGCCGACCTATACGACCGCTCGCCCTTGCAACAATGCGGCTACTGGTTTGCCGGATACCTAAATTCCGTCGAACGTCAGTGTTCGACGGTAGCAACACGACGCATGGTATGCTCGGACATGCCTCGAGAGCGGCCTTCGATCAAGCGATCCGCTTCTCGAGAAAGCGTCTCTGGGAGGCAAGGCTTTCCATAAAAGGATGAGCCCGGATATCTGCGCCTCAACTCCTCAGGATCAGCATGGCCGGAATGAAAAATGAATGGAATGCCGGCTTCATGAAGCTTGTCTGCAACAGGGAAAACGTCGCCGTCGATCAAACGGACATCCAAAATTGCACATGCCGGCTTATGGTTCATGAGGTAGCTCAGCGCCTCGCGATTGCTGGCAAAGGGCCCGACCACGTCCCACCCGTCATCTTCAAGAGTCATCTGGATATCAATAGCGACAAAGAGTTCATCTTCGACAAGCAGTACAGTTTTATGCGTCATATCTCACCGAAGGTGGCATTGTTAGGCAATGTTGCAAAGTAGGCCCACTGGCCGAGGTTTCAATCTCCGCCCCCAATTGCTTTGCAGCAGTCTTAAGTAGGATGGTACCAAAACCTGGTTTTCCGGGGTATGAAACGTTTTGTGTGCCAGTTTCGTTCCATAAAAGTTTGTTCGCCTGATCTAATCTTTCCCAAGACACCCGAAGTGTTCCGCCCTGTTGGCCCAGAACCCCATGCTTGACAGCGTTTGTCGTCCATTCATGCAGGATCAGCGTCAGCGGCGTGATGCGGGCCGCAGCAATCGGGAATGTGTCGGAGGAAATGGAAATGTCAGCCTGCCGGCGGTAGGGAGCGAGAATCACATCTAACAGCTCGGATAGCTCCACAGCCTTGGTTCTCTTCTGATTGGATGCCAGAGAGTGAGCATTTCCAAGAGCCAAAATTCGACCTTCAATATCCTGCGCTAGTGCTTTGGCCGTCTCGTGCTGACGGGCAGCCATTCTCAAAATACCGCCGATCATCGCGAAGAGGTTCTTCACGCGATGATTCATTTCGTTGAGCATCAGCTCTCTTGCTTCAGCAAGCTCGTTTTCCGCGGTGACATCGACGCTTGCTCCGATGATCCGTCTCGGAGACCCCTCCGCAACATCGCGCGCGAAGGATTTCACCCATCTGGTGCTGCCATCGCGCATGTTCGGGCGCAGTGTGAGTTCAAAGCGACTGCTGCCACTCTCGATGCGACCGAGCGCTTCAAGGAACCGCTGCCGATCAACTTCATTCAACCCGGAAAGATAATCGTCCAATGATAGACGCTCACGGTCGACATCGAGCAGTTGCTGGGCATTGTGACTGAAGATGAATTGCTTTTGGTCGAGCAGGAATTCCCAGACGCCGATCCCGGCGGCGCTGATCGCAAGATCAAGCCGTTCACGTTCCGACGCCAGTTGGCTCTCGATTTTCATCGCATGACTGATATCGGTCAAAACGATCGTTGCACCATCGATCGATCCATCGGATGTCCGGTAAGGCAGGATGCGCAGCGTGAAGGTCTTGGTTCTATCGCGGCTCATCAAGGTGTCGCGATACTCGACCCCCTCGTCCATAACGTTTGGAATACGTTCGATATACTCCAAGGTCAAAAGCTGGCTTGCGACATCTGAAAGAGGTCGTCCCCGATCGCCCGGCTGAAGTGGGAATACCTCGGTCGCCGCTTTGGTGAATGAGCGTATGCGGATGTTCCGATCGAGCACAATGACAGCAAGATGGGTCGATTCGAAAAAGTTGCGCAGGTCGGCATTAGCGACGGTCAGTTGCTCGATCTTGTTTTTGAGCTCGTCATTGACGGTGGTCAACTCCTCATTTGTCGACTGAAGCTCTTCGTTCATCGACATCATCTCTTCGTTGGAGCTTTTCAGTTCCTCGTTGGCGGTCTCCAGCTCTTCCGTCGCAGCGCGCAGCCGATACTTGGCGGCGCGCAGTTCGTTTTCCAACGCTTCCACATGCCCGTTGCTGGGCTCCAGTTCGATCAGTTCTCCGTCGTCCAGAGGCGCCAAAGATCCGGTCTGCTGAAACACAAAGAGGAAGGTACCGTCATCAAGCGGATCACAGATGATCTCGCTGTTCAGCGCGCCAAACTCGGTGATCACCTCGACGTCGCGCGCGATAATACGCCTTTTTGCATGGCGAGCCTGCCGCGATAGTGGTCCAAGCCGCTCGCGCACGCCCGGTCTTGCCAGCGAGGCAGCGCTTGTCTCGTTGGAACGAGACACAGGAAACTCGAAAAATCGGCTGAGCTTTCCGTGGGCCGCGATGATCTGCCCCTCGTTGTCAAGCACAACGCTCGGCGGCACGTATCGCTGCATCAAGCGGCTGATGATCAAATCTTCATTGTTGCGCCGGCTCTCCGCCTCGGTCTCAGCGAACGGCCGCCTGATGCTACGCTCGCGCCGATCTCCTGGCAATGGGATGGGATAGACGGGGGACCCAGGCAGGCGCTCAAAGAGTCTTGCCTTTTGATCTATGACCGAAAACACGTTGTCATAGCGACCGACACTCTCCGATGAACCCAGAAACAGGAACCCGCCGGGCCGGATCGCGTAATGCAGAAGCGGCATCACTGTCTGCTGCAGTTTTTCGTCGAAGTAGATCAACAGATTGCGGCACGAGACGAGATCGATCTTCGAGAATGGTGGATCCTTGATCAAACTGTGGTTTGAAAAACGGATCATGTCACGTAACTGCGCCGTAAACCCGAACCGCTCCTTATGAGACACCAAATAGCGCTCTTGAAGATCAAGCGGGATATCAGCGAGAGAGGCTGTTGGATAAAAGCCTTCGCGCGCGATTTGCAGCATGCTCTCGTCGATATCGGTCGCGAAGATCTGAACATTTGCCGGCACATCATCGATGCGCATCGCCTCTGCAAACAGCATGGCGATGGAATAGGCCTCTTCGCCGCTGGAACAGCCGGGAACCCAAACACGGATCTCATCGTCCTGACCTACGGCCTTAATCAGAGGATGTACGACCTGATCGGAAAGGACATCAAACGAGGGTCGATCGCGAAAGAAACGCGTGACGTTGATGAGAAGGTCTCTGAACAGCTGATGACATTCGGCGGGTTCTGATTTGATATAGGCAAGATAATCAGATCCGTTCTCAATTCCAAGGACGTGCATGCGTCGCTCGACGCGGCGCAAGAATGTGGTGCGTTTATACCCCGAAAAGTCGTGGCCGACGGCATTGCGAAGCGTCCTGCAAAGTTCGTCCACATGATCGGCGACAAGCACATTCTGTACCTGATCGCCGCCCTTGCTCTGCCTGAAGAAGAACGTTGCGATTGAGGTCAGCATTTGACTGGGCGGTTGAATGAAATCGACCAGACCGGTGCCTATTGCCGACAAAGGCATGCCGTCATATTTGGCCGTCGTCGCATCCTGCACGACGCAAAGGCCGCCGTTTTCCTTAATGGCGCGCAGTCCAATCGTGCCGTCAGCGCCCGTTCCGGACAAGATCACGCAGGCTGCATTGGCCTGCTGATCATTCGCGAGTGAGATAAAAAAATCGTCGATGGGCCTGCGCAGACCGCGCGGCTGAGCGAAGCTCTTGAGCTCGAGACGGCCCTGATCGATCAAGAGACCGTAACCGGGAGGAATGATAAAGACGGTATCGGCCTCTATCCTTTCCCCGCCCTCGCATTGCCGAACAGTCAGCTGGGTGTGCCTGCCAATCAATTCCGCCAACATGCTGTCGTGATGTGGATCAAGATGCTGAACGACGACAAATGCCAGCCCGGTTGGCACTTCCGCCACGCTGAACATCTCTCGGAGTGCCTCAAGACCTCCCGCGGAGGACCCTATCCCGACAACCGGTACTGCTTCGCTCTTTTGTTCAGTCACATACAATCCTTCAGCGTGCAGCACTGGCGAAATTTATCAATACGGGAAATCTCTTTCCAATTCTGCTAACGTCACCTTCGCCTGCGCAATCGTTGTGGCCGAATTTGCGATTGTCGCGAGGCTACCCTCCAGAACAACCTCATGCGGCTGAAGAAGCGGCTTCAACTTGGCAATGACATCCCCAAGCTGCCGATCGTATGTCTGCAACAGGTCTGGATGACTACGACTGATATCGAATTGTGACGCAAAGATATAGCGGGGTTTATTATTGCCTCCGAGCAGTTTCGACATGAAAAGCAAGTTGACGAAAGGCGTTCCATCCTTGCGGAAGTTGACGATTGGAGTTCTAACAGTCTTCGCGCTGCCGGTTAAAAACGCGCGCAATTTTTCTCGCGGCTCACTATTTTCGGCGCTGCGTCCCTCGGAATTGGTCTGGAGAAAGCGGCAGTTGCGGTCGATCACGTCGTCTGAGCTATAGCCCGTCAGAGTGCAAAACTGTTGATTGACCAATACGAGCTGATGATCGTCGCTAGCTCTGGCCAAGGCCAAGGCGATGGACGACTGACGGAAAAAATCAGAGAGCGGAGGATCAATTTCAATATCTGACATAATCTGCCCGTTTTCAATTTCACGTAGACTTATGTCAAAATCACCGGACGATAAACCTGATCTCGGCCTAACGTCATTGTTTTTGCCTGTCCGCTGGCTCACAAATACATTGAAAACCGCTTCAAGCAACATAAACCCGCGCCAAAAAGAACAGCTGGAAGCGCTGCGCAATCATGCCATCGCCGACGAAGCGTTATTTTCCATAGTCTGGCGCAATGAGCGATAAGAAATCGGAAAGCTGCTGCTGACTGAAGGGTTTGCCCAGACGCGCAACACTGGCATCCATGCCACCTGGAATTTCTAAGAACCCACTAGCAAGAATGACTTTAACCTCAGGAAAACGGTTTCCTATGATGGTAGCCAGTTCTGCCCCCGTCATTCGAGGCATGGAGTGATCGGTGATAACTACGTCCGGTCGGGGGGTCGTTTCGAGAAGTTGCAAAGCCTCTGCTGCCGATTGCGCCTGCACGACAGAATGCCCCAAATCTTCAAGCATCAGGACGGTGTTCATCAACACCAATGCATCATCATCGACAGCTAGAACCCGCAGCGAAGCATTGGACGCATGGTCTGCACTTGTCTCCTGCTTGATGTAGGGGAAAGCTTCATCCGCTTGCCCGCTCCGCAGTTCCTGGTTCGAGACCGGAAGCCACAATTCGGCGCTTGTCCCCTCCCCCAGAGCGGATTTTAGAACCAACCGTCCGCCCGATTGCGCCATCAAGCCCTGCACCATGGAAAGCCCCAGACCCGTGCCCTTGCCAACGCCCTTTGTCGTGAAGAAGGGGGTGGCCGCATTCTCAAGAGTCTGAACATCCATGCCCTCGCCCTCATCGGTCACGGACAGGCAAACATAATCGCCGGCGCAGAGATCGGGAATCTCGCCGCGGTTTAGAGCACGTTTGCGGCCTTCTATAGATATTGTGCCGCCATCACGCATCGCATCTCGCGCATTCACAACGAGATTGAGGAGAGCGCTTTCGAGTTGATTGGGATCCGACCAGACCGGCGGCAAGGTCAAGGGAAACGTGATTTTCATGTCGATGGAAGGCCCGATGGAGGTCTGCAGCAACTCTGCCATCCCCGACACGAGAGCCGGCAATGCAACAGGCTCCAGCTTGAGATCCTGCTTACGCGAAAAGGCCAGCAATCTTTGCGTGAGCGAAGCGCCGCGTTTTGCGCCTTGTATGGCATTGTCGATCAGCCCCACGACATTTTGGCCCTCAAGCGCTCTTTTTCGGGCGATCTCCAGACTTCCAAGGATGGCCATCAGCAAATTGTTAAAGTCATGGGCCACGCCACCCGTCAATTGGCCCACAGCCTCCATCTTCTGCGACTGAAACAGCTCTTGCTGGGCGCGCTCCAAAGCCTCCTGTGCCTGTCGCTTCTCGGTGATGTCACGCGTAATTTTTGCAAAGCCGATGACGTGTCCATCGTCGCTTTTGATGGCGTCAATGATGACATTAGCCCAAAACCGTGAGCCATCTTTGCGAACACGCCACCCTTCACGTTCAAACCGACCTTCAAGGCGAGCCGTCTCCAAAGCCTTCTGAGGAAGTCCATCACGGCGATCTTCTTCTGTATAAAAGCGCGAGAAGTGCTCTCCAACGATTTCGTCGGGTTCATATCCCTTGATGCGATGCGCACCTGCATTCCAGCTCGAGACATGACCTTGCAGATCCAGCATGTAGATCGCGTAATCCGTTACGCCCTGCACAAGAATGCGAAACTGATCCTCGCTGCGCTTCAAAAGCTCCGCAGCTGTCTTTCGTTCTGTCAGGTCGCGCGTGATCTTCGCAAAGCCGATCAGCTGGCCATCGCTGTTTCGTATAGCCTCAAGAATAACGTGAGCCCAAAACCGTCTGCCGTCTTTGCGAACACGCCATCCCTCGGATTCAAACCGCCCCTGCGCCTCGGCAGTTTTCATCGCTTTTGCGGGAAGTTTGGCAGCCTTGTCTTCCTCCGTGTAGAAGCGGGAGAAATGCTCGCCTAGAATTTCATATTCTTGATAGCCCTTTATACGCTGAGCGCCTTCGTTCCACGTCGAAACATGGCCTGACACGTCAAGCATATAGATCGCGTAGTCGGTGATGGCATCCACCAAAAGCCTGTAACGGCCTTCCAGGGAGCCCTCCTGCAACGAAGCGGCATGCGCACTCATGCAGTTCTTCCTCAAAAAAGAAGCTGATTCGTCATAGTCTTAATTGAACGCAATTCAACCAATCAACCTCATCGCAAAGAAGGTACGATAGCAGACAAGGATTTCGCTTGAGATCTTCCGGCGTTACACCGATGGATCTCATAAACGCGCCCACCCTTTAACACACAGCTTTCAAAGGCCTTAACGGTCTGACATCATTGCGCTGTTCGCGCCAGTCGCGCAAGTATATTCCTAAAGTATTTCCTGTGATGAAGTAAGAGACGGATTTGCTTCGTTCTATTTGAATGTCTGGGCCCAGTCCCGGAGCTTCATTTTCGCGTTCGACGGCCATGTATTCACCGGCGGGTTTACTTTGATCTTTTGATTGAGCGGCTTCCACGCCAGGAAAATTTTCTTCGATGTGAGGTCGGCAACGACGATGCCTTCCTCGGAACCGCAATTGTGCGGGCTGCAGGCGGTCTCTACGAAAATGTCTCCGTCGTGGCCTCCTTCACCGGAAGTTCCGCTGAGAATGCTTCTGACGAGTTCTTTGTCGCTCCCCGCAAGACGGTCTATTTGGGACGCGACATCTGCGTATCCAAGCAGCCCATCTTGGCTTAGTCTTGCATGAGCTTCGAGCTGAGCCCAGCCTTTGGAGGTTTCAGCGACAAAAGGCTTGTCCTGCAGTTTTTTAAATCCAGCAGTCGTCGTCCATTCCCATCGGTCTGCCGGCCATCTTGGCGTTGCCTCCGTCGAAAAAAACAACTTTCCCTCCAAGAGCTTCACCGTCACCGTTGAGCAGCTATCGAGCGGACCATCCAGCCGAGGCATTCCGGTTTTGGGAAGTAGGATGACAAACGGTTTGCTGTCGCACGCATTTCCGCCATTGGAAGCACTTCCGACAACCACCCCGAAACCGTCGATTTCGTGTACCTCGTCAAGAGCGACTATTGCGTCTGTCACCAATGTTTTGTCATCGATTTTAAGAGCTTGCTGACCCTCGGCATCTTTGTCAATGACGACTTGATGCCCATACAGCGTCCTGTCGACATCTTGAGAGTAGCTATTCGGCGGGGATAGAAGCGCAAAGGCAGAGGCAGCAATGACCATGCCAGATAACCTTCTTACCGCTTCTTTTCTTCCGGACATGTTCATAGTTTCCCTTTGTTGTGAATGAAGACCAGTTCGCCAGGTTGCAAACAGCCGCTTCTCAATCATGCACAACTACAAGAAGTTTTGTTAAAAAAGCTAAAGGCAACGAGTCATGCGAGCGTCTCCTGCTTTGCGTAAAAGCGCGTCTTCTGTAACCTTCGCGAAGGTTGTTTATCACCCCGGTCGATGACTCGCAGCCCTTGCGCAACGCATCGAAAAGATGAAGATCCCTGCTTGGGCAGGCGCATGGGTCTGCCGTGGGGCGAAGTGCAGGACTGAATTCATGCTGGTGAGCCAGGGCGCAGCCCGTAACGAACGGGTCAATCTTCATTTAGCATGCTATTTGGCCGGTATCGCGGGCGCGCTCAACGCGGCGGCCTTTTATTCCGTTGGCTTTTTTTCGGCGAATATGACCGGAAACGTGTCGACCCTGTCTGACCATCTTGCAACGAAACAGTGGCTGTCGAGCATTTTCTACTTCGCCATTGTCATCACGTTCATCTCGGGAGCTACCCTTTCCTCGCTCTTGATTAACGCTGGGCTGAGGCGACGAATTCGCGGCATCTATGCGCTCAGCATTTTCACTGAAGCCAGCATCCTTACACTTCTTGGGTTTGCAGACATCCTGCTTGAAAGCGATTGGCGCTCACCCTTCATCGTCATCGGCCTTGCCTTGCTCATGGGACTGCAGAATGCCACGGTAACACGCATCTCCAATGCCCGCGTAAGGACCACCCATGTTTCCGGGATGGCGACCGACATCGGTATCGAGTTGGGAATCGCAATCGACATTCATCGCGGCAAGGCCGAAGAATTGGATGCCATCGAAAATCGCGCCAAACTGCGCCTGCATCTTTATACCATCTTGTCGTTTCTTGCCGGCGGGATCATCGGCGTCCTAATCTATCAGGCGATCGCCGGCTATCTTCTCTTTATTTGTTCGGGCCTCCTGTATCTTGCAGCCATAGATGGACTGCGCCGCCGCTGAAACTGTCTATCGATCACGCCGCGAGGCGCGAACATGATCCCTCTTCTGCCCAATGCGCTGTTCGCTTGATCTTTTTGCTCTAGATCATGGTCCAGCATCGAAGGGATCGAGAAATGAAGCCATATATTATCTGCCTTATGTTGACCTCTCCGGATGGAAGCCTCCATCCCAGCCGATGGACCTCAAGCCCGGACGGTACAAAGGCCGATTGGTCGAAACTCTACGAGAAGATACACGCGGAGCATCACGGTAACGCATGGATGGTCGGCCGGGTCACCATGGCAGAAATCTCCAAGGCCGAAGCGCATCCTCCACAGAAGCCTGTTGACGTCGAAAGGCCGTTTCACATCGCCAGGCGGGATGCAGGATCATGTGCCATCGCAATCGACAAAAGTGGCAAACTTCATTTTAGCAGCGGCGAACTTTACGGCGACCATGTGATCGTCCTGCTCGGCGCCGATGTGCCAGATAGCCACCTCGCGGAGCTTGCTGCAGACGGGGTGTCGTATCTGGTCTCTGAGCATCGGGAGATGGACATAGCAAAGATGCTTGATTGGCTCGGACGCGAGTTCGGCATAAAGCGCCTTCTCCTGGAAGGCGGAGCGGCAATCAACGGCTCGCTACTTGCCGCAGGCTTGGTTGATGAACTGAGTTTCCTGATCGCACCGGCGCTTGAGGCACGCAGCGGCAGCGACCGCGTCGTTGAATTCGGGACGGAAGGACTGGGCGGGAAGACGTCCCTTTCGCTGATTAGCTGCGAAACGCTTTCTTATGGCGCCCTGCATGTCAGATATAAGGTCCATCCACCAGTCTAACCCATACTGAAGATCGTTTGATCTACAAGGTGCGCGGTAGAAAGCGCACCCCCCAAACAGATGCATACCGCCTTCATATTTAAAACCCTGCATCAACGTAACGAGAGTCCTCCTTGACGGTTGAGGAGCGACCCCAGGATTTGTGAATTGGCGGTCATTTCACGTGATCCAAAAACCAGAGATATTTCTAGTGTTGGTCATAGTTCATATATCTCCCTGCCGACGGCGTACAAATGTGTAATTTACGAAATATTAAACAAATATTATTTGGAGAAATATCATAATTTATGCACACTCAAAGGTTGTCGACTTTAGGAACTGAGTATCATTGAAGTATATGTCTTTGAAATTCCGTCTAAGATATCGGAACCATCTTAGTATAACTACGTTACTCGGCCACTCACGCTCCCGTGAGTTTTAAGGAGTTTGACGTAATGGCAGAGCAATTTTCCGTGGCATCGGCCTACGGCCGTGATGTAAATCCGTTCTTCAATTCTGCACTTAACAGAGTTTCCTGGGGCGCCGTCTTCGCGGGTGTAGCAGTAACACTTGTCTCGCAGTTGCTGCTCAATTTGCTGGGAGCCGGCATCGGCGCGGCCATCATCGACCCCATGTCAAATAATAATCCTACAGCCACAACCTTTTCGATCAGTACGGCCGGCTGGTTCATCGTGAGCGGCATCGTGGCGTCCTTCGTCGGCGGCTATGTTGCAAGTCGCCTGTCCGGTCGTCCCATCCGATCCACGGGAGCTCTTCATGGCGTAACATCGTGGGCCGTCACGACTTTGCTGATCGTTTACCTCCTGACCACCTCGGTCGGCAGCGTCATTGGCGGGGCTTTCGCTGGCATCGGTAATGTTGTTTCAGGAAGCGGTTCAGCCATCGCAACAGCTGCAACGGCCGCGGCTCCGGCCTTGAGCAACGTGACCGACCCATTTGCGGGGATCGAGAAGAATATCCGCAATGCGTCCGGCGGAAATGATCCGGCGGCTTTGCGCGATGCCGCGGTTTCCTCCGTTAAGGCAGTGTTGACCGGTGACCAGGCGCAAGCCGAAGACGCCCGCAACCGCGCCGCTGATGCTCTCGCACGTGCGCAGGGAATTCCCGTCGACCAGGCAAAACAGGAAGTTTCTCAGTACGAACAGCAATATAAGGATGCCATTGCCAAGGCAAAGCAGCAGAGCGTCCAAGCTGCACAGACTGCAGCCTCGGCATTTTCGACCGGCGCTATTGTTGCGGTCGTGGCGTTGATTGTTGGATGCATTGCCGCTGCAGTCGGCGGGGCAACCGGTACCACGCGCGCTTACCGCGACGACGTGATCGTCAACAGCTAAGATTTAGCAGATTTTGAGAGGGCCGGCGCTGTCGGCCCTTTCTCCTTTTTGCGGCGTCGTTATTTAATCAAACCGATAATCGGGCCATAGCCACCATGGCCGGACTGATCTTCTCGATTGATCGAAGGCTCATAGAGCCCCGTTCCACGACCACCGTCGAGAAAAAGAGCGTTTGCACACTTTAGACGATCTTTAAAAAAGCTGGCAAAGTCATAGAAATTCACGCGGTCATTGCTGATTGCAAACCTGACCATTCCGTCATCGCAAACACCGACGCCGCTGCGATACGTACGATCGCTCGACTGGCGAATGAAAATCGGAGAAATCTTGCCATCGATCACAAGCATCGGGCCTGATTGCGTAGCGAAAGAAACTTTCGGCTTCTTGTCCAGGAAAGCTTCTGTCGGCAGGATCCCCGCTGCCCCATCGCCGATGAAAAAGATGCCATTCGGTTTCTTGTAAAAATTTGGGACCGATCCTGGATCGCCTTGAAGCGTCTTCGTGTTAGCAGGGACGAGTTCGCGGCCCTCTTCCACGTAAAGTCCGACAGGCGTAAAGTCGTCGGAATACATGCCGGCATTCATGGCGAACACGAGAGACTTGCCTTTCGCAGCGGTCGCTCCCGCAAGCTCGGAGAAACGTCGATACGGGTTCTGGGCAGTATCTTTCCAAAACAGTCTGATCGTATCAGTTTTGGGATCGGCTGAACAAACAACATATTGAACATCGTCGACGAGGTCAGAGCGACACTCCCCGGCCGTCGCGCCTTGCGCAAGAAATAGACCCGCCAGAAAAACTGCGTTTTGCCTCCAGCTTTGATTAACTCCAATCCGCATCTGTTTCCTTTCCGCTGCGAAACGTCTGAGGCATACCTTTCTCGCGCCGGACCAGGCGTTGTTCAGCGCTCAATCCGGTCTAATTACCCTATGCGTCTATACTGGGGCGAGCCGGCCGTGATTCTGCGCAAGACACATATATCAGGGACTGGCGTAATTCACTGATGTGGCATATGCATTCTGGAACCTGACAGTTTTCAGTTCGAGTAGGGTGTCAGGACCGTGGGAGCGAAACATCATGACAACAATTACGATGGAGGAAGCGCTCACGCGTGCAGGCGCGGGCGCCTATCAACGACGCTTGATGGGTATCTTCGGCCTCGTTTGGGCTGCCGATGCGATGCAGGTTCTCGCCATAGGCTTTACCGCAGCTTCCATAGCAACCACTTTTCATCTCCAGGAAGGAATAGCCGGCGCACTTCAAACGGGGACAACATTCTTCCTTGGCATGCTGATCGGGGCTCTCGGGTTCGGCAAGCTTGCAGACCGCTTCGGTCGACGTAGAATATTGCTGATTACGGTGGCCTGTGATGCGGTGTTCGGCACGCTGTCCATTTTCGCGCCGAGCTTTGAGCTTCTTTTAATCCTGCGTTTCCTGACCGGAGCAGCCGTCGGTGGCACATTACCTGTCGATTATGCGATGATGGCAGAATTCCTGCCGGCGCGGCATCGCGGGCGCTGGCTGGTTTTGTTAGAGGGTTTCTGGGCTATCGGTACTTTGATCGTCGCTCTCGCAGCATGGCTGATCAACCTCTCCGGATTTCCGGACGCCTGGCGCTACATCTTCGCTGTGACTGCGGTTCCAGCCATCATCGGCATCGGCCTTCGTCTCATGGTGCCTGAATCACCGCTTTATTTGGTCCGCATCGATCGTCAGACGGAAGCAAAGAGGATTATCGATCAGATGCTGAAGAAAAATCGGAGACTGCCGCTGACGCCGGGCGCTCAAATTGTCTCCCCTCCGATCGAAGCCTCCAAAGGCATATTTTCTGCCGGGCTTCGACGTAGAAGCATCCTCATCCTATCCATATGGCTGCTTGTCTCGATATCCTACTACGGCGTCTTCACGTGGATGCCAGCCAAGCTTGCGGCTCCTGTCGAAGCAGGCGGGCAAGGCTTCGGCTTTGTGCGCGGTTACGGTTTCCTCGTCATGATCGCTCTGGCACAGTTGCCGGGTTATGCTCTGGCGGCCTACGGCGTGGAGCGCTGGGGTCGAAAACTCACTCTGATTTTGTTCTGCCTACTTTCGGCAAGCGGCTGCCTGCTGTTCGTCTTGGCACCGTCCGCCAATCTTGTCGCCTGCGCTCTGCTGGTCATGAGCTTTGCGCTGCTCGGAACATGGGGTGCCCTCTATGCCTATACGCCAGAGCTTTTTCCGACCAAATCAAGAGCCACCGCGATGGGTGCGGCTGGAGCGATGGCACGTTTCGGCGGCCTCCTCGCCCCTACCGCGGTAGGCTCATTGGTTTCGCATGGACTGACATTGACGATCGCGAGTTTCGCCGGGCTTCTTTTGCTTGCGGCGTTTGCTAGCGTTTTCATCGATCAGGAAACGCGCCAGACCTCCCTCAGTTGACGCGTAAGGGCTCATTCCTTTTCCGCATCAACTTAGATTTAGAAGTCACAACACGCTCGGGACCGCGTCGGTTAGGTTGGAGATAAACCGAAATCACGCGACGAAGAGCCTCATGTCACCGATCCCATCTTCAAATTTATCAGAGTTCCGGTCCGCATCTCGCATTGCCACGATCGGCGTTTCGAAAATTCTGCAAATCGGCGCAAGGGCTGCAGCCATGAAGCGCGAAGGTCTGCCCGTTATCATACTGGGCGCCGGCGAGCCGGATTTCGATACGCCCTCAAACATTAAGGAAGCCGCAAAGACGGCAATCGATCGCGGCGAAACCAAATATACTGCGCTCGACGGTACACCGGAGCTGAAGAAGGCCATCGTCGGCAAGTTTCGGCGAGACAATAGTGTGGATTACGCTATCGACGAAATCACGGTCGCGACCGGCGCAAAGCAAATTCTCTTCAATGCGTTCATGGCAACGCTGAACGAAGGCGACGAGGTCGTGATTCCGACCCCTTACTGGACGTCTTATTCAGATATCATCGAGATGTGCGGCGGCGTGCCAGTTCTCGTTCCCTGCCAAGCCGACAAAGGCTTTCGCCTGCAAGCAGACGAATTGGATGCGGCAATTTCGCCAAAGACGCGTTGGGTGCTGCTGAACTCTCCATCGAACCCCTCCGGCGCAGCCTATAGCGCAGAACATTACGCCCCGCTGATCGACGTTTTGATGAAGCACCCGCATGTGTGGCTGATGGTGGATGATATGTATGAGCATATTGTCTATGACGACTTCAGGTTTGTTACACCTGTCGCTCTGGAGCCTCGTTTGAAAGAGCGCACGCTCACGATCAATGGGGTCTCGAAAGCCTATGCCATGACCGGATGGCGTATCGGCTATGCTGGCGGCCCAAAGGCACTGATCAAGGCCATGTCGGTCGTTCAAAGCCAAGCGACATCTTGTCCAAGCTCCATCAGCCAGGCGGCGGCCGTGGCTGCCTTGAATGGACCGCAGGATTTCCTTCGGCAGCGGCAGGAAAGCTTCAAGCGCCGGCGCGACCTCGTGGTAAATCGCCTCAACGAGATGGAAGGCCTGCAGTGCCGGACGCCGGAAGGCGCTTTTTACACCTTCGCGGACTGCGGCGGCGTCTTAGGCCGAACGACCCCAGGCGGAAAAGCACTTACGGCCGATCATGATTTTACCGATTATCTTCTAGAAGAAGCGCATGTCGCGGTGGTTCCTGGATCAGCCTTCGGACTATCGCCGTTCTTCCGAATCTCTTATGCAACATCAGAAGCGGAGTTAACCGAAGCTCTTGATCGCATCGAAGCGGCCTGCCTCGCGCTGCGCCCTTGATGTTCGTCAACCTCCCGATCAGGTGGGCCAATGATCCCCTATCTGCAGCCGCATTTTTCGGAGCCGGAAGTTCCTGCCGGCTTCTTCGAGCAGCTCGTCGAAGCCGGGTTCTCGGGCGATATTGAGACAGGTGCAGGGTCCCGCGCGGTCTTTGCGACGGACAATTCCATCTATCAGGTGGAACCGGCGGGGATCCTCTTTCCGAAGACCGTCGTGGATATCCAGATCGTCACCAGGATAATGGCGCAGGACGAGTTTCGACAGCTGACCATCACCGCGCGTGGTGGAGGAACAGGCACAAACGGACAAGCCCTGACACGCGGGATCGTAGTTGACTGTTCACGACACATGAACAAGATCCTCAAAATAGATCCTGTTCGGAAAGTTGCGCGCGTTGAGGCAGGCGTGGTCAAGGATCAGCTGAATCGCGCCCTTAAGCCTTACGGCCTTTTCTTCGCACCCGAGCTTTCTACGTCCAACCGCGCTACGGTCGGAGGCATGGTTTCGACGGACGCGTGCGGACAGGGCTCGTGCCTTTACGGCAAAACATCCAACCACGTACTCGGCCTTCGTATTATATTGGCGGACGGCACGGAATGGTGGTCGCGCCCACTCGACGAAGCCGCTCTGAAAACGGTTCTGAAACGCGAAGACCGGCTAGGCAACATCTATAGGACACTGACCGCTATAATTCGCGATAAGCAAGAGCGGATCGAAGAGGTCTTTCCACGCCTCAACCGCTATATGACCGGATATGATCTGGCGCATGTTAAGAGGCCAGATGGGCTCTTCGACCTCAACTCGATCCTCTGCGGATCGGAGGGTACGCTCGCTGTGATAACGGAAGCCGAACTCAATCTTCTTCCTCTTCCGAAATACGCAGCCCTCATCAACATCCGCTACGGCGACTTCAACGCCGCATTGGAGCACGCGCGCACCCTCGTTACCTTTGACATTGCCTCTGTCGAGACAGTGGACGAGAAAGTTCTCGGCCTCGCAAAGGGCGATATCGTTTGGCCTGCGATATCGCAGTTTTTTCCAGAAGACGGTCTGACAGCATCGAACGGCATCAACATTGCTGAAATCCTTGCGGATGACAAAGAGGAGCTTGACCGAAAGCTTGCCGAAATCGTTGAGATGTTAGGTTCCGGTCAAGGACGCGAGCATAATGGATATACGATCGCGAAGGCTGCCGGAGATATCGAAGCGATCTGGACCATGCGCAAGCGTGCGGTCGGCCTTCTCGGCAATGTCGATGGATCGGTCAGGCCTGTCCCTTTCGTGGAGGATACCGCAGTACCGCCCGAGAACCTTGCCGCCTATATTCGTGAGTTTCGAAACCTTCTTGATCGCGCCGGTCTGTCCTATGGAATGTTCGGCCATGTCGATGCCGGTGTCTTGCATGTGCGCCCGGCACTCGATCTTGCTCGCCAAGATCACAGTCTTCTCGTTCGAGAGATCACGGACGCCGTCGTAGCGCTCACCAAGAAATATGGTGGCGTTTTATGGGGTGAACACGGAAAGGGTGTTCGCTCTGAGTATACGCCGGAGTTTTTCGGAGACCTCTACCCATGTCTGGTCGACGTCAAGAGAAGCTTCGATCCGCACAACCGCCTCAACCCGGGCAAAATTGCATCGGTATCCGGCGGCGGGCTTCTCAAGATTGACGAGGTTCCGCTGCGTGGCGCTGTCGATAGGATCATCGGCGATGGGACACGCGCGGCCTATGACAATGCCGCCTACTGCAATGGCAATGGCGCATGCTTCGATTTTGATGAAAGCAGCCCCATGTGCCCGTCTTACAAGGCGACGCGCGACCGCCGGTTCTCGCCCAAGGGTCGCGCTACCCTGGTAAAGGAGTGGCTACGGCTTCTTGCTGACAAAGGTATCGATACGAGACTGGAAGCCTCTTGGCTAAACGCCAAAAGCAGCATCCTGTCGCTACCCGCCCGATTTTTGTCTTCATTCCACCCGGCCAATCGCAACGACTTCTCGCACGAGGTCAAGAACGCGATGGATACCTGTCTTGCCTGCAAGGCTTGTGCAGGTCAATGTCCCGTCAAAGTCAATGTCCCTGCCTTCCGGGCCAAGTTCCTGGAGCTTTATCACACACGCTATCTTCGACCGCTCAAGGACCCGATTGTCGCCCGTATTGAGACGCTACTTCCCTGGCTGTCGCGTATCCGGCCGGCTTATAATTTGTTTTGTTCGTCCGCCCTCGGCAAAACGACTATGCGACTTTTCGGGCTGACGGCCCTCCCGACGCTTGCATCTCGATCGCTCCGGCAGGAAGCGGCTCGAATGGGGATAAGGACGGCAACCAAGCCGCTTCTTGAAAACCTTTCTGCTGCGGAAAAGGAACAAGCCGTCGTTTTTGTCGTCGACGCCTTTACCGAGTTTTTTGATCCAGAAGTCGCATTAGCTGCGCTTCGTCTTGCGCGGAAGATGGGCCTGTCTCCATGGCTTGCGGCTTCTATGCCGAACGGCAAGGCCCTGCATGTGCACGGTTATCTCAAGAACTTCCAAAAGACAGCGGACAAAACGGCACGTTACCTGCAGGAAATTGCGACAACAGGTGTCCCACTCGTCGGTCTGGACCCCTCAATGACCTTGACCTTCAGAAGCGAATATCAATCCATCGCGGGAAAGCCACTGCAGGCAAAGGTACTCCTTGCACAGGAATGGCTGTCGCTACACTCATCTCAATTGTCCGGCAAATGGGCAGATGACAGCGAAAAGACCTATCACCTCATGCTACACTGCACAGAAAAGACGAACGCTCCAACGGCCCCGGCGGAGTGGAAGGCCGTCTTCAACTCATTGGGTATCGACCTTCACCTTTTGAATATCGGCTGCTGTGGCATGGCAGGAACTTTCGGCCATGAGGCACGCAACCGGAAGCTTTCAGAGAAAATCTACGCCATGAACTGGCAAGATCACGTGAAAACTCGTGAGGACGCTTCCATCATGATGGCCACAGGCTATTCATGTCGTTCGCAGGTTCATACGATAGAAGCGGTCAAACTCCCGCATCCACTGCAAGTCATCGACGCGCTCGCAATCAACAGGCAGAAGTGAGGTCAGAGCAACCAGATGGGCCGAGCCTTAGACTCGGGCCGCCAGTATCTTATTTTGTGGATCGTGGACTGCAGAAACTTGGGCACTGAGCCAACTTTACAAGTGCGTAAAGCCGCGGTGGGTGGATCCGGTAACCACCAACCGAAACTCATCAAAAGTCAGAGAACTGGTCCCGGCTATAGGCGGAGGAACGCCTGAAATGGCGACCCGTTTTTAGACCGCCCAAATCTGACCCCCCAAGTCCTGTCTGATAAAGGTGTATGCCGCCATTATCACCTTCACACCGGCTTGGTGAAGATCTTAGAAGCCTTGGCCGTCGAGAAGCTCAGATTTCAAAGTCCCAAGGATAATTTTGATATCAAGCAAGACGGAGAAGTTTTCGATATAATAAAGATCTGCCGCTATTCGAGCACGGGCTTTCGATGACCGGTCAGTCGGACCGCGCAGGCCGCGCATCTGCGCAAGCCCAGTCAGACCTGGGCGCACTGCATGACGGTAATGATATTCAGGAACTAGGTCCTCATAAAGCATGCCGCTGGCAAGCATTCCAATCGCATGGCACCGCGGGCCAACGAGCGACATATCGCCTCGCAGAACATTCCAGATCTGCGGAAGTTCATCGAGATTGGTGCGCCGAAGAAAAGCACCGACCTTTGTAATGCGGGGATCACCTCTAACCGTTTGGGCAACACCCGTTGGGTCGCCCAGATCGGCGCGCATCGACCTGAACTTCAAGACTTTGATTTGCTTGCCGTTCTTTCCCCAGCGCATTTGGGCGAACAGCGGAGAGCCCTTTGTCTCCAAGCGGATCATGGATGCGATAAAGACAAGAAGCGGAGCCAGCATCAGCAAGGCAGTTGCCGATATGACGATATCTATGGCGCGCTTGCAGCCGAATTGCCAACGCTTCGCCGAGATATCGAAAGTGCCATACGCACTTGGTGCCGGCAACGAGTGGGAGATGAGCCGCATTGTCGGAAATGTGCCGGCGGCGTCCTGATCATGCACTGCAGAATACACTGGGTACTCCATTCTGAATTGCATCTCACGCGCTTGGTTCATCGACATAAAAATAGAGACCGTGCTGTATCAATAATTGGGACACAAACAAAATTTACGAACCACGACCGCGGTTGGAGACTGCATAGATAATCCCAGCACCAATTGTGGACCATTCTAAGCAAATACTCGTCCGCAGGCTGCAAACCCTACAGAGCAGCAGAACATCATGGTAAGAGAAACGTTAAGTACTTATATAATTGAAAGGTATTATTAAGCAAGTGCATCGCCGCGTTTTCTGCTTCGTGATGAAACATTTTTTAGGAAAAACGGTCGTTTCGTTGCCTTTTATAAGAAATACAACTTAAAATTACTATCGCGAGATTATGGAGGCCCGATTCTCTTTTCTACAACTCCAGGATTGAAGGCCCCATGGGAGCGCGCTGGCTCCTGAGCCTGGAAATGACATTGCGAGCGCACTCAGAATCGCCCGCGACCCTTCGGCTAATGCGTACTTGCCGTCACTTGCGAGTCTACAGCCGAACCGCCCTGACCGATTACCCATCTGCCAGCGTGGATGAGGCCGCTCCACATGATCATGGAAACGGCAAGCGCCATCAGCAAATTCTTCATTCTCGAGCTCAAACCATTTTCCTCCACGTGTAGAAATCAAATTGCGTCAAGCGTTATGGGTGACATATTACCAATAGGCTTATGCTTTGCCGCCTTTGGAAAACGGTGTGAATCAAGCTTTAACGTCGACATGCGCGATGGCGGCTCGGTAAGGCGGGATGACAATCCCAAACGCGTGTTTTGGTAAACTCTTAGTCGCTATCAAAGGAGAAGAAGGTCGTGTCGCAGAACAGGAGCGCAGGTGACGGTGGTTTGACCGGCACGCATGATGGCGCATCGCGCGTTCTCAACCTTGCTCTTCAACTGACCTCGTGGCCCAGCGAAACTGGTTCCGAAGGCGAGGCACTCTTCGCGGAAAAGCTGTTTTCGCTTCTTTCGCAGATTCCTTACTTCCGGGATCATCCAGAAAACTTGAAACTTGTTGCCAGTCACGGCAGCCCCCTGACACACAGCGTCCTCGCTCTGGTGCGAGGCTCGGGAAGAAGCACCCTGGCACTGACAGGGCATTTTGACACGGTGTCTACCGAGAATTTCCATAAGTGGAAGTCTCTTGCCCGCGATAGCTTGAAGCTCCGCGATGTCATGATCGAGCACCTGCGCGCACAGCCAGAGCGCACGCCTCAGGAAAGCCAGACTCTGAATGATCTGCTGTCAGGAACTTTTCTGCCCGGACGCGGGATGCTGGACATGAAGAGTGGCGTTGCCGTCGCAATTGACTGTATCGAACGTTTTGCCGCCAATCCTCCGCCTGAGGGAAACCTGCTTCTGGTCCTGACGCCGGATGAGGAGCGCGAAAGCCGCGGTATGCGTTCTCTCAGAAATGCTCTACCGGCCCTAACGAGACACTTTCAGATTGACGTCGAAGGAGCGGTCAATCTCGACGTCACTTCGGATTACGGTGACGGAAATAAAGGACGCGCAGTCTATGCCGGAACGATTGGAAAATTGTTGCCATTCGCCATGGTGATTGGATGCCCATCCCATGCAAGTTACCCATTCGAAGGCGTTAGTGCCCAGCTTATTGCTTCGCGCATTATCGCGCGGATCGAAGCCAATCCCAATCTATCCGACAGAGATGACATTGACCTGTCCCCTCCTCCCATTTGTTTGGAGGCAAAAGATCTGAGAGACGGCTACGAGGTGACAACGCCGGAGCGTGTTTGGATTGCATTCAATTGGCTCTATCATTCGCTGACGGCGAAAGACCTCTTTGAGCGCTTTTCGCAGGAGGTTGGTCAAGCAGTGGAAGACGCCATCGATGAGATGGCAAGCCGCGCGAACCATTACGCGCGCCTCACGGGGCGCCAGTCTGCCCTCGGCAGCCCAAGGGCAAGAATTATCGACTTCAGCACACTCAAAAAAATGGCGGCAGAGCGACAGTCTGACAACTTCGATCGTCGTCTGGCCGATAAACAAGAAAAGGTCGCGAAAATCGATAATCCTCTTCTTGCATCGCGTCTCCTCACAGACTGGATGGTAGGTGAAGCAAAAGTCGAAGGGCCAAGCGTTGTGATCGGATTTTCCGGACTGCACTACCCGCCCAGTCGCTTGAAACGCGGCGAGAAAACCGATCAGCGTTTGATCGATGCGATTGATGGAGCGCGCGGGCAATTTGCCGATAGCGTGGACGAGGCGGTCTCTTGGCAGCCCTTTTTCCAGGGTATTTCCGATATGAGCTTTCTGGGTGTTGCGGCGGATACCGGAACGGTTGTGGCCGACAATACACCGATAGGCCGTTTGATCGACCAACCACCAGAAGACGCGCTCGCCTTTCCTGTCGTCAACCTGGGTCCATGGGGTCGCGAATTTCATCAGAAGTTCGAACGCGTTTATGCTCCCTACGCCTTTGAAACACTTCCTCGTCTCGTTGAAGAGATCGCCAGACGCTTCCTGTCTTCGTGATTCAACGTACCGTTCGACCGCTCAAGCGTGAACATACAAAGCTTCAGTCATTACCCTGGTGATCGGCATCGCGTCATCACGATGACAGCGATCACGGAACGCTCGTCGGGCACGCTTGAACAGGTAGCGGCACCCCAGGCTCCTCCGGGATACCGAGAGCGTCGCAGCCGAAATCGAAATAGCGGCACCTGTTTTCAAAGGCGCCGCGTCTCGCGATTGTAGCTAAGTCTGACCTTGGTCTCTGATCGTGACCGTTTGACCCGGCGAGTGTCTTATGACGCGAGGGCGTAGTGCATGCTCCTTGTGGGAACAGAGCGCCGCGTGGAGAACCGGGCGACCATCTGAGCCAGTCTTTCTGTCTCATGGACCAGACCTTGCGAAGCGGCAGTCGTTTCTTCGACCATGGCCGCATTCTGCTGG
This sequence comes from Oryzifoliimicrobium ureilyticum, assembly GCF_037199735.1. Lineage (NCBI taxonomy): Bacteria > Pseudomonadati > Pseudomonadota > Alphaproteobacteria > Hyphomicrobiales > Rhizobiaceae > Oryzifoliimicrobium > Oryzifoliimicrobium ureilyticum. The sequence continues at coordinate 19,005 of NZ_JBBBVQ010000024.1, read as the reverse complement.
GTGACCTTATCCATCTCGTCCCCGGCGCTCGACACCTCGCGCAAGCTCGCAGCCTGTTCGCGGGCCGCCATGGCAATTTTGTCAATGATGGAGCTGATACCCACCACCTGCTCGCAGATTTCCTTGAGCGATACACCTGTTTCATCGACAAGCTTGACGCCGGTCGTAACCTGCGTGGTAGACGTCGAGATGAGTTCCTTGATCTCACGCGCCGCATTGGCCGATCTTTGAGCAAGTTCCCGCACTTCCTGAGCCACGACCGCAAATCCTTTGCCAGCCTCACCGGCGCGCGCTGCTTCAACGCCTGCATTAAGCGCAAGCAGATTCGTCTGGAAGGCGATTTCATCGATGACGCCGATGATATTGCCGATCTTTTCCGACGATTGTTGAATCTCGCTCATGGCCCCAATCGCACGTTCAACGACAATACCGCCGTTCTCCGCATGCGTCTTGGTCAGCGCGACGGTTTTTTGAGCATGACTTGCGCCATCGGCTGTGCTGTTAATGCCATTGGTTACGTCGCCAAGAGCAGCAACCGTTTCTTCCAAGGACGCCGCCTGTTGCTCCGTGCGCCGGGCAAGATCGTTTGACGCACTTGAAATCTCTGACAGTCCGGACTGGATAGTCCCGACGCTTAGGATAACCGCATCTATCGCCTCTTCGAGGGTAGAAACGGCGCTGTTGAAATGATCTCTGATCCTGCCGAACCGGGGATCCACTTCGCCAATTCGCGCGGTGAGATCGCCTTTCGCGAGCGCGTCCAGACCAAGCGAAATCTGCCCGAATGCCTGCTCCATCGCTTGTGCTTCAGTAAGGCGCTCAGCTTCACGCTCGAGCCGTAACACTTCGGCTTGCCGCCTCTCCCGCTCGGCATCAGCTTCTGCGGTCAGCCGTGCGCGATCGTTTTCCTGGAAGACCTGGAGAGCGCCGATCATCTCGCCGATCTCATTTTCGGTCTTCGGAAGCTTAAGTTGCGCACCGGATTCGCCTCTGGCGAGCCGCGCCATCGCCTGAGCGACCTCGACCATGGGACGAGCAACAGATCGAACCATGAAAAGCGCAATCGTCATTGCAAGAACAAGGCTGAAGAGACCAGCGCCCCACATCCATGAGGTCCCGCGGTTTCCTTGCGTTTCGGACCGTGTGGCAATTTCGCCTGCTATTTTTACGATACCTTCGGTAACACTCTGGGAGGTTGAGACAACCAGAGAGGCCTGCTTGTCAAACGTTGCCAAGTTTGTCTTCATGGCGTCGAAGGTGCTGTTCAACTGGGCAAGGCTGGCTGTCATGTCGTTGCCAGAGGTCTTCGCCAGCATCGTTCCCAGGGCTTCAGCCTTTTTCAAACCGGCGGTGACCGCGGCTGCAGCCTCATCTGAGGGCTGGATATGAAAACGCTCGACTTGGACAAGGGTGTCTTTCAGGACATTGCTGAAATTTCGCGCCGTACCAGAAACGATACGCGCCTTGGACCGTGCCTTGTCCTTTTCGCTTTTAGAAGCCAGTTCTGTCTCTGCGGATTTACGCAGCGCCTCATCTAATTTTTGCGAGGCCTTGGAAATGCGGTTGAAGATGGCAAAATCCTGGGTCGAAGCCAAAGATGCTCCGTTGTCTTGAGCAATTGCCTTTTGAATGTCCGCAAAGGCGCTCGCCAATTCGCTGACGATAGGCTGGATATCCGGCGTGCTGCCAAGCTTCACAATTTCCGTCAGGCCAGCCTGAGCTCGGGCCATCGGCTCGGTGATCTGATCGCCCGAAACTTGGCCGCCCTGTCCTGACGCTTTAACCAAAGCAAGCTCGACCGCATTGATCCCATCTGCGAACTTGCTCTCATTCTGGATGAGAACGCGGATCGTATTCAGCGTGACAAGAGCCGTATTGGAATTGGTTTCGGCCTGATTGGCGATATCTTGTGCGCTCTTTTCCGCCTGATCGGCAGAAGTAAGGAGTGTCGCCGTTGCGTCTCTCAACGCGATACCGGCTTTTTGAACGGCATCTTGTGAAGCGGCAAGCGCTTTGATGGAATTCGACATCATCGCGATACCATCGGAAAGCTGCGATCTCTCACTCGCAGACAGAGCAAGGGAGCTCAGCGTGGACTGGGCCATATCAAGCGCACTGGTCGCATCCTCGATATGCTTCGGCTCTTTACTCACGAGATACTGGATCATCGCGCCTTCGGCCTTGTTCGCGCCAATGAGAACACGGGAAGTGTCGACCGTTTGGGAGACGGCCCCCGTCAAGCTACTGATCCCACGGATCCCGACGAACGCCACCAACAGAACTGATATGAGCAACAAGGCCATTCCGCTTGAGGTTCGAAAACCTATGGACTTCACCTTCTTGGACATCTTCATACTCATACCTCTTCCCTTGCAGAGCGAACTCGCCGGAGTGCGCGCACCACAAACTAGGCGAAATGAATAAAAAACTGCTTAAATGGAAAGTCATCATTGGCAGATCTGTGGTGTTTGCCGATCTGCGTAAATGACAAGTTTAGCTTGAAGATCTGTAAGCTTACACGAGGCGGTTGAACGAAGAGAACCCTTGGTTCAGCATGAGGTCGACTAATGTGATTCTTCGTTAAACAGGCGGACAGGCCGATTGGATGAGAGCGCAGTAAATAAGCCGGTTAGAACGCGCCGCGCCTTTACGCCACGCGCTCAATCATTTGGATGAAGATGCGAGGAACGTGAAATTTCCAGGCGGGCAAACTCTTTGGCCACCCTCGACCTTATAGTGATACAGGTTGCTTGCCTGAAGCGTAACGACATCAAATCGACGTCGTTTCATTGAGCCGCGACAAGCAGCCGGCGTATCGAAGATGCATGAAGTGCTGTTAGTTCGCAGCTCCTGGAAGAGGAGCAGCTGCCGTTGGTGGGCTCTTTTGGAACACCGTCAGAAGCTTGGCGGAATCGACCAATGGCGCGTTGGTTGCATAAATCACGTCGCCCTTTTGCATCTGGAACATCTGCATGAGAGCGATGCTGGACGCGTCCTTCATATTGACATGATAGATAACCGGTCGCACTGCGCCTGGCACACCCGAAGGCACGTTGCCGACAGTTCGCACGGGTACAGGCTGGTTGCGGAAAATATAGACATTGCGCGCATCGGCGCGGTCATCCAGCAGACCGCCGGCACGCCCAACGGCTTGGGCAAGCGTCAGCTTGCCGGTTTCAAACTGAAATTCGCCGGAACTTTTGAAGGCTCCTAACGCCGTATAGCTCGCAGAAGCGCCATCAACCATTACCTGATCGTCCGGTGCAAGGCGAATATTCTGTTTGTCTTCTCTCATGATGCGATCAAGCCCAGCGCTTGCACGCTGGCTTCCGCGCACCACAGTGACGGTTGCCGCATCGGGGGCAACGGTCGGGCCCCCTGCCTGGTTGATAACGTCCAGAACCCGCTCCTGGCGAGCGGTCAACGGTACTTTGCCCGGAGACTTCACTGCACCGCTCAGCATTACAGCACTGGTCGGCCGATCGACGACGGTAACGACGGCCTGTGGGTTGACTGCAGAGCCCTTCAGACCAGCGACGACCCGGTTTTGCAATCCTTCCGGCGTGGAATCGATCACACGCTGCTTGCCGACGAACGGCATGGTCACGCTGCCCGACTGATCCACCGTAAACCGCCCGAGATTCAGGGTCTTGCTCTGGGTCGATGAAAACAGCCCTTCTTCACCAGTATCAAGCACGGTCACGTCAAAGACGTCTCCGCGCCGAAGCTTTTGAGCATTATAGCCGCCGCGCAGTACAGCCAGCCCGGGTGAAGTATCGTTGAGAGAGGTCGAGGCTGCCGGCATTCCGCCGGGTGCATTGGCAAGTTCAATGACAGGAATGCGTTCATTGGTGCGGGGAAGCGTCGCAGAGCGGATGCTTCCAGCCGTGGGACCGTCCGACGGCTTGGCGCAACCTGCCAGAAGCGCCAAAAGAAGGACCGAAACCACTTTTTTCATCCACTTCCCCCGCCAATAGAATCGCTCGCACGCAGAGATAGCACCAAGGGATGACAGTTCAACAATCTTCGCCATGAATTTGACATACTGCCGCAAGGATTTACAACCTGTGGCGAAATCGCAACCCTTTAGCACATTCTTAAGTGTGCTTTCGAGGAATGATCAAGCTTATTTACTAAAAGCCATTCAGCCGCGTGCGCGCATCTGGCTACTTCACCTTCCCGATCAAGTACAGTTTCCGGATACCGTATGATGTCACGGGCGCCATGCTGACCATTAGCCTATGAAATCGCTGAACAAGAACCGCTTGCGCATTACTTATTTCAAGCCTGGCAGCGAAGGAACGGCCTTTCATCCAGCGGTCGTTCCCGGCTTCTAAAGCAGCATCACGGTCGGGTCCTCAGCCATACTATATCAATCTTGTTGCTCCAGGTTGTACTGAGTGGCGCTACTCGGTTGAGAAAATCGACATCATCATGGTTATGAGCTTTAACGAGCGATGAAATCCTGGAGACTCAAGTCCCTGGCAAAGTGTTCGAATTGTCCGAAGAGATAAACTGAGCGGTACTATAAATCTTTTTTTAGAGCTTGCTGACTATACTGTCGATCCAAGTCAGGAGTTTAAATTGTATTCTGCGTTCGAAAGTTTGAGGCGTTTGCTCTCGGTTCCTACGGGCAACCCGCGCCTGAACCGAGCACAGTACCAGGCTTTTTCTCGGCAATTGCCGATGATGTACATCATCCTGCTGACCAGCACACTCGCGTTGGCGGCAACGCATGTGCGCTACGCACCGACATGGCTCACCATCTGGATCCCGGCAGGGCTGACCCTGGTCGCGGCAAGTCGAATATTTTACTGGTGGAGATCGCGTGAGTGCGAACTCGAGGAAGCCGAAGTGCTTTCGGCGTTGCGTTTCACCAACGTATTGGCGGTTATTATCGCGGTATCCTTCACGACGTGGTCACTGACGCTTTATAGCTACAGCAGCGACGGCTACACTCGATCGCATGTCGCCTTTTACATGGCCATAACGGTCATTTCTTGTATTTTTTGCCTGATGCATCTTCGTTCGGCAGCGATCATCGTCACGGCAATCGTCAACGGCGCATTCATCATTTTCTTTTTCGCGAGCGGCTTTCCAACGCTGATAGCCATTGCCGTGAATATAGCGCTGGTCAGCTTCAGCATGCTGATGATCCTCAGCGTCAACTATCGCAATTTCGAGCGCATGATCATTGCGCAGCAGCAAACCGAAGCGCTGAGCGACGAGAATCTGCGATTGGCGAATATGGACAGTCTTACCTCGCTTCCCAATCGGCGTGCGCTGTTTCTCCGTCTGGAAAAGTCCTTGGCCGGAAAGTCGGATAAAAAGCCCGCCTCGGTCGCGCTTGGCATCATAGATCTGGATGGGTTTAAGGCTGTCAACGATCTGTACGGCCACTCGATGGGAGATCGCCTGCTGGTCGAGGTTGGCAAACGTTTAACGAATCTAGAACTGCCGTTCGAAGTCTTCGTTGCCCGGCTTGGCGGAGATGAATTCGCTTTGATATCCGAAGCGGTGGCGACAAGCGCATTGATCGAGTGCGGGGAGACAATTTGCGCGGCGCTGAGAAGGCCCTTTTCCCTTCCCGAAGGCACCGTAATTATAGCCGGGTCATTGGGCATTGCCGTTTACCCGGAAATGGCCTCGTCCGCTGACGAGTTGTTCGACCGCGCCGATTACGCTCTTTATCACAGCAAGCGCAACAAACGCGGCAACCTCGTACTTTTCAATGAAGCCCATGATGCCGAACTGCGTCGCGAGGCGCGGATCGAACAGGCTCTCAAGCTTGCCGATCTCGAGAGCGAATTAAGTGTCGTGTTCCAACCTATCTTTGATGTCAATCTTGATAGAACGGTTTGCTTCGAGGCCCTTGCGCGGTGGAACAGCCCAATTGTGGGGCCCGTCTCGCCGGCCGACTTTATTCCGATAGCCGAGCGTGCCGGGATCGTGAGCGGCCTGACCAAACCGCTGCTTCGAAAAGCTCTGGCTGCTGCGTGCAAATGGCCGAACCACATGCAATTGTCATTCAATCTCTCCGCGCATGACATTAACAGCGCAGAAGCGGTCATTGGCCTCATCGGCATTATCGAAGCCAGCGGTTTCGACGCGAAGCGGCTACATCTTGAAATCACCGAAACTTCCTTCATCCACGACTTTAATCACGTCGAAGAATCGGTGCGGCTTTTGCGCCTTCTCGGGTGCGGCCTCATGCTGGACGATTTCGGCACCGGTTATTCCAGCTTGACCTCGCTTCACCTATTACCGCTCACCAAGATCAAAATCGATCGCAGTTTCATCAAGAATCTGCAAGCAGGTTCATCGAGCTACAAGATCATTAAATCTTTATTGGCTTTAAGCCGTGAAATGGGAATTGGCTGCATCGTCGAGGGCGTGGAATCCTCGGAGCAGCTCGAACTTCTGAGACGCCTTGGAGTGTCCCAGATACAAGGTTATTTTTACTCCCCTCCCGTTCCGGCAGATAAGCTAGACGCCTTCATGGTGCCGCCAAGGCCTTATGAATTCCTGGACGGTGGAGTGAGCGTCTAGACCTGCCGACGCGGCGTGATAACGACACCCGGCCGCTCACGTCATGATATTTTGATGATCAACTTGAGGCCCTGCTGGTGCGCTGGACAGCGCGCACTCCACTGAAGCACGTCCAACGACCCGTTAAAGTTATCCGGAACCAAATTGACCCGCCACTGGTTATTCGTCGTGCGCGACATCAGGAGGATGATCATGGGGTTCAGCGAATTTCTCAGAGCAACCGGCATGCGTGGAAAGGATGGTTCTCCCACAGGCCGGGGTGCCCTCTGATGATGAATGGTGCTCGCAAACGCCTCCTCGCCAAACGGATCTACTATGTACACCCTTTGATGCTTCGCGGGTTAGACGCGTGGCAAGAAGCCTTCGCTCATGCACGTGATCTTGGCTTTGATACAATCGTTTCGGCCCCGCTTTTCGCACGGCATCAAGGTGCAAGCGTCTTTGCATCCGCAGATTATACCCGACTTGATGAGGCATTAGGCCTTCGGGGGAATCCCGTTGAGGCAATCTCATCTCTTGCCAGATCAGCACGAGAACTTGGCCTGAGGCTTTATCTTGATGTTCCCGCAAATATCGGTCCACGCGTTTCGGGCGCTCTCGATCCAAGGTTTGCTCCTCATGAGCCGAGCGTAGCGAACCCGCTCGATAATAGTGATGGCCTGAAAGAAGCATGGATTCGAGAATGGAGCTCACGACTAAGCGAGTGGGCGAGTCTTGGTATTACCGGGTTTAGATGTCTGGGTCTCAGCAACCTCACCGCCAGCGATTGGCAAGGCCTGATAAATTCGGCGCGCCAAGCTTCGCCAGAACTTGAGTTTTTAGCCTGGACGCCTGGCACCGCGTTCGAACTTCGACAAGCGCTGCGCGACACCAATTTTGCCGCGTCTTTTTCATCCTTTGCCTGGTGGGACTTGAAAGAGGACTGGTTCGGTGAAGAGTACCGTCTCCAATCTCAGATTGGCCCCCAGATCACCTTTCCAGAAGCCCCCTTCTTCCGACGGGTCGCCCATGGCATGGAAGGTCGTGAGATCATTGAAAGACGTGCGCTGCTTGCCCTGAAACTCGCCGCTTTTCTCGGTGACGGTGTTCTGATCCCGATGGGGTTTGAATACGGTGCGTCAACGCCGCTTGATCCGATGACTGGTCATAGCGTGAGCTTGCGCGCGCTCAAGACAAATTGCCCGTTCGATCTCTCATCGCAGGTGCGCGCAGCGAACGAAGAAATCAGCGACAGAACCCTAGGATCGCTGAGAATAAACGTCGATGCAGCAAGTACCGTGACAGTGCTGGCGCAGACCGACCAGGCCGACCTGCGACAGGCGGATGCCGTGCGACTGATCGTTGCAAACAGAGACTTGAGACGCAGTGCTCCGATGCCTGCGCGGGCGTTGCGCGAGATTGCCAAGCCGTTTCTTCCGATCGACGAACCGGACGAAGCGACACGGCTGCGTCCTGGCGAGACGCGGCGCCTGTCCACCCGCTCTGCCGATATCGTCAAAGCTGCAGGCATTGCGGTTCCGGTCGAAGAGGCGGTTGCTTATCCACGTATCGCGATCGAAATGATCAGTCCGCAGGTCGATGCCGGGCGGTTTCCAGTAAAGCGCATCGTCGGCGATATTGTTACTGTCGAAGCCGATATATTTGCTGATGGCCACGACGTTCTCGCCGCGTCATTGTTTTTCCGCGCGGTGGATGAGGCTGCTTGGCGGGAAGCCCGCATGACGCTGATCGAGAATGATCGATGGCGCGCCAGCTTCGCCCTCGATCGTATCGGTCGTTATGAGTTTGCAGTCGAAGCCTGGAAGAGTGCTTTTGCGATCTACCGCTACGAACTCACCAAGAAGTATGAAGCACGCCTCGACCTCCGATTGGAGCTGCTCGAGGGTCTGGCGATTGTAGAAGATGCTGTCCGGAACCCGGCTCAGAATTTTCCAAGCAAAAAGCGTCCACAACTCGAGGCTTTGTTGAGTGATCTGCGGATCGCCAGCGACCCACACAAAGTCGATCTGCTGTTGTCGTCAGAAACAGCCGAACTAATGGCCCTCGCAGATCGCCGACCTTTTCGAGTGCGATCAGAGCCCAGCTTCGTCGATGCAGAAAGACGAGAGGCCGGCTTTGCGAGTTGGTACCAGATCTTCCCTCGCTCGCAGAGCGGCGATCCAAGTCGCCACGGCACGTTCGACGACGTAATTGCTCGGCTACCCGCAATTCGCGAAATGGGCTTTGATGTTCTTTACTTCCCGCCGATCCATCCGATCGGCCGCAAGAACCGAAAGGGCCGCAATAACAGCCTCACTCCGGGTCCAAACGATCCCGGCAGTCCCTATGCGATAGGCTCGGAGGCCGGTGGCCATGAGGCAATCCACCCCGAACTTGGAAACTTCGACGACTTCCGCCGTCTGGTAGAAGCGGCGAATGATCATGGATTGGAAATTGCTCTTGACCTTGCCATTCAAGCATCACCCGATCATCCGTGGTTGAAGGACCATCCGGGCTGGTTCGACTGGCGCCCAGACGGAACGATACGTTACGCGGAAAATCCACCGAAAAAATACGAGGACATCGTCAACGTCGATTTCTACACGAAGGATGCGGTTCCTTCATTGTGGGTGACATTGCGTGACATCGTGCAGTTGTGGGTCGATCAAGGCGTGAAGCTCTTCCGAGTCGACAATCCGCACACCAAACCGCTTCCATTCTGGGAGTGGCTTATCGGCGATATTCGCGAGCGACATCCAGATGTTGTGTTTCTTTCAGAGGCCTTCACAAGGCCAAAGGTCATGTATCGCCTTGCAAAGGTAGGCTTCTCCCAGTCCTACACCTATTTCACGTGGCGGAATACGCGCTGGGAGTTGGAGCAGTATATGCTCGAACTGACGCAGACGGCGGTAAAGGATTTCTTCCGTCCGCATTTCTTTGTCAACACCCACGATATCAACCCGGATTTCTTACAGAATGCACCACGTCCGGCCTATCTCATCCGTGCCGCTTTGGCGGCAACACTGTCAGGCCTTTGGGGTGTCTATAATGGCTTCGAATTGTGCGAAGGCAGGCCCGATGCCAAGCGCAAAGAATATGCCGATAGCGAGAAATACGAAATCCGCGCATGGGACTGGGACCGTCCCGGAAACATCAAGGCCGAGATCGCTCTGCTGAACCGTCTCCGCAGAGACAATCCGGCATTGCATTCGCATCTCGGGCTAACACTTCTTGGCTCGTCCAATAGCAATGTGATGTTCTTCGAGAAGGCGAGTGCCGGACGTCATAATGTCCTGCTGATCGCGGTCAGCATGGATCCATACAATGTGCAGGAAAGCGATATTGAGATTCCGCTTTGGAACTTCGGTCTCGACGACGGCGGCGCGCTGGCGATGGAAGACCTGATCGGCGGCGGCAAATTTATTTTGAGAGGGAAATGGCAGCGCGTGCGGCTTGATCCGAACGGCATGCCATTCACCATCTGGCGTATTAGATCAGAGGAAGTTTGAACATGGACGGCACGATTTCGCATGACGTAACGACTGATCTGACCAATGCTGGCAATTCAGACAATCTCCTCTGGTACAAAGACGCCATTATCTACCAGCTTCACATCAAGTCTTTCTATGATGCCAATGGTGATGGCATCGGCGATTTCGAGGGCCTGTATCAAAAGCTCGACCACATCGCCGCTCTCGGCGTTAACGCTATCTGGCTCCTGCCGTTCTTCCCGTCTCCGCGACGCGATGATGGTTATGACATCGCCGATTACCGCAATGTCAGCCCAGACTACGGAACGATGGACGATTTTCGCAAATTCGTCACAGCTGCGCACGAGCGCAATATCCGCGTCATTATCGAACTCGTCATCAATCACACCTCGGACCAACATCCTTGGTTCCAGCGGGCGCGGCAAGCGCCTGCCGGCTCGTCCGAGCGCGATTTTTATGTATGGTCCGATACCGATCAGAAGTTTCCTGAAACGCGGATTATTTTCCTCGATACCGAAAAATCGAATTGGACTTGGGATCCGGTCGCAGGCGCCTATTACTGGCACCGCTTCTATTCGCACCAGCCGGATCTGAACTTCGATCATCCGCCAGTCATGGAAGAGCTGCTCGATATCATGCGGTTCTGGCTGGAAACAGGCATCGACGGTTTCCGCCTCGACGCCATTCCCTACTTGGTCGAGCGTGAAGGCACGAACAACGAGAATCTGCCGGAAACGCACGACATCCTAAAGCGCATCCGTGCAGCTTTGGACTCCACCCATCCCGGCGTCATGTTGCTGGCCGAAGCAAACCAATGGCCTGAAGACACGCGCGAATATTTCGGTGATGGCGACGAATGCCACATGGCATTCCATTTCCCTCTCATGCCGCGCATGTACATGGCTATTGCCAAAGAAGATCGCTTTCCCATTACCGATATTATGCGCCAGACGCCGGAGATCCCTGAAACCTGTCAGTGGGCGATCTTCCTGCGCAACCACGACGAGCTGACGCTTGAAATGGTGACAGACGAAGAGCGCGACTATCTGTGGAACACATATGCCTCAGACAAACGCGCCCGCATCAACCTCGGCATTCGCAGACGCCTAGCACCGCTGATGGAGCGCGACCGCCGTCGCATCGAATTGATGAACGCGCTGCTTTTATCCATGCCGGGAACGCCCGTTCTGTATTACGGCGACGAGATCGGCATGGGCGATAATATTTACCTGGGGGACCGCGACGGTGTGCGCACACCGATGCAATGGTCACCAGATCGAAACGGCGGATTTTCAAAGGCGGATCCGGCAAGGCTCGTTTTGCCGCCTGTCATGGATCCACTTTATGGCTATGAAGCCGTGAACGTCGAGGCGCAGGGGGCGGACGCGCATTCGTTGCTGAACTGGACGAGGCGGATGCTTGCGCTGCGCGGCAACCATCCTGCTTTCGGTCGCGGAACACTTCGCTTTCTCAAGCCGAGCAATCGGCGTATTTTGGCCTATCTCCGTGAGTACGGAGATGAGGTCCTTTTATGCGTCGTCAACCTTTCACGTCTTCCTCAGGCGGTGGAACTCGACCTTAGTGCCTTTGAGGGCCGCATCCCCATCGAGTTGACGGGCATGTCGCCATTTCCGCCAATCGGGCAATTGACATACCTCCTGACGTTACCTCCCTACGGGTTCTTCTGGTTCCAGCTCAATGCCGAAGCCGATGGCCCGGCATGGAGGACCGCCCCCCCGGAGCAGCTGCCGGATTTTCTGACGGTGGTGTTCCGGCGCAGCCTGACGGAGTTGGTGGATGATCCGCAGCATATGCGCACGCTCAGCAACGAAATCCTGCCCGCTTACCTGTCGCGGCGTCGCTGGTTCGGTGCGAAAGACCAGCCCTTGGTGACAGCACGACTGATCTCGGCAACGCCGATCCCATTTGCCGAGGGGGTAGTGCTCGGCGAATTGGAGGCGGTTCTGCCCGACCATGTTGAGACATACCAGCTTCCTCTGACCGTATCGTGGGACGATACACCGCCGAACATCCTTGCGCAGCAGCTTTCGCTCGCGCGCGTCAGACAAGGCAAGCGCGTCGGCTTCCTGACGGATGGATTTGCGGTCGAGACCATGGCTCACGGCATCCTTCAAGGCCTGCGCAATCGTTCAACGACGACGGGGCGGACAGGAACGATCGAATTTGTCGGCACCGACCAGATCGACGCTCTGGAACTGACCGATGATCTTTCCATCCACTGGCTCTCCGCCGAGCAATCGAACAGCTCTCTGATCGTTGGCGATCAAGCAATGATCAAGCTCATTCGCCATGTCTTTGTGGGCACTCATCCCGAAGTCGAGATGACCCGTTTTCTGACGAAAGCCGGCTATGACCATACCGCGCCGCTCTTGGGCGAGGTCGCTCTTACTGATGGAGATGGGCGTCGCTCGACATTGATCATCGTTCAGGGCGCCATCCGAAACCAGGGTGATGCTTGGAACTGGATGTTATCCAACCTGCGACGCGTGGCCGATGAGATCGTGCTCACCGATGCGCCAACGGAAACGGCAGACGAACAGTTCCAGCCTTTGTTGCACTTCATCTCGATGGTCGGGCAGCGCCTTGGCGAACTTCATGTGGTGCTGGCACGGCCAACGGATGACGAAGCGTTCGCGCCCCTGCGCGCCCGTGACGAACACGTCGAAACTATCCGGAATTCGGCGACCGGGGAAATTGCTTATGCCTTTTCGAAACTCCCTGATCTCGGCGACGACATAGAACCGGCAACGCGAGAGCTGGCCAACTCACTTCTCGAACGAAAGGATGCCATTTTGCGACTGGCAGCCGAGCGGTCTGACAAGGCGAAAGACGCCCTATTGACGCGGACGCATGGTGATTTCCATTTGGGCCAGATTCTCGTCACCGAAAGCGATGCGGTCATCATCGACTTCGAAGGCGAGCCAGCGCGCAATCTCGAAGAACGCCGTTCCAAGACAAGCCCCTTGCGGGATGCAGCCGGCTTGCTGCGTTCGCTGGCCTACCTGACAGCAACCGCGCAGCTCGACAACGACGCAATAACCGAGCATCACGACGAGCGTCGACGTGAGGTCATCAGGCGATTTGCGGAGCAGGCTGAAGAAACGTTTCTGTCTGCCTACACGGAGGCTCTTAATGCTTCCCCGGATTTGCCGCATAGCAAGGAAGATATCCAGGATCTGCTCGACATCTTCCTTCTCGAAAAAGCAGCTTACGAAATTGCCTATGAGGCACGCAACAGACCAAAATGGCTGCCAATTCCCCTGGCCGGCCTCAATGCCATTGTGGCACGGCTGACGGAGACCCATTGATGATCATCGACAATTCCGAACTTCTCGCAAATGTTCATCCGGACGCAGTGACCTCTCTCGTCGAAGGACGGCATGGCGATCCTTTCGCGATCCTTGGGCGTCACCATACGTCGAACGGCGCCTCGGTGGTGCGCGCCTTTTTGCCTGGGGCAGAGAAGCTTGATATCATCGAGCGTGGAACCGGTGGCAGGCTGGCAACCGCTCGGCTTATTCATCCCGCTGGCTTGTTTGCCGCCAATATTCCCGACGCGACACATTACGATTTGCGCATCGGCTGGCCCGACGCAACGCAAAACACAGAAGATCCTTACAGCTTCGGCCCTCTTCTTGGTGAGCTCGATCTTCATTTGATTGCGCAGGGAACGCATTACAATCTTGCCCAGGCACTTGGAGCGGTTCATATGACCGTTGAAGGCGTTGAAGGCGTGCGCTTTGCTGTGTGGGCTCCCAATGCCCGCCGCGTTTCTGTAGTCGGTGATTTCAATGCCTGGGACGGCCGGCGCCACCCGATGCGTTTGCGGCAACAAGCAGGTGTCTGGGAAATTTTTATTCCAAGGCTCACGCCAGGCGAACGCTACAAATACGAGATCATCGATCCTCACGGTCACACCCTGCCGCAGAAGGCAGATCCGGTAGCCCGGTCCGCCGAAGCGGCACCTTCTACAGCATCCATCGTTGCTTCCTCCGCGCCGTTTCAATGGAATGACGATGACTGGATGCGGCGCCGGGACGGTCGCTCCCGTCTGGAGGGTGCTGTCTCCGTTTATGAGGTCCACGTCGGCTCATGGATCCGCAATGCGTCCGACGGCAACCGGCCGCTTGATTGGGTGGAGCTTAGCCAGCGTCTCGTTCCATACGTGCGGGAGATGGGTTTCACGCATATCGAGCTACTTCCCATCATGGAGCATCCCTTTGGCGGCTCATGGGGTTACCAGCCGCTCGGCCTATTTGCTCCGACCGGGCGATACGGCACGCCTGAAGATTTCGCTTATTTCGTGGATCGCTGCCATGATGCCGGGATCGGGGTGATCCTTGACTGGGTACCAGCGCATTTCCCAACAGATATTTGGGGGATGGCGCGTTTCGATGGGACTGCTCTTTACGAACATGAGGACCCCCGGGAGGGCTTCCACCGCGACTGGAATACTCTGATCTATAATCTTGGTCGGAACGAGGTCAAAGGCTTCTTGATTGCGAGCGCACTAGAGTGGCTGGAGCGATACCATGTTGATGCACTTCGCGTCGATGCGGTCGCCTCGATGCTCTACCGCGATTATAGCCGCGAAGAAGGCGAATGGATCCCGAACCAGTATGGCGGGCGTGAAAATCTCGAGGCAATCGAGTTTTTCAAGCATCTCAACAGCATTGTCCACCAACGCTGCCCTCACGCATTTACCGTCGCAGAGGAATCAACCGCGTTCCCGGGTGTCACCAAATCACCGGAAGAAGGCGGTCTAGGCTTCGACCTCAAATGGAATATGGGGTGGATGCACGATACGCTCCATTACATATCGGAAGACCCTGTCTATCGGAAATACCACCATCATTCGATGACCTTCGGCATGGTCTATGCTTACTCTGAGCGCTTCATGCTGCCGATTTCACATGATGAGGTCGTTCACGGAAAAGGGTCGCTGCTCGGGAAAATGCCGGGCGACGAGTGGCAGAAGTATGCCAATCTACGCGCTTACCTTGCGTTCATGTGGGCCCACCCCGGCAAGAAGCTGCTTTTCATGGGAAGCGAACTCGCGCAACCGACCGAATGGAACCACGATGCGTCGGTCCACTGGGATTTGCTCGATCAGCCACAGCATTTGGGCATGCAGAGACTGGTGCGTGACATCAACCACGTCTACGCGCATCACACGGAGCTTCAATATAGCGATTTCCATCCCGAGGGCTTTGAGTGGGCGGTCGCCGACGATTCGGAAAATTCGGTTTTCGGCATGTTGCGCTACTCGCAATCGCGCTCTGAAATCATGTTGATTCTGTCAAACATGACCCCAGTGGTCAGATCAGGTTATCGCGTTGGCGTACCCTCTGAAGGACTATGGCGCGAAGTCATCAACTCCGATGCAGAAATCTATGGCGGAGGTGGCATCCGCATTGGCGACCGGCATTCGGAAACGGTCGCGTCACACGGAAGATCACATTCGATCATGCTTGAACTTCCACCGCTTGCAACCGTGATGCTGCGATGGAGCTCTTAAGAAAACAGGCTAACACAGTTCCAGCATAATCTGTTTCTATTGTGCCCTTCGAGTACCGTGATCTTCAAGAGTCGCGGTTTCGAGGGGCGAAATGTCTGAAGAACAACGTGTTAGAGTAAGAGGGCTCGGTGTCGAGATAGGGCGATACGAGCCGGGACCGCTCAATGCCATTACGGATATTGAAGGCGTTCGCGTGGGTCATGTCACCTGCGTGGAAGGAGACCGGGTCAGAACCGGAGCCACAGTCATAATCCCGCATGGTGGGAACGTCTTTGCCGACAAAGTCCCGGCAGGATTCGCGGTATATAACGGCTTCGGAAAATTTGCCGGCAGCACACAGATCATCGAACTGGGCGAAATCGAAACGCCGATTGTTCTTACCAATACCCTTGCCGTTGGGCGCGCCATAGAGGCGGTCAA
Organism: Oryzifoliimicrobium ureilyticum; assembly: GCF_037199735.1. Taxonomy (NCBI): domain Bacteria; kingdom Pseudomonadati; phylum Pseudomonadota; class Alphaproteobacteria; order Hyphomicrobiales; family Rhizobiaceae; genus Oryzifoliimicrobium; species Oryzifoliimicrobium ureilyticum. Next base: position 3,027 of record NZ_JBBBVQ010000024.1, on the reverse strand, counting down.
CCAGCATGTTCTGCAAATCCCAGGGAACCATAAAATTGTGTCCCTCAACGCTGTCGTCGGTGAAACGAACGACGGTCGGCTGAACGATATACGTGGTGCTCGCCCTACGATCGACGAGATAAGGCTCGCCATCGAAACAGCGCACAGCGGTCCAGTGGAGGAAGGCGCGGTCGGCGCCGGTACCGGCACTGTTGCCTTCGGGCTGAAGGGCGGGATTGGCACGAGCTCACGGCAAGTCAATATCCTTGGAAACACCTACGTGGCAGGCGTCCTCGTGCAGTCGAATTACGGCGGCACATTGGCAATTGCTGGCCGAACCTATCATACCGAACCCATCGCTGACAAAGATGGTTCGATTGTCATCATCGTGGCTACGGATGCGCCGCTTTGCTCGCGAAATTTGACGCGTTTGGCCCAGCGCTGTTTCGGCGGGCTTGCGAAAACAGGCGCTGCGCTCAGTAACGGATCGGGTGATTATGCCCTTGCTTTATCGACGGCCGAACCGGTACGTCGCACGGCTGAACGTAGGCGAGGCCTTGCGACTTATGCTTGCCTTTCCAACGAAGCGGTCTCCCCACTTTTCGAGGCCGTGATAGAAGCGACAGAAGAGGCAATTTTGAATTCGCTGACGATGGCAAAGACGACCAAAGGCTTCAATGCCGTCACCGGACGGAACTCCACGGTCCCAGCCATCTCGTTAGAATACGTCAAACGTCTATTTGCTTAGGAGAGCAGGAGATTTCATGTCAGGGCAGACCAGCCGCATCGTCTATGTCAACGGCAATTTCGTGCCAGAGCACGACGCCTCCATCTCGATCTTCGATCGCGGCTTTCTTTTTGGGGACGGGATCTATGAAGTCACGGCCGTGCTTGACGGCCGCTTGATCGACAGCGCTCCCCATATGGCAAGACTTGAACGAAGCGTCGGCGAAATCGGTGGCTATCTGCCCATGTCCACCAACGAGATCGTTGACATCGAAAAAACTCTTGTCGAGAAGAATAACCTCAATGAAGGTTTGATCTATCTGCAATATACCAGAGGCACCGAGGACAGGAACTTCCTGTTTTCAAGGGATCTTCAACCAACGCTCGTCATGTTCACACAAGCCAAACGCCTAGACGGCGGAGAGGCTTTGAAACAGGGGCTCAAGGTAAAAACTGTTGCTGACCAGCGCTGGGCGCGGCGCGACATCAAGACAATCTGCCTTCTGCCGCAGGTTCTGGCCAAGAGAATTGCCCAAGCGGATGGCTGCGACGAAGCATGGATGGTAGAAGATGGTCTGGTCACGGAAGGCGCCTCTTCCACTGCCTATCTTGTAACCCATGACGGCAAGCTTGTGACACGCGCCAACAGCACCGCAACACTACCTGGCTGCACCAGAATTGCCGCCATTGAGCTGGCTCGAGAAGAGGGCTTAGCGATTGAAGAGCGTCCCTTTTCCGTTGAAGAAGCCTTGTCGGCGAAGGAAGCTTGCCTGACAAGTGCCTCGAACTTCATCATGCCAATCACCATGATCGACGGCAAAGCGATCGGTGACGGTAAGCCTGGCCCGATCGTCCAAAGGCTTCGAAAGCTCTATCTTGAGGTTGCTCGGCGAACCGCGGTATAGCTGTAAACCGTTCGCAAAACTTAGACCGCCTCGACACGTTCGCGCCAAAGCAGGATCGAATAGCCCCGAACAAGGGTCCCGCCCCAGTTAGGGTCTGGCCACCAACTCAAATATTTGGATAATCTCTTGCACAGCCCCTTTCCGGTTTTCGATGGTCACAACGATACGCTGCTCCGGCTGCAGATGAGCGGCGGAAATGACCAAGTCAGTCGGTTCTTGAATGGAGAAGAAGCAGGTAATATCGACCTGCAGAAGGCGAGAGCTGGCGGTTTGGCTGGCGGACTTTGCGCTGCTTATGTTCCCTCTCCTGGAATGGCCAAGGACGCCAATGGTGACTTTCTAGCCCCGTCGCAGGCGGAGGCTCTCACAAAGACGATGTCGATGATGCGTCTTCTCATCGATATCGAAAGAGCTTCGCAGGGAGCCCTCACAATTTGCCGTACAGGCGAGGATCTCAGACATTCGTTGGAGCAAGAAAGTTTTGCTGCTGTCTTTCACATTGAAGGCGCGGAAGCGGTGGCTGCCGACCTTGACGCTCTGTACGTTCTTTATGAGGCAGGCTTACGCACGCTCGGTCCCGTCTGGAGCAGACCCAATATCTTTGCTTACGGTGTTCCCTTCCGCTTTCAATCTTCGCCGGACATTGGGCCGGGTTTAACAGAGAGCGGCAAAGATCTGATCCGCGCCTGCAATGAACTTGGCATCATGATCGATCTATCGCACATGAATGAACAGGGCTTTTGGGATATTGCCAAGCTTTCAAATGCTCCTCTCGTTGCCTCCCATTCAAACGCGCATGTGCTGTGCCCGCACAGCCGAAACCTGACCGACCGGCAGCTCGACGCGATTAAAGATACAGGCGGCCTTGTCGGCATCAATTTCGGTGTGCTCTTCATGCGCGAAGATGGGGTGAAGAATGCCCAAACGGATATCGGCCTTATTGCTCGCCACGCGGCTTACGTCGCCGAACGGATCGGCGTCGACCACGTCGCGCTCGGCTCGGATTTTGATGGGACAACGATACCTGCCGCACTGAAGGATGCAGCTGGACTGCCGCGGCTTATTGATGCGCTTCGTAGTGCCGGATTCAATGACGAGGATTTGATGAAGATTTCCCATTTGAACTGGATTTCCGTGCTCGAACGAAGCTGGGCGGCCTAGGTGTAACGTGGCCAGTACCCTGTGCCGCTCTCAAATGGCGGCTTTCGACCATTCCTTATCTACCTGCTAATATTTGGAACATCCGTCGTATCGCTGGGTTTGTCTTTGAGAACCAAAGGAGGTGGCATGAAAGAGGGCACCTCCGCCGATAGAACGGATCACTGAGATGCAGGTGAAGATAGAGGGACAGTCACACTTCCAGCCTTTCGGCTTATCCTGTTGGGGTTTTGCAGATCTCAACACGGGAGTTGGAAGC